>JAUVLU010000004.1 GCA_030600585.1 Candidatus Cloacimonadota bacterium | reverse complement strand
TTTGACCAAACTAATATTGGAGAAACATCATACCGAGCAATTATTGATTTAGGTCTTCTTGACACAGAACCAGACCATCTTGAATTAGTTGATAAAAGTTTAAAATTTGCCGGTGCAAGTTCTGATATGATTGTAATTGACCTTTGTGAAAACAAAAAGAATTATAGGGTAGGAGACTTGGTTGAATTTAAGTTAGATTATATGGGAATGCTTAGAATAATGAACTCGAAATATATTGAAAAAAGAGTAAAAAACGGTAGCTAACACGTGGTATATTTAATTGCCGAGACAGTAGTAAATTCAAAGGTTTCAGCCCGCTTAAACTTTCTTATAAATTGAAAAAAAATGAACTTCGAAATCGCCAACTTTTCATATTGCCAACGTTGTACTCCATTATGAAAAACCGAATATTACATATAACCATTTTGTTTTTATTCCCCACATTTGTTTTTGGACAATCAAATACGCTAAAAGGACTTCAAACTGAAACACTTTTGCATCCTGCTGATGGATTTACAGCCTATATACTAAAAAAGGGGGGATTTGTTTACAATCAATCACCGTTTACATTGCCTTTACCGAGTTGGGCATGGTGGGGTATAACTGATAACATTACTGCTGAAATAGACCTTCTTCCATTAATTGGTGGACTTTTTCAAGAACCGAACCTTCCTGTTCCGAGTTTTAATTTTAGATTTAAACTGATTAACCAAAAAAAACTGATACCATCAATTGCCTTTGAAACAATGTATCAGCATCTTTGGAATGAAATAACCCAATCTGACCAACCAAATACAATTGTTAGTAGAAAAGAAAACAGTTGGTATAATCATTTGAATTTTAGTTGGAAAATCAGTTCTAAATTTTATACTCATCTATCAATTGGGGCAACTTATGTAGAAAACTTATATTTCAGCAACAACGACTCTTTAAATCTGATAGAAAAGTTTTATCCAAAATCATTTACACCTGATTTTAATTTAAGCATAGATTACAGGCTGAAACCTTGGATTAGTCTACACGCAACAGGTTCTTATGGAACTACATTTGTATATTTAGATAATGTTCCAAGAAAACAGCAGATTTCTTATGGTTTTAGAATTGCTCCTTTTTATAAAAACAAATGGGGAATTCTAAGAACTTTTCGTGCAGAATTTATTGGATACTACATACATTTACCAGACATTAATGAATCAATAGAATCCATTATTCCAATATTCCCATATTTTTATTGGCAGTGGACATTTAAAAGAAAAGAAAATTAGCAGAGTACAACAAAAAATATAGTGCATTTGGCAGATAGTGCTAATAGTGAAGATGATAGCAATCCGTTTCCCAATTCCCGATTTATCGTGATTATTCCACCGAGAAGGTGTTTAAATAATTTCTATGTTGACACTTAAGTTATCATTAATCAAATTCGTATTTGTAATTATGTTAAGAAAAAGGAATATAAATGAGAAATAAGCACAATGGTGTTTATACATCCAAATTGGCTGTGTATGTGTCATGGTGTTTAGATAGTAGTTGTAGGGCATTAGAACAAAAGGAAAGCAAAGTATGAAATTTAAAAATTTAATTTAGGGAATTATGAAAATGAATTTAGATACTAAATTGAAAAACTTAAAGTCTGAAATGAAAATTAAGCCAGAAGAATTAGCTCTTTCTTTAGAGAATTTTATCCGAGTATATACAGAAAAACTAGAAAGGGAAGGAACGATATTAGGATTAAGTGGAGGAATTGATTCTGCCGTGATTGCCGCTTTATGTAAAAGGGCAGTCGGCTCAGAGAAAACTCTGGCTCTAATCATGCCAGAGAGGGATTCAAAAAAGGAACATATAGAAGATGCTCTAAATTTTGCTAACGAATTGGAGATTAAAACAAAGTTAATTGATATTACCTCTTATCTTAAAGGATTTGGAACATATAAATTGCTTTCCTTCAATAAACCTTTCTTTCTAAGAAAGTTAAAAGGAACTTTGGTTAAAAAAGCTTATAATTTTTATCAGAAAAAAACAGGGGAAACCCCTTTTTCAGCCAGTCTTTTAGGTTTTAAGGACAAGGAATTTGACTCTTATCTTAAAAAAGGTAATGCCTATTATAGGATAAAACATAGACTGCGAATGCTATTATTCTATCTTTATGGAGAGCTTGAAAATAAGTTAGTAGTTGGAGCTGCAAATAAAAGCGAATACAAAATTGGGTTTTTTGTAAAACATGGATGTGACGCTGCAACTGATATTATGCCACTTTTGAATTTATATAAAACTCAGGTGAGAGAACTTGCTCGATATCTAAATATTCCTTCAAGGATTATAGAGAAACCCCCATCACCTGATATTATTCCAGGTCTTACCGATGAAAAAGCGATAACAATCTCTTATGAGAAATTGGATTTAATTTTATTGGCCCTGGAAAATGGATGGGAAATTCCCGAAATAGCCAATGTTTTGGGAATAAAAGAAAAACAAATCATAGATGTAAAAAACTTGATTCAAAAATCAGAACATATGCGAAAAATTTATGTACCTGAAAACAGTCATCCCTAAATTTTCGGTGGGAATCCGTGAACTCAAAATTTCTTACGAAATTTTGGTGCTATCGCACTCGCACAACAGCGGGAATCAATGAATAATGAAAAGAAAGTTTCCCGATCAAGTCGGGAATGACAGCGATTGCCAAGAAATATTTCAGGTGTTTTCACTGAAACTGACAGGAAATTAGAAATGAAAATCATTCTTAGCCGAAAAGGTTTTGATTCCGGATATGGAGGAATTCCCAGCCCGATCCTTCCAAATGGAGAAATGCTTTCTCTACCTATCCCGGACATTCATTCTGATCTAAAATTCCACGATCTTCACATTTCAGAAAAGAAGAATTATGTAGAATTGATAACAGAGATAGGTGGAAATAAAATTAAATTGGAAGGTAGTGGGAAACACCCAATTAAAGAGATTGGATGTCACCTTGATCCTGATATTAGATTTAGGACATTGAAACGTAACACCAACTGGAAAGGATTATTTGGTCAAAGTGGAACAGCCCAATCTCATTTGAGAAATCAAAATATTTCGATTGGTGATATATTTTTATTTTTTGGCTGGTTTTCAGAGACTGTTAATAAAAACGGAAAACTAAACTTTAAATATAATAGGGATCGTAGTTTCCACGCAATTTACGGTTATCTGGAAATTGCCGAAATTATCAAAGTGAATACACATAATATTCCAGCTTGGATGCATTACCATCCTCATTATAAAACAAGACACACTACGTTGTTAAATGATACTCTTTATGTAGCTTCAAAAGTTCTTTCTTTCAACAATAATATAAAAGGATACGGAACATTTCAATATGATCCCAAATTGAAATTAACAAAAGAAGGTTACAGTCGTTCCAGATGGAATCTGCCGAAATTCTTCAAACAAACATCGATAAGCTTCCATAATGAAAATAGCTGGAAAACAGATTACTTTCAATCAGCAGCAAAAGGACAAGAATTTGTTATTGAAGTTACAGATGAAATTTTAGAATGGTCTAACAATATTATCTTAGATTCCCAATCAAGTTGAGAATGACAGTGTTCCTATTTCCTGTCATTCCCGCAAAAGCGGGAATCCATGAAGAATAAAAAAGAAAGATTCCCAATATATCGGGAGGAATGACAGTGATTGCGGAGAAGCATTCCAAGTGCTATCACCGAAACAGGTAGAGAATCCGAGTTAATTATTTTGTGATTGACGGTTAACATCAAATTTCAAAGTTTCGATTTTAAGTAGGATTTAAGAAATGAAATGTTTGAATGATGTTAAGGTTAATCAATTATTTTCTGATAAAGGAGAAATAAAAAATGACTACAGGAGCAACACCAACACCAGAACAAATTACTAATGCCATTAGGGACTCAGGTTACCTTATGGAGCAAGAAGTAGCAACAGATCTCGAAAATCTTGATTTTAATGTAAAGACAAATTCCGCATTTGAAGATGAAAATGAAGGTAAATCAAGAGAAATAGACATCTTCGCTACCAAGGAATACTATAGAAATGAGGAAAATAAAATTTCAATTAATGTTGGACTTATATGCGAGTGTAAAAATAATTCAAATCCATTTGTTTTTATTGGTCGAAACAAGAATAAAGCTGACCAATTGTTCAAACCAAAAGAGTTCGTCTTTCCATATTCTGTATATCATATTCCTGTAGAAGGAGAAGATAATATGGTAAGGGCTGTTCCAGCATTCAATCATTTGGGAATTGAAAAACATCATCACTTTTTCTCTAATACTCAAAAAGCAGTTCAATTCTGTAAAATTGTTAGAAATGGAAAAAATTGGAAAGCATTACATGATGGAATTTATGATGGAATTTTTCTTCCGCTTGTTAAAGCTCTTGAGTATCAAAAGAAATACTTAAAAAAGTATACTACTCATTGGAACTACATATTTCTATACTATCCAATGGTTATCTTGCATTCCAATCTCTTTTATATTGATTCTAATGATAACTCTACAATACCAGTTCCAGTTAATCATGTAACATTTGAGAGAGAGATAAAATCAAAAACATTGGACGGTAGATACTTAATTGAATTTGTAAGCCAAAGAGGATTATCTGATTTCATAACTCACAAAATAATACCTGTTACAGAACATCTGATAACAATAGCAGACAGTAATCCTAAAATGTTTAAAGCAAATAAACGTTGAACAACAAAAAAGCGAAAAATAAATTAAAATAAATTTTGTTTTAACTATTTTAGACATTTCTTCAATTAACGTTGTGCTTGCTCTACTTCCTAAAAATCCGGAGTTAAACTTATATAATATGCCGGTTTACTAAAACTTTCAAGATCGGTATTCCATGCTACATCAAATTTTAATACAAAATAGCCCAAGTTCAATCTGGGACCAAACCCTATCGCAAGTTTCAGGTCTTCCAATTTTCCATTATCTGTTAATTTAAGATCTTCGTTATCATCCCAAATACTACCAACATCGACAAAAGCACTACCGCGTATCTGATAAAAATAGAGCGGTAATGGAAAAGACATTTGCAGATTATCTATAAACGGATATCTAAGTTCGGCAGAAACCAGGAATTTATTCCTACCAATATAATCTTCGTTCAAACCGCGCACACCATTGTAATAATCCATTGTGAACTTCTGGTTTGTATCTCCTTGAATTGTTCCCCCGTTAAATCTGAAAGCAAAAGCGTATTTTTTTGCGAAGAAAAGATATTTCCTCAAATCGGCATAAACAATCGTATAATCTTCTTCTGTAGAGAAACTGTGATTAATTAGAAGTGCCTTACGTGAACCTGAGACAGGACCTACACTTCCGTAAATGGCATTATCATGAACCAACGTAAGCTGCGGTGAGTAAATATATTCTGTTTCTTCTGTTTCCAAACCATAATATTCAGCGAATTCCGGTCTCAGATATTCTATTATCCAATCATTTCCATCCCACCAATCACGCTTAATAATTTTAGAAGAGAAAATATTCTCAAAATCCAATCTCCAAAATTTATTGAATGGATAACGCAGAATGGAATATGCTCCGAAATTATATTCTCGTTCACGAAAGAAATCGTCTTCGTGATAGAAATCTGTCCAATAAACCCATTCATCACTCAGATAAAATCCGCCATAACCATGATCTATTCGTTTTTTCAAATTGATATAAGTAAACACAAAATCAGAAGCTTTAAGATCACCGGTAAGCCCGAGTTGAACACCAATCACATGATTTCCCATTAGATCAGAAAGACCGAACTGCAATTGAGCGTAAGTTCCGCCGGAAGGAGAATAGGCAGCTCCCCCCCAAAGGTAATCCAAGGCAAATTTTGGTTTATAAGAAGAACTCAATGGCTCATTCGGCTCTGTGGGTTTCTTATCCAGATCGAGATTATAAGCCTTATTCAGACTATCCAAATACGTAAAATTCCCAATATCTACTTTTGTTATGTTATGGGAGTATTCGGGTAATTCCTTCTTAAATTTCTTATCCTGCTTTCCAAAAACATCATATCGTTTTAACCTGAATTTCTTATAAAAATCATCTACAAATTCAAATTCAACCGGTTTGGAATATTCGACATATTCCAATTTATCAAGAGGATTGGATAGAGAATAAATATCCCAGCCGCTATTGAAGAAAGCAGAAAAAATAAGTTCACTATTATCGATAGAAATATCCGGCACAAATATTCCCCCGTGAACATTAGTTACTTTAGCTCTCATCCCACTTGCTATTTCAATTACATCGCAATTCGAGGTGGTCTCACTCTCACTAACAAATATAATCATCTCACCTGTCTTATCCCAAATTGGAAAGCTGTTTCTCTGCGGATCGTGCGTTACACTAAAGAACTTCTCTTCATTTAGATCATAATAAAAAATATCGGAAGTGAGTTTACTGAAAACCTGCTCTGCATAAGCATCTTCATTGAATGTTCTTTCTGATGTAAATACAATTTTAGAATCATCCGGTGACCAATGCGGCTGGCTGTCAAAATACTGATCATCAGTGATCGCAGTTATTTCTTCAGTGACAATATCATAAACATAGATATCGCATTTCATTTCTTTCTGACCGGCAAATACTATTTTTTTTCCATCGTTAGAAACATCGATCTCATAAACCGCATCAAATTCAGTAAATTCCAATTCATAAACGGTTTTTCCTGTTTCATTATTTAGAACATATATCTTATCTGCAAATGATGTTTTAGAAACGAAGGCATATTTTTCCCCATCCGGAAACCATGCTAAATTATTTCGCAGGTAATGAAATTCTTCATAATCTCCTGTTGATTCACCACTTAATATCTTCTTATTCTTATCTAATCCAAGAATTGATCCCTGCCAGATATCCGTTTTCAAATTCCTGTTTGAAAAATATATGTAGCTATTTCCATCAGGAGAGAATCTGGGTGCATAATTAAGTGAAGATCCATCTTCTTTATGATCTGTTATTCTGGAAAATACTTCGTGAGGAATATCAAAATCAGCAAATTGAGGATAGTATTTTCTTTTAAGGAAGTTCTTCCATTTTAATTGTATCTGTTCAAAATCTTTTCCAAATACTTTTTTGAAGGCAATATCGGTATTTCTATTATATCGTATTGCATAGAATAATTCCAGAACCTTGTTCCGGCCATATTCTTCTTCAATAAAAACCAGGAAAGATTCTCCTAATCTATAAGCATAATAGCCGCCGATCATTCCTAAATTTCCAATTCTGTCATTAAGCAGTAGATCGATCACGAACATATTATTGTAAACCGATTCACCATGAACAGATTCAAATTCCGGTAAACCTTCCTGAAACCAAAATGGCAGGATATTCATGGTAAGTATTCTGCTTCGATTATTATTCAATTCATTAACATAAGCGTGCGTAAGTTCGTGTGTAAGGATCTCTTCCATTTTTTTATAATCACCATCGAAGGGAACTACAACTTTATTATGAGCAGTTTCGGTAAAGCCGCCAACACCTTCTCCCAAAAGGGCTCCAATAACATTTGTAGATTCAAAATCATCGTGAGATTTATATAGAATTATCGGAATTCTGTTCATAACAGGACGTTGGAAATCTTCTTTTAAATGATAATAAGCTTCCTCGGCTATAAGAACTGCAAGTTTACCAAACTCTTTATTTTGGCTCGGATAATAAATATCAAAATGAAGTGTCTCTATCATTTCCCATTCCATTTTTGAGTTTTGTATTTTATTCTTACCAAAATTATATGCGAAGAGTTGCAAGGAAACAAGTATCATTAAAATTATAATTACGAATTTTCTCATTTATTCTCCCTATTGTCCCGGCGTAGTCCCGATGTTCAGAACGAAGCCGGATTTTCTACCTCATCCGTCTGAACCACACCGGTATGGTCAGACACCTTCTCCTACAAGGAGAAGGAAAAACTTGTTCATTACGCGAACACTATATCTTTTTCCTTTCACTATCCTTCGATACATTCGGCTCATGCCGAACACTCAGGATGACATAAATTCCAAAATGTCTTATCTGTGAAAATCCGTTCAATCCGTGACATCCGTGTGCCATTTCTTTAAACTTAAAGAATTTTGATGTTGAAATATCTCTTGGGATTTTCTTTAATATCCTTAAGTAAAGAATCCAATCTAACTGATGAACGCATTAAATTTTCATAAAGATCATCTTCGCTCATGAATTTATTAATACTACTTTTCTCACTTTGCATTTTCTCCGTAATATTACGAATACTTATAGAGGTCTCTTTTATTTCATCTAAAGCTGAATTAATTGAAGCAATAACTTCCGAAGATCTTTCCATTGAATTGGAAAAACTTTCTTCATTGGCTGTAACGAGTTTATTCAGTTTTGCAGTAAGCTGATTCGCATTGAGAATTAGTTTTTCAAATTCTTCAGTATTGTTATCTAAACTTCTATTGATCTTATTAATAACGATTTTAGTTGTATCGATCACTGAATCTATCTGCATTACAAAATTTTCATCTCCAGCAATATTATCCATTATGGTTTGGAAATCGGCAACAACGCTGCTTACCTCGGAAACAAGTTTCATCAATCCGTGTCTTTTTTCCCCGATCTGAACCTGAGTTAGATCAAGGTTTTCACCACCAGCTCCGGGAACTATCTCTACCTGTACATCACCCATCAGGTTAGATTCAATTACAGAGAATTGCGTACCTTCCTTTAATGGAAAATCAAGCTTGACCTGCAGATCGATAACAACTCCATCCGAAGCCACTTCTATTTTATTAACACGACCTTTTTTTACACCATTCACAGTTACACTGCTGCCGACCTCTATATTCCCCGCATTATTAAATTTTACTTTCACAATAGTCATGTTCTTTCTTTGCAATACTTCGGTAAACCACATGTAAGAAGCGGCAAGCACTACTATTGCAACAATTGTAAATAACCCGACTTTGAATTCCGTATTTCTTTTATTCTGATAAAATTTCATATTCTTTCCTTATTTTTTATAATTTGCATTTTCCTTTCTACCTCATCCCGTATGAGCCGGCTTTTCGTAGAAAAACGATCTCACTTTCCGACCTTCTCCTATCAAGGAGAAGGAGAACAAAAAGCTTCCTCTCCTCTTAGGTATGAGTCGGCTTGCGAAGCAAACGATTTCAAGAGGATTGAGGTGAGGTAATTTTCATATTCTTTCCTTATTTCACAAATTCTTTTATAATTTTTCTTTCATCATTATTAAAATCATCAAATGTTCCGTCAAAAACTATTTTCTTATCATGTATCATCACGATGTTTCCTTTGATCTTCCTAATGCAGTTCATATCGTGAGTTATGATGATGGAAGTGATGTCATATTGTTTATGCATTTTGAGTATCAGATTGGAAATTTCTTCGGCAATGATCGGGTCAAGTCCTGTTGTAGGTTCATCATAAATTATATATTTTGGCTTTAGAATTATTGCTCTTGCCAGTGCAACTCTCTTCTTCATACCACCGCTGAGTTCCGCCGGCATTTTCGTTAGAACATCCTTCAGTCCGAATAGTTCCAGTTTTTCTTTAACTTCTTTCAGTATGGTATCTTCAGAAAGATCGGTATGTTCAATTAGTGGAAGTGCTACATTCTGATATACATTCATGGAATCCAATAAGGCTGAACCCTGAAAAAGCATTGCCATCTTCTTTCTAATTTCGTTAAGCTCAAGTTTATTCAGTGTAAAAAGATCTTTCTCATCAATAATAATAGAGCCTTGAACCGGTTCGATAAGACCCTCAATACATTTCATCAAAACACTTTTTCCGGTTCCGCTTTGCCCTACAATTATTGTTATCTGTTTTTCCCGAATCGTAAGATCAATATTTTGTAATATTTCCTGATCACCAAAACTTATTGAAAGATCCTTGATTTCTATCATTAAGATTTCCTTAAATTCATATTCTTCTCAGCACGATTATTTTCAAAATCCATCTCCGGAAGTTGCAGGATATTCCCTTCTTAAAGGGAACTAATTTCTACAACTTCAATTCCGTCATATTTTTTAGAAACAGGATTTAAATGTAAATACTTTTTCTCTAAATCTTCATCACTTTTTAAAAATATGCGAACATAATGATCTGAAAGAGCTGTCCAATACCCTCTTGATTTCTGCTCAATTACACCTTTAAGCTCAATATTATTGTTGATAATAAAATCTGTATATTCAGCAAGTTTATTTTTTGAGATCGAGATCAGTTCATTACTTCTTTGTTTTATGATTTCCCCATTCACATGACCTTTCATTTTTTCAGCACGAGTATCCGGTCTTTTGGAATATGAAAAAACATGAAGGTATGTAAAATCGAGGTTGGAAAGAAAGTAGTGAGTTTTTTGGAAAAGTTCTTCCGTCTCTCCGGGAAGCCCTGCTATCACATCGATCCCGATCGCAACATCGGGGAAAATTCTCTTTAGTTTAATAATTACATTTCGAAATTGTTCAGTAGAATATCGTCTTCCCATTTTGCTAAGCAATTCATCACATCCAACTTGAAGTGGAATATGAAAGTGATGACACATTTTTTTACTTTCTATAAAATATTCCAATAATTCATCAGTAAAAAGTTGCGGTTCAATTGAACTTAACCTGATCAATTCCACACCCTCAATTTTCTCAATTTCATAAAGCAGTTTTGCCAGTGAATAATCAAATTCAATTCCATAAAGCCCCAGATTGATCCCGCCCAGCACAAATTCTTTATAGCCGTTATCAACCAATTTTTGTATTTGATATAAAATGTTGTTTTTCTTTCGGCTTCTGGAATGTCCTCTGGCATACGGTATTGCACAGTAAGCACAGTAATAATCACAGCCATCCTGTATTTTAATGAACGCTCTGGTCTTATCAAGCATTTTCGTGGTTGATATTTCATCAAAATCATGCTGATCTTTTATATCTCTGAATAGTTGATCTCCGGAATTCAGGTTTTCAAATATTTTGCTTTTGCTGTTATTATCAACTATCAGATCAACATCACCCAATTCTTCGATCTCTTCTTTTTTCCTTTGTGAATAACATCCGGTTACAACAACTTTTACAGAAGGATCGATATGTTTTTGGCTTAATGCTTTTCTTATTGCATTACGGCTTTTATGGTCTGTTCTATTTGTAACAGTGCAGGTATTAATTATATAAACATCAGCAGGTTCATCAAAACTGCAAATCTGATAATCTTCTTTAGTAAAGTCATCTACAATGCAGGATGTTTCATATTGATTAACTTTACAACCAAAGGTTATTGATGCGATTTTTTTCATTTCTCACCACTAAGCCACAAAAGTTGGTTCAACTACAATGTTTGAATTCGTTGCGAAACAGAAGTTTCGCTTTCATCTGCATTCCCAAAGAGGGCTTTGGGAACGAGAAAGAAAATACTAAATTTAAGTCATTCATTAAAACCCCTCTCCGGCATTTGCCGGATCTCCCCTTGCAAAGGGGAGCTTTAATTTCATTCTTCTCTGTGATATCTGTGTCTTTGCCTGTCAGGGCGTGTCCCGCTATTCGGGACGAAGACTGATGTCTCTGTGTTTATTTTTCTTCGTGCTTTTGTGTCTTTGTGGTAAGCGTTATCCCCAATTCATCTAATTGTTTTTGAGAAACAATTGCAGGAGATTCGCTCATTAGATCAGTTGCTTGCAGAGTTTTTGGAAAGGCAATAACGTCACGGATCGATTGTGCGCCACTCATTATCATAACCATTCTATCAATACCGGGTGCAATCCCGCCATGAGGAGGAGTTCCATATTTTAGCGCATTCAGGAAGAAACCGAATTTTTCATCCAATTCCTCTTCTGAGAATCCCAGAACTTCAAATATCTTCTTCTGAATATCGAGTCTATGACAACGGATACTGCCGGAAGAAAGTTCCATTCCATTACAAACAAGATCATATAATTGACCTTCGATCTTCTCATATTCACCTGTTTCAAAAAACTTGAAATGTTCTTCTTTAGGCAGGGTAAACATGTGATGCGCTGTTTCCCAACGCTGTTCATCATCATTGTACTCGAATAGCGGAAAATCGGTTATCCAAAGGAAATTGTACTGCTTAAGGTCATAAAGCTTCAACTCTTTTCCCAGATAATTCCTGATTTCGGAAAGAACTTTAAAAACGATCTTATTTTTATCAGCAGCAAAAAGGATCAAATCTCTATCCTCGGCACCGGTTTTTTTCAATATGTTCTTCTTCTCTTCATCAGAAAGGAATTTAGTAATACCGGATTGGAATTCTCCATCTTGATATTTCACATAGGCAAGCCCTTTGCCACCAACATGTTTTGCTTTATCAGTAAGAATATCGATCTGTTTTCTGGAATATCCGGCACATCCCGGAGCAACAATACAACGAACACTGCCGCCATTCTGTAAAGCTCCACTGAAAACCTTGAATTCTGAATTTGCAACAATAACCGAAAGATCGTTCAATTCCATTCCAAAACGTGTATCCGGTTTATCTGAGCCATAACGATCCATCGCTTCTGTATAAGTTAAATGCGGAAACGGAATCGGAAGATCGATATTGATAACTTTATTAAAAATGGATTTAAATAATTCTTCCATGATCCGGAAGATATCTTCTTGAGTAACATAACTCATTTCAAGATCAAGTTGTGTGAATTCCGGTTGTCTGTCCGCACGCAGATCTTCATCACGAAAACAACGAGCGATCTGGAAATATTTATCAAAGCCGCCGATCATGAGAAGTTGTTTATAGATCTGCGGAGATTGCGGAAGCGCAAAGAATTTCCCATTATGCACTCTGCTTGGAACAAGAAAATCTCTTGCACCTTCCGGTGTGCTTTTCATCAACATAGGAGTTTCAATTTCATAGAAATCCCTTTTAACCAGAAATTCTCTGATCGCATAAACAATTTTATGACGGATCAGTATTATGTTCTTCAGCTTATCACGACGCAGATCAAGATATCTGTATTTAAGACGAAGGTCTTCTTCTGCCAGAATATTTTCATTGATTTGAACCGGCAACGGTTCTGAATTATTAAGAAGGAGCAACTCCTGCACTTCTACTTCGATCTCCCCCGTTTTCATCTCTTTATTAATATTTTGCTGATCACGTAAAACCACTTTCCCGCTTACAGCTATCACATATTCATTTCGCAGTTTACCGGCTTTTGCATGAATTGCTTCGTTTTCCGGGTGGAATACGATCTGGACTTTGCCTGAAACATCACGGAGATCGATGAAAATAAGCCCGCCATGGTCTCTTCGACGATGAACCCAACCCATCAGAGTTATATCTTCACCAACATCCTGCTTGCTCAATTTTTCTGCATAATGAGTTCGTTTTTTATCTTTAATAAAATCTAACATATTCATATCCTTTTATTTATAATTAATTTTGTGCGAGAATTTAATCTTCTGATAATTTGTCAATGCTTTGGAAAAACAAAAAACCTTCAAAGTTTCAAGAACCTTGAAGGTTTTATTATGTTTTCTATTGAATTTATTCTTTTGTTTGTTTTTTCTTCTCATCAAGTCTGATGAATTTAATACCCATAGCATTATATCTCAATTCACATTCAGCATTTTCAGGTTCCAATTTAGGAAAGAAAATAAAACCGGATTTCTTTGCTCCGGGTAAGATCTTCCCAAAATGGAAAGAGTAAGTTATAAGATTATTCTGAGCAATCCGCCACTCTTCTAAAACCTTTTTTTGCTCATTAAAAAAATCTTCGGTATCAATAAGTTCTTCTTCATTTTCGTTTATCAAAAGATAATCAATCTGTTTGGGTGCCAGTAGATTTTCGATATAATTCAGAGTTATTACATCAAACTGATTACCATTTTGATCAATTAAACCAAAATCAGTCTTTTCAACCTGCATTTCCTCGCGTTGTCTATTATGAATTGAGATATAGAATGTAGTGAAATAATTGGTTAATTCCTGCGGATCTCTATTCCAATATTCATTTGCCGCAGCGAAAGTATAAGCTTTCGTTCGTTTTACACCAAAATCATCTGTAATTGTAACATCGTCAGTTTGGACAGGAACATATTTAATCGTGCAAGCGGAAAATATTAAGACAAATAATAACAGTGGAAAAATAAATCGTTTCATAATTTTACCTCGCATATTAGCAGAGACGATCATAAAAAAATCGTCTCTGCGTTTATTTGTGTTTAGACTTATTGTTGCGAATTAGTTGTCAAGTCCGAAATCAATCTCCTGTTCCTGATCACTTTCATCTTTCTTTACAGGTTCTTCAATTATTTCTTCCTCTTTAACTTCTTTCGGTGTATCTTCTACTTCTTCAATTACTTTCTCAGGAACGTTCTCAACAACATCTTCTGTTCCATCTGTAGCTTTCTCTTCTACGATCTTTTCATCAGAATCAACAGATTTGTTATCTTTTATTAATTCATCTCCCTGTAATTGATCTTGGGATTCAGTTTGTTCTTCAATCTCTTCCTGTTCTTCTTCCGCAATAATACGAGCAATATCATATACTTTATCATTTTCATTAAGTGCAATTAATTTCACACCTTGTGTATTTCTGCCAATAATGGATATTTTATTTACGGGCTGGCGAATGATCATACCTTCTCTTGTAACTATCATTAAATCGTCATTATCAACAACTTCCAGAAGAGAGATCAGTTTTCCATTACGCTCAGTAGTTTTGAGAGTTATAACACCTTTAGAACCACGTTTTGTAACTTTATAGCCACTGATCTCGGTCCGTTTTCCAAATCCATTCTCACTTATAGATAGAAGTGTTCCTTCACGTTTTACAACTACCATAGCAACAACCTGGTCATCATCTCTGAGACGTATACCGCGCACACCCTGTGAATTTCTACCCATTGATCTGGCATCGGTTTCATTAAATCTATTTGCATACCCATTTTTGGTAGCTAAGATAATATCATTGTCACCTTCGGTTATTTTTGCTTCTATCAGTCTATCGTCATCCAATAATTTTATAGCGATTATACCATTAACCCGCGGTCTTGAGAACGATTTCAATTCAGATTTCTTAATAGTCCCTTTTTTTGTTACCATAGTAACATAATACGGATCATTAAAATCTCTTACAGTCACAAATGCTTCTATCTTTTCATCCCGTTCGAGTTGAAGAAGATTCACTATAGCTTTTCCTCTGGCAAGTCTTCCCAAACTTGGAATTCTATGAACTTTGAGCCAGTGGCAGATTCCATGATCTGTAAAGAATAGAATGTATGCATGTGTTGATGCAACAAAGATGTTTTCAATAAAGTCTTCATCTTTAAGGTTTGAACCGGATAATCCTTTTCCGCCTCTTCCCTGATTTCTGTAAGTTCTTATTGGAAGACGTTTGATATATCCATGACGGGAGATCGTAATAACCATCTCTTCATCAGCGATCATATCTTCGGTCTCGATATCTGCCGAACCTTCTAAGATCGTTGTTCTCCTGAGATCAGCATATTTACTTTTGATCTCAGCAATTTCTTTTTTGATAATATTCATACGAAGTGATCTTTTTTCTAGAATACCTTTAAGTTTTTTAACTGTCTTTATGATTTCATTATATTCTTTTTCAATTTTATCTCTTTCAAGCCCTGTAAGTTTCTGAAGTCTCATCTCCAAAATGGCTTTTGCCTGAATCTCAGAAAGTTTGAACTGCTCCTGCAGTTTAATGCTTGCTTCCTGAGCATTCTTAGAAGCTTTGATAGTTGAAATGATCTCATCAATATTATCTAATGCAATCCTGTAACCCTCTAATATATGAAGACGTTCTTCAGCATTTTTAAGTTCAAATTTGGTTCGGCGGACTACAACTTCATGACGGAAATCAACAAAATTAGTGATCATATCCTTCATGTTAATTACTTTTGGAATACCGTGTACCAGAGCTCTATTATTAACACTGAAACTTTCTTGTAATTGCGTATATTTGTATAATTTATTCAGGACTGAACTTGCCTCGTAATTTCTTTTTACAATGATTACAAGACGCATCCCTTGTCTGCCGGATTCATCACGAATATCACTAATACCTTCGATTCGTTTATCTTTTACAACACTAACTATCTTATGGATCAACAGACTTTTATTGAGCATATAAGGAATTTCTGTGATCACGATCATTTCAGAGCCATTGTTCTTTGTTTCAATAGCAGCCTTACCACGCATTATAACACGTCCGCGACCTGTTTCA
Organism: Candidatus Cloacimonadota bacterium; assembly: GCA_030600585.1. Taxonomy (GTDB): domain Bacteria; phylum Cloacimonadota; class Cloacimonadia; order Cloacimonadales; family TCS61; genus Tenebribacter. The sequence goes on along the minus strand of JAUVLU010000004.1, from coordinate 90,110 downwards.
AAGTAATCTTTAATTCCTTGTTTACCAATAATGTAACCGCCTGTTGGAAAATCAGGTCCATTTATATATTTAAGAAAATCTGCAGGTTCCATTTCAGTATTATCGATATATGCAGTAATACCATCACAGACTTCACCAATATTATGCGGTGCCATATTTGTAGCCATTCCCACAGCAATACCGGATGAACCATTAACAATAAGGTTAGGAAATTTAGATGGGAAAACTACTGGCTCTTTTCTTGTATCATCATAGTTTGTTTTGTAGTCGACAGTATCCTTATCAAGATCATCCATAAGATCTACTGCTGCCTTTTGAAGTCTTGCTTCAGTATAACGCATAGCAGCCGGCGGGTCACCGTCTTGAGAACCAAAGTTACCCTGACCGTTAACCAGCATATATCGTAAACTCCATTCCTGAGCCATCCTAACTAAAGTTGGATAAATAACCTGTTCACCGTGCGGGTGATAGTTACCGGAAGTATCACCGGCGATCTTTGCACATTTCCTAAAACCTTTACCGGGAGCTAAATTAAGTTCGTTCATCGCAAAAAGTATCCTTCGCTGTGAAGGTTTCAAGCCATCTCGAACATCGGGTAACGCTCTGGAAACAATTACACTCATTGAATATTCCAGATATGATTTCTTCAATACGTCTTCTATTTCTAATAATTCTATTCTTGATCTATCGTGTATCACTTATCCTCCTAAACATCGACTTCGGCATATTGTGCATTCTGCTCGATAAATTCTCTTCGCGGTTCTACTTCATCACCCATTAATATTGTAAACATTCTATCAGCTTCGATGGCATCATTTACCTTCACAGAAATAAGTATTCTTCTTTCCGGATCAAGAGTGGTATCCCATAGCTGATCGGCATTCATCTCACCAAGACCTTTATATCTTTGTATATGTAAGCCGCGATCACCCATTTCTTTCATCAATTCATCTCTCTCTTTTACTGAGAATGCATATTTTTTACTTTTTCCTTTTCTAACCAGAAATAAGGGTGGTTTTGCAATATAAATGTGACCATATTCAACCAAAGGACGCATATATCTAAAGAAAAATGTAAGAAGTAAAGTTGCAATATGTTGACCGTCCACATCGGCATCCGCCATAATAATTACTTTGTTATAACGTAATCTTGAAATATCAAATTCATCACCAATACCTGCGCCAAGAGCCAATATAACAGGTTGAATTTTATCGTTATTAAGCACTTTATCGATCCTGGCTTTTTCTGTATTGAGCATTTTTCCCCAGAGTGGTAAGATTGCCTGGAAAGTTCTATCTCTACCCATCTTTGCAGAGCCGCCGGCAGAATCACCCTCAACCAAAAAAATCTCAGTTTGAGACGGATCTTGAATTGAGCAGTCTGCTAATTTACCAGGAAGACTTCCGCTTTCCAAAACTGATTTTCTTCGAGTTAATTCTCTGGCTTTACGAGCTGCTTCACGAGATCTGGCACCAAGAATTGCCTTCATTGCAATATGTTTTGCTTCTTTTGGATTCTCTTCAAAGAATTCCATAAGCTTCTCATATACAATAGAGTTTATGATCCCTTCAATATCACTGTTCTGAAGTTTTGTTTTGGTTTGACCTTCGAACTGCGGATCACGTAGTTTAACACTAATAATAGCAGTTATACCTTCACGAATATCTCCACCACCGGGAGATACTTTCTCATTCTTTAATAGATTCGCATTTTTTATATAAGTATTAACAGCTCTTGTTAAACCGGATTTAAATCCACTAAGGTGAGTTCCTCCCTCAATAGTATTAATATTGTTTGCGAAACTATTAATTGTTTCTTGGAATCCTTCATTATATTGAATCGCTACTTCGAATTCGGTATTTTCTTTTTCTCCTTTAATATAAATAGGTTCAGAGAAAAGTACTTTTTTATTTTCATTAAGATATGCTACAAAAGAATTAATTCCACCTTCATATTGAAAATCATGTGTTCTATTCACTTTTTCATCTGTAAGTGAGATCAATATTCCGCTGTTAAGGAATGCCAGTTCTCTCAATCGCGTTGAAAGATAATCAAAACTGAATATAAGAGTTTCAAAAATTGTTCTATCGGGAATAAAACTAACTTTTGTTCCGGTTTTCTTCGTTTTTCCAATCACTTCCACTTCTGTCTGTGGGATTCCTTTTGCGTAAGCTTGATGATAGATCTTACCATCTTTATAAATCTCTACTTCCAGTTGCTCGGCAAGTGCATTAACAACAGATACACCCACACCATGCAGTCCACCGGAAACCTTATAAGATTTATCATCGAATTTTCCGCCGGCATGCAATATGGTCATTACAACCTGTACAGCCGGGATCTTTTCTGTTTTGTGCATCTCTACAGGAATTCCCCGTCCATTGTCTATAACTGAAACCCAGCCATTTTCATGAATAGTTATCTGTATCTTATCACAATACCCGGCGAGAGCTTCATCAATACTATTATCAACTACTTCATAAACCAGATGGTGTAAACCTCTTTCAGTGGTTCCACCAATATACATTGCCGGACGTTTTCGTACGGCTTCAAGACCCTTTAGAACCTTGATATTTCCTGCTGTATATTTCGTGTTAGTCATATAAAACCTCTTCCTTTTTTAGTAATTTTTTATCTTTTTTATTAACTCCATTTCATAGGACTATAACGCCATGACGTCAATATGTGTCAACTATTTTGTTTGTATAAAGTTAGCTAATTTTATGTAGATTCCCATATACAAAAATAGGGTTCATAACCCCTTGCATTTGTAGAAGTTATAAACCCTTTAAATATTCTTTAGGAAATAATGCTATATTTTATTTGTTTTTTTGTTGTTTTTCGATAGCATAAAAAACATCTTAGTTTGTGTGTTAATGCGTTTTTATTGTTAATTTTTTCTTAATCTCCCAGAAGATTTTTCCATTTATTATCATCTCCTGAAGAAGTTGTATATTTTCCCAGACTTATAATAATTTTTACATTACTTTTCTTTGGTGTTAATTCATCTGCCATCGGTTGAGAATAGATCACATTTCCCTTTTTTACTTCTTCTGAATATCTGAATACTTTTTCACCGAGAGAAAGTCCTGCATTTTCCAGTTTTAATTTTGCTTCGACTATACTCAGGTTATCAAGATAAGGGATCCTTACCATTTCCGGACCATTACTAATGACCACAGTAACCGTTCTGTATTTTTTGGTCATAATACCCGGATTGGGCTTTTGTGAGATTATCTTTCCTTTTTCAATATTCTCATCGTGGATCAGTTCACTCTTTTCGACATATAATTTCATATTCTTGCATGTTTTACGCGCTACTTCATAATCCTCACCTATTAAAAGCGGAACTTGAACTTCATTGCCATGTCCAACTATTACCTTCATAATAAGGTCTGTTCCAAAAAAAGCAATTATGAACAATCCAGCTAAAATACCTAATGCTATCAAAATTGATTTCAGTTTTATCATTTATCTGCTCCTATATCTTTTTCTTCATTCTTGCTGCAAATGCACCATCTGAGTTATGTTTGAATGGCAGTGTAGTTAAATAGCCATTTTCTGTAAATTCTTTTGGAATAAATAGTTCTGCTGATTCAAGTATAAATTCAGGATTTCTGTTCAGGAAGCACTCAATTTGTTTTTCATTTTCCTCTTTATTCAAAGTGCAGGTACTATAAACCAAAACCCCACCCGGACGCAGAAATTTCGCTCCGAGATCGAGTGCTTTCTTCTGTAGTTTAATCAATCCTTTCATATCTTGATTCTTCTGCCATCTAAGTTCTGCTTTTTTTTGGAAAACGCCCCAACCGGAACACGGTACATCCAGCAGAACTCTATCATAAGCTGGAGCTATCGGTCCAAATTCAAAGGCATTTTTAGCATGAAGTTTCATATTAGTTATCTGCAGTCTCTCAATTGCTCTTTTTAGTTTTTTTATCTTATTTGGGAATTTATCAACAGCTATCAATTCACCGGTATTACGCATTAATTCACTGATATATGTAGCTTTACCACCGGGTGCTGCAAAGAGATCCAGAATCGATTCATTTAATTCAGGCTTCAATAATTCCACGACCAAAGCAGCAGACACATCCTGAATTGAGAAATACCCCTCTGAAAAAGAAACTTCATTCAATACATCCCTTGCCTGATCTGTAATTAGAATGTTTTCTGAAGCATTACTTTCCTTTACCAATATGTTACGTCTTAAAAAATATTCAATTAATCTTTTTTTATTTGTAGCACATGTATTGATACGAATATGCAATTTAGGTGATTGATTATAATAAACACATAATTTTTTTGTATCTTCTTCATCCCAATATTCTACCCATTTTTCAATTATTGTTTTTGGGAAAGAATATTTAATCGCAATTCTATCCAAAGTCTCAGCAGGATATTCAATTTTCTCTTCACGAAGATACTTTCTTAAAACAGCATTTATGAAGTTGGCAATTTTTTCACCATACATCTTTTTTGCGATGGAAACAGTTTCATTCACAGCAGCATGTTGTGGAATATAATCACAATATATAAGTTGATACAATCCCATATACAATAGTATCTTTATCTTTATATTTGTATTTGAAAACTTCTTTGGATCAGTATATTGGGAAGCAATATAATCAAGGTTAACCTGCATTTTAATTACACCCTTCACAAGCACATAAAGCAGATCCGATCTCTCTCCTGCCAGATTGATCTTCTTTGTCATCTGTTGAAGTAATTTATCGGAAAATATATTTTTAGAGATAACCTTGAGAATTATCTTATAAGCTTCCAGTCTAACGTCTATCATATATTTCTTTTTTTATATAATGCCTGTATTGCAGCTTTAGTTATTTCTTCTGATGTTGAAAAATCATTTTCTTGCATCAATTTTGAAATAATTTTTCTAATATCATATCGTTTATATCCCAAAGTAAGAAGAGCTGTTTCTGCATCTTGAATTAATTCCGTATCAACACCGGAATAATCTACACCTAAAGATATTGAAGTAATATCACCAACTTTATCTTTCAATTCAATAATAAGACGTTCGGCAGATTTTTTACCAATACCGTGTATTGTGGTGATCAGATTTACATCACCTGTTTGAACAGCACGGATCAGATCAGCTATGGAAAGTCCTGAAAGAACTGATAAAGCTAATTTAGGACCAACTTTTGAGATATTGATCAATTGCCTGAAGAGTAATTTTTCTTCAGTAGAATAAAATCCAAATAATCTCACACCGTCTGATTCATTGAATGAATAATGTATAAGAATTTTTACTTCTTTTCCGGTTTCCGGCAATTTGTCATATGTGCTGAGTGGAATGAATAATTCATATCCAACACCATTACAATCAACTACGATTGCAGTGAGTTCTTTCTCGGATAATACACCTTTCAGGTAAGAATACATATTTGCCCTCTTTTTCCAAATTCGATCAATTACATATCGAAATATTAGATAATAATGTCCACATTTATTTAGTATTTAAATTTATTTTTGTTGAATTGGCAAAGTGCAATTGCAAGAGCATCGGCTGCATCTTGAGTCTTTGGTTTACTGTTCAGATTTAAAATTTTCTGAACCATATATTCAACTTGTTCTTTTGATGCATTGCCATTTCCAACAACAGATTTTTTTACTTCTCTTGGGGAATATTCTGCAATTTCAATATTGTGTTGAGCTAAAACTAACATAATCACACCTCTGGCATGCCCCAATGTAAAAGCTGATTTAATATTTTTCCCGTAGAATATGGTTTCTATAACAGCGATGTCCGGTTTGTATTCTGCAATAATTTTATCAATTCCGAAATGTATCTGAACTAATCTTTCTGCTAATTGTATTTTTGAATTAATTTTTATTGTACCGCATCCGGCAGCTACTATTTTACGTTTTTCAACTTGCAGGATTCCATACCCTACATTATAACTGCCAGGATCTATTCCAAGAATTATCAATCTTCAGATAACCTTTCAAATACTTCATCTGAAATTTCAAAGTTTGCATATACTTTTTGTACATCATCGCAATCTTCCAGATGATCAATTAATTTAAGCAATTTCTCTGCAACTTCATCAGCATTAACAGTGTTTTCAGGAATTCTAGTGAGTTCAGCCTTTTCAATATTGTAGTCGTTTTCTTCCAATTTTTTAAGAACACTATGAAGATCTGTATAAGCAGTATAAATAAGGAAGTTCCCATCCTCAACTATAAAATCTTCCGCACCGGCATCAAGCGAAGCCATCATTACCTCATCTTCATCAAGATCATTTTCCGGAATCATTATCAAACCTTTCTGTACAAACATCCAGGAAACAGATCCATTTTCTGCAAGATTACCACCATATTTAGAAAAGATATGCCTAACATCTGCAACTGTTCGCTGCTTGTTATCGGTAAGAGTTTCCACAATAATAGCTACTCCATTGTGTCCATAACCTTCATAAGTATAATTATCATAATTAACACCATCTAAATCACCGGTACCTCTTTTTATTGCCCTCTCGATATTTGAATTAGGCATATTGGCACCTTTTGCGGTAGAGACAGCTAATCGTAAGCGTGGATTCATTTCGGGATCACCACCACCTTCTTTTGCGGCAACAATGATCTCTTTTACCAGTTTAGTAAAAATTTTGCCACGTTTAGCATCGGCAGTACCTTTCTTATGTTTTATGGAACTCCATTTACTATGCCCGGACATATCGCAAAACCTCCAAATAAAAAAAGACTTATGAAAATATTTTTCACAAGTCTTATTATCTATCTAATCTTCTTTATTTGCTTCAGCAATTACTTTCGTTGCAATTTCACCAGGAACTTTCTCATAATGTGAGAACTCTTGGGTAAATTTCCCACGCCCCTGAGTTAATGATTTAAGTGCAGGATAGTAACTCAGTAATTCCGATAAAGGCATTTCAGCATTTAATATCTGCTTTTTAGCTTGTTTTTCCATTCCCTGTATCTTTCCTCTTCTCGTAGAAATATCACCCATTACATCACCCATATATTCGTCCGGGATAATAATTTGAACTTTATGAACAGGCTCGAGCAAGATAGGTTTAGCAATTTCAAATGCTTTTTTCAGTGCATTCCATGCAGCAATTTTAAACGCCATCTCAGATGAATCGACATCATGGTAACCGCCATCATAAACATCAACACAAAGATCAACAATTTGATTACCGGAGATTATTCCTTTCCCAACTACCTCAATTAGTCCCTTCTCGATAGCCGGAATGAATTTAGTAGGAATTCTACCACCAACAACAGAATTGACAAACTCGAAACCGCTGCCGCGAGGAAGTGGCTTCACTCTAAAATATACTTCCCCAAACTGACCCTTACCACCTGATTGTTTTTTATGTTTATAATGTACATCAGCCATTCCTGATATTGTTTCTTTATAAGGAACTGCTGGTGTTTTTAAATTTGCTTCGATCTTGTATCTGGATTTAAGCCTTTTTTGAAGAAGTGTGATCTGCTGCTCACCAATACATGATATGATGTTCTGTCCGGTTTCTTGATTCATTTCAAGATTTAATGTATGATCTTCATCTAATAATTTATTTAAAGCTGCACCAATCTTATCTTCATCATGCTGATTGGCTGCTTTAATACTTTGCCAATAAACAGGTGTAGGAAGTTTGATCTCACGGAATTTAAGTTTAGAATTTGTATTAACGATAGAATCAAAACCACGGGCAACTTTCATTTTAACTAAGCCGCCAATGTCCCCAGCTTTCAATTTATCCGTGTCTTTCCTATTCTTTCCATTCACAAAATACATTGAACCAATTCTATCTTTACTATCCTTCTCTGGGATATATACATCTAATCCACTTGTCATTTTACCTGAGAAAACCCTTACATAAGAAATATCGCCTACGTTCGGATCGGAAAATGATTTGAAAACATATGCAAAAAGATCTCCGGTCTCACTAAGTTGAATGATTTTTTCTTTTTTATTTTCGATAACTTGAAGTTCATTTTTGTCAGCCGGAGAAGGTAAATATTCCACAATGGCATTCATAAGATCAATAACTCCAATATCATGAGTTGCGGAAGTTGCAAAAGCAGGTGTCAATTTACCTTGAATGATTGCATTCTTTAAGCCGGTAGTCATTTCTTCTTTTGTAAGTTCTCCTGCTTCAAAATATTTTTCAAGAAGTATATCATCGCTTTCTGCAACAGCTTCCATCAATTCCATTTTACTTTCTTCAACTTGATCAGCCATTTTTGCAGGGATATCGATCTCTTCTCCGTTTTTAAAAGCTTTACCTTTTGCGATATCAACAACACCTTCAAATTTGTGTTCACTTCCAATTGGAATAAGAATAGGTGTAGGATTGAAATCCGTATTCTCTCTGATCCTTTCAATTGCTTTATTGAAATCTGCACCTTCATTATCTATTCTATTAACAATAAAACCTTTCACCACAGGTCTATCTGCAAGCAATTCTATAGATTTTTCAAGGCTTACGTCAAACTCTGAAGCTCCGTTTACTACAAACAAAATTGTTTCCGCAGCGATCGAAGCAGATATCTGCTCAGAGCTAAAATCTACCAGACCGGGTACATCAATAATATTGATCTTATTTTTCATCCACATAAAATTTGCAATACTCAGAGAAACAGAAGATTTTCTTTCAATTTCCTCAGGATTGAAATCCATGACAGTAGTGCCATCTTCGATCTTACCGATTCTATTTGTCGTTTTCGAGTTGAATAACATCTGTTCAACCAGACTTGTCTTCCCAGCACCAATAGCTCCGACAAGAGCGATGTTTCTTATAGTTTTCATATATCCTCCGCAATTATATTAAATATCTAATTTTATATAAAACCTTTTTAGCTGTCCAAAAGAAAATTATTACTGTTTCTTGTCAACTCTCTACTTTAAAATAATGAGTTTACCAATTTTCTCAGTAATTTTATTATTAGTTAGTTGTTTAGCTTTGATCTTATAGAAATAAGTATTATTAGCGATATCATCGCCATCCGCATCCTTCCCATTCCAATAGATCTGATTATATCCAGCTAGAGAATTCAGTTGTTTGATGGTTTTAATTTTCCTGCCTGTTAATGTATAAATTGTAATTGTAATATCAGAATCTTCGGTGATTACGAATGTAAAGTACCCATCCTTTTTCATTGGATTTGGATAGGGAAGCATTTGTTCGATCGAGACCTTTCCTGATGTCTTGCAAACAAAATTTGTTTCTGCAACAGTAGGATTATTAAAGTTATCAAATACAATAAGCTGAAGTGTATGGCTTCCTTCCGAGAGATCATTAAGCTGCCATGTGAGTTCACCTTCCGTAGCAGAACCAAGATCATACATAAATCCATCTGTTATATCGATCGGTGTTAAAGATTCATCAATTATTAGCAGAATACAATGTCCGGAAGAGCCTAGAATATTAATTCCGTTTTCATCCTCGATGTGAGCAATTAATGTTGGATCTGTTGATACAAAATCTCCCGCGATAAAAGATGGGGAATCCATCCATAACTGAACTTCCGGCGAGCCTGTACTTTGTGCCAAAACAGGGATACTGCTAAGTTTCATTGGAAGATAGCAGTTCAGAAAATCTGTAGATGTGCTGTTATCGTAAACATAATTCAATATCCTGCCGTCATTTCCGGAGTGAACATCATCAGGGACAATAAACTGCGCATTATATTCACCATTATTTATATCAATATTACCATAATAAAATGTATGACCATTACCGGTGTAATCCACCTCATAGTTATAAGTATCGTCGGGTGTAACGAGTGTATTTTCATAATGCTTATCATATTTTGATTCATAGATACGGGTTTCACCGATCTCATTTATTCCATTTTCATAATCACCACTAAAATCAACTGTTTGCCTTGCCTGAACGCTGTCAGGAATACCGGTAATAGTTTCATTTGTTTGTGGAGGAAGAACGTTAAGAATGGGATCACCCATAATATTGAAAAACTGACTATTGATCAATCCGGCTGATGAGTTTAATTTTGCATCTAATAAGGCATTCCCAATATTCATTCGTTCTTCAATTATATTTTTCATAACATATTTCATTAATATTGTATTTGCTCCACCACTAACACTAGCAGTAGCAGCAATGGATGCAATTGAACCTCCACTATCATGAAAAAGGAATTTTTCTGCTATACAATCTATTTCCGTATTATCGAATTTACCTACTTCACAGGACGCAGCCAGAAATAATGGTAAATGTTCTATATTATCCAGTAGATCCATATGCAGCGAAGCTCTGAAATAATCTTCATCACCCAAGACATCTTCATTACCATGCCCGATAAAATACCAGATCAATCGTCCCTGGTTAATCTTCTCTATCTGAGCCATGCGTGCTTCCGGTTTACTTTGATATTCATCAAAGCCATATTCTATTCCCAAAACCTTATCCATAATAATAGTATTTGTTATGAAGTCTTCAGTTTCCTGAGCACGAGCTGTATGGTTCAAACCACTGTTTAGACTTAAGCCTTCCAAAGTATCACCTTTATGCTCATCATCTGCCATTATCAATACTTTATTCCGCCAGAAACCCGGAGTTAAATCTTGAAGATGATCTTCAATTCTCTGCAAATAATAATCCATCATTTGGTTGTTCTTAGCCGGGATCCTGCCAATGATCAGTTCAGGTCTATTATCATTATCGAAATCAACAAATTCATCATCGCTGGCTACTGAATCCGGAACCTTAGCAACAATGATCTTATTTTTTTCATTTTGCGGATCCCAATTTTCGATACCCGATCCCATCAAAACAACATATTGCATTTCCGGATGATCATTAAATTCAGATTCAATGTAATTTTCTACAGCTTGCTGGTCAGGATCTCCACCACTGAATTCATCGAATATTTCGGATTGACTTTTTATGATGAAACTCATATCGGGATGAAGCTGCGCAAACTCTTGGGAATGAGTCTCAAAAACATTGGTTTGACTTGCTGTAAGATATCCAGGATAAATTATTATGCCATCTTTATCTTCACGATAAATTTGGTTATCTGAGAATGTTTTCTTCTTGAAATCCATTATAGAATTGTAGTGTGATAAATTTGGATTCTTTTCCAATCGTGCCGGATTTCCCTGAAAATCCCCACCGAATGTAATCCAAAAGACCATTTCATTTTGAAAATACTTTCCCATATTAGGGAATTGCTCACGTTCAAATATTATGCGGTCTCCCGCATCAAAAGAGCCGTCATTTCCTGCATCGGTATAAATTGGAATTTCCAGAAGCTCAAATTCAGTTTTGTTATTGATCTGCTTTTTTACCATTATTAACATCCGAATTTGAGAAGGTTGACAGAAATCCGGCAACATTTGCAGATCTTCATAATTTATTTCGTACCATCCAAATCTATCTGTTTTAAATTTATACCAGAAATCCGAATTTTCAAATGGCATTTTTGTAAAAGTTACTTCACTTTTTTCCTTCCAATTCTTAGCATGATCATAATTTACAATCAGTTTTGAAAGTGATATTTCATTTTTTTCTTCGATATAATTTCTAAATTTCACATTTCCATTAATGCGAATTTCAAATTTGATATTTTTACATATTGTTATCTCATTTGTATTCTGATCATAAATTACCGGATAGAATCTTACCGGCACAATATTATTAAATCGGTACTTTGCTCTTTCCATAATCTGAATAAATTTCTTTTCTTGCGCATTATACAATTCTTGATCAATTTCATAAATATAATCAAATGTCTTACCTGAAGGAATAATCCGCGGGACAGGAGAAAGCAGATTTTCTAACTTAATCGTTTCTTTTTCTATCGATATAATAACTACTTCAATATTACCATTTGGAGGGACACCAATACAGAATTCCCTGTAAGGAAGTTCCGGTTCCCCGGGAGTCTGCTGACTTCCAAAGTTACTGAAATAAAGATGTGAAAATCCATTTTCCTGATAAATATTATAACTGTCTGCTTCATAATCAAAAATAACTTTTGTTGCAGATGTGGATTTAATATTAAAATTTGCGGATAGTGTTAATGGGATGATAATCAGTAGTAACATAAAACCTTTTTTCATTTTTTCCTCCATTAAGAACATTATTGAAATAAATATAAAAAATGAATGTATCCAAATTTTCTTTTCAATTTTCTTTGTCAACAAAATGAATTTAATCCCTGAAGTCAAAATTACCCTTAATTAATAATTTGACCGTATTTACAAAAAATAAAAAAATGATTTATGCGTAAATTTAGTACAAGAGGTTTAATATGAACAATATCATCGGGAAAAAAGTAAAAAGGATCGACGCATATGAAAAAGTAACCGGAAAAGCAATTTATGGTGATGATATTAAGCTGATTGATATGCTCCATGCAGCGGTTCGATATACTGATATTCCCGTTGGAAAGATAATTAACATCGATTGCAGTGAAGCAGAAAAAGTTCCCGGAGTTATAAAAATTGCTGCATTTAAAGATATTCCCGGGCAGCAAAGGCTTGGTCCTATTCGCCACGATCAATATGCAATTGTAGAAGATGAAGTATTTTTTTCCGGTGATGTGATCGCTGTAGTTGCTGCTGAAACAAAAGAAAGTGCCTTTAAAGCTGCCGATCTGATTCATGTGAAATACGAACCTATCGAAGGTATATTTGATCCACGTGAAGCTGTTAAACCGGAAGCAAGGCATATCCATCCCGAATATAAAAGCAATGTAGTTGTTCATTATCCACTTCGGAAAGGAAATGTAGAAAAAGGGTTCAGCGAATCTGATAACATTATCGAACGAGAGTATAAGACAGGATTCCATGAACATGCCTATATCGAACCTGAAACAATAACCGTAATCCCCGATCATACTTGTAAAGGCTATAAAGTATATGGTTCGATCCAAAATCCATATACTACCAGAAAAGTTATTGCATTATTCATGGGTTTGAATATGAATCAGATCAATATTTTCGGTTCTACATTGGGTGGCTCTTTTGGTGGCAAAGATGATATAATAAACTATATGGCTTGCCGATGTGCTTTACTTTCCAAACTTACCGGAAAACCTGTAAAATTAACTTATACCCGAGAAAATTCATTTAAAGAGAGTTATAAAAGACATCCTTATTATATGAAGTATAAAGTCGGTTTTAATAATGATGGAAAACTAAAAGCAATGAAGATAAACATAATTGCAGATAGCGGAGCATATTCATCTCAAACTTTCTTTGTTACCTGGCGTTCAGTTGTTCAAGCTACCGGACCTTATGAAATTGAAAATGTAGAAACAGATGTAAAAGGAGTTTACACAAATAATACTTATACTGCTGCTTTCCGTGGTTTTGGTTCCCCGCAAGTTATTTTTGCGCAAGAATCTTTAATAGATGAGATTGCTGATATTTGTGGAATTTCTGCTCGTGAAATTAGAGAATTGAACGGTTTTAAACAGGGAAGTGCTACGGCAAGCGGACAAATTTTAAATAAGCATACTGTTTCTTTGGATGAGGTTATCGATAAAGCTTTGAAAAAAGCTGATTATAATAAAAAACTTGAAGAATATAAAAAATTGAATGAGCAGAATGGACGCTATAAATATGGGATCGGATTCTCATGCAGTTATCGCGGATGTGCTCTCGGTGCAGAGGGAACTGATGCTACTTCTGCAATCGTTTCGGTTCAGGCAGACGGAAGTATTTATGTGCTCTCCGGCTTGAATGAGAATGGACAGGGTTTGCGAACCACATTCTCTCAAGTTACAGCAGAAGTTCTTGGAACCGATCTTGAGAAAATTGTATTCTTAGAACCACAAACTGCTACAATTACCGATGGTGGTCCAACCGTTGCATCACGTGGGACATTAATGGGTGGCAATGCAATTATTATTGCAGCAGAAAAAGTTAAGATGAAAATATTTAACATAATAAAGGAAGATCTGCAAGTAACTGATATTGAAGAAACTATCTGGAAAGAAGGTACAATTTCCCGAAAAGATCAAGTTCCGAATATTAAACCGATAAAATTTGAAGATGCAGCAGAAAAAGCATATTGGGCTGGGGAAAATCTTTCAGCTTACGGCTGGTATAAAGCACCCGATGTTAGCTGGGATGAAAAGACAGGACAAGGTAACGCATATTTCACTTACGTTTATGGTGCTCATGTTGCGGATATCAAGATCGATACTTCCACCGGAAAGATCGATGTAAAGAATATTACGGCTGCTCATGACGTTGGAAAAGTATTGAACAGGCTTGGGGCTGAAGGTCAGATTTATGGTGGTGTAACACAAGGTTTCGGATATGCTGTAATTGAAGATTATAATATCCAGAATGGAATCGTTAAATCGGATAATCTCGATAATTACCTTATCCCCACTATTAAAGATATTGGAAATATCGACCCCGTATTAATAGAAAATGAAGATAAAGACGGACCATTTGGAGCTAAAAGTTTAGGTGAACCCACATTGGAACTCACTTCCGCTGCTATCAATAATGCACTAAAATTCGCTACCGGCAAACATTCTTATGAACTCCCGCTAACTCTGGAAAAAGTATTCCTTGGAAAGAATTTGAGAAAACCATCAAGACAAAGTCAGATAGCAGTGCATGATTCTTGTAAAAATCATGATAGAGTTATCGATAAACAAACCTTGCGTATTGCTGATATAAAAACAATTACTCCACAAAATATTAATGATGCTCTGGAACAATTATCCAAAAAAGAACTTCTCGTTCTTTCCGGCGGAACAGATGTGATCATCGAATTGAGAATGAAAACAGGTAAACACACACTATTAGATATTTCACATCTCGATGAATTAAAGAATATCAAGGTTGCGGAAAATGAAATAAGAATTGGTGGAGGCTGCACATTTTCACAGATCCTTTCTATCCAATATATCAAAAAACATTTTCCAATGCTCACAAAAGCATGTTCAACAATTGGTTCTTTGCAGATCAGGAATAAAGGAACTATCGGGGGTAATATTGCAAACGCTGCTCCCTGCGCCGATTCATATCCACCTCTCATTGCTTATAAAGCTGAATTCATATTAACTTCTAAAAATGGAACTCGTAGAATTCCCGCTGATGAATTTATTATAAAAAATTACAAAACACAACTTAAATCAGATGAGATCCTTACTGAGGTGATCATTCCAATTCCAAAGAAAAAATATGAATACAGCTATTTCCAACTTGGCAGAAGAAACGCTGTAAACATAACCAGGATCAGCATTGGAGTTCTTATTAATTTTGATAACAACAAGGTAGAAGAATGCAAGATCGTTTCCGGCTCACTTTTCCATAAACCCATGCGTCTTGAAGAGATCGAGCAATTGCTGATTGGCAAAGAATTAACCAAAGAATCAATAAATTCCATTGAAGAGCCATTGAAAAAAATAATTGATAATGCAATTGGAAAACGCTGGTCATCCGCTTATAAATTACCTGTTTTCATTAATATGACAAAAGATGCATTAACCGAAATAATTGAACAAAGAGGATAATAATGATAAATATAAAAATTAATGTAAATGGAAAAGATCATATTTTGGAAGTTGAAGATTCAATGCGGTTATTAGATATTTTACGTGATGAACTAAGGCTTACCGGAACCAAGGAAGGATGCGGAGTTGGAGAATGTGGAGCCTGTACTGTCATTATGAACGGTGATGCTGTAAATTCTTGTTTAATCCTGGCAACTCAGGCAAATAATGCAACAATTGAAACAGTGGAAAATCTGGAGCAGGACGATGTTCTTTCCAAACTGCAAAATGCCTTTGTAGAAGAAGGCGCAATTCAGTGCGGTTTTTGTACACCCGGTATGCTGATGAGTGCAAAAGCGCTCCTTGATAAAAATCCGCATCCATCTGAGGAACAAATAAAAGAAGCTTTGGAGGGTAACCTCTGCAGATGCACCGGTTATGTTCCAATTTTAAATGCTGTAAATAAGGCTGCTGAATAAAATTAAGTCTATTATTCAGTTCCGATTATGAACTTTTTATTTGACTTTAAATATTAATTCATAGAAAAGGCAATAATCTAATATAAAAAAAATGGAGGAGAAAATGAAAAAAATAGTATTAACAATAGTTTTAGCGGTAATTTTAACGACAATAGTATTTGCTGAAGCTGAGAAAATCGCTTACATCGATACGGACAGGATCATGATGACAAGTCCTGAAACTCAGGAAGCACAAACAATTTTGATGGGTGAGCGTCAGAAATGGGAGCAGGAAATTGCAGATATCGATGCTGAGATCGAACAACTCTATGCCGATTATGAAAGCAAGAAAATGATCTTGACCGAATCCGGTAAACAGGAAGCAGAAACAAAGATCATGACCATGTCCGAGTCACGTCAGGCAAGAGTTCAAGAGCTCTTTGGTGAGAATGGAAAATTTGTACAAAAACAAAATGAACTTCTTGCACCGATCCTGAATAAATTAAAAACAATTATTGAAAAAGTATCTGTAGAAAATAATTATTCTCTCATTCTCGATGCTTCTGCAGGCAGCATACTTTATGCAAAGCCAAGTCTTGATATCACAGATGTTATCTTAGACGAAATGGAAAAATCTGTAGAATAAATGAAGAAATTCAATTTCCCGCTCACTCCAAAAAAGATAGCTTCCAAGCTTGATTGCACAACTAACTTCACTAAAAAGGTTAAGTTGAATAATGTAACTGAGCTTCATGAAGCTAACGAACATTCTGTTTGTTTTTTTGAGAATCCCAAATTTATGGATGCACTCAGGGAAACAAAAGCGGGATTGATCTTTGTTTCAAAAGATTTTGATAAAAGCCTAAAACCAAATGCAAATCTTCTATTAATTGATAAACCATATATTCATTTTGTGATGCTTGTGCGAACATGGCTCAATCTCGATAACCCTAAAATGAAAAAAAGTCGAATCGATAATTCTGCAAAGATCGCAAGTTCAGCTTTTCTTGGGAAAAATATCGTTTTGGGAAGTAACTGTGTGATCGGCGAGAACGTGAATATTGGTGATGACACTATCATCGAAAGCAACTGCGTTATTCAGGATGATGTAAGAATCGGTAAGAACTGTCACATTTTTCCTAATACAACTATCTATGAGGATTGTGTTTTAAAGAATAATATTATTATTCATGCCGGTTGCGTTATTGGCGCAGATGGATTCGGCTATATATTCCATAATGGAATTCACAACAAAATCCCTCAGGTTGGGAATGTGATCATTGAAGATGATGTTGAAATTGGAGCTAATTCTGCAATCGACCGCGCAACTTTAGGTTCTACAATAATTGGTAAAGGCACTAAAATTGATAATCTGGTTCAGGTCGGGCATAATTGCAAGATCGATGAAAATTCAATTCTTTGTGCTCAAACCGGACTTGCCGGAAGTACTGAAATTGGAAAAACTGTATATCTTGCGGGACAGGTTGGAGTAGCCGGTCACCTTAAAATCGATGACGGAGCAATGATCGGAGCACAATCCGGAGTAACTAATGATGTTCCAAAAGATGCTAAATTATTTGGTTCACCTGCCATAGAAGCAGGACTTCAAAAAAGAATAATGGTTTCCGAAAAATATTTACCGGAAGTCGTGAAAGAATATAGAAAACGTCAGAAAGCAAAGGATAAAAAATGAAAGAATTTAAAAAAACCATAAAAGGTTCGATCAGTTATAATGGCATTGGACTTCATTCCGGTCATGTTTCTACCATAACATTTAAACCTGCGGGGAAGGATGAAGGAATTGTTTTCATCCGAACCGACTTGGAAGGCAATCCGGAAATTCCTGCTGATATCGATCATGTAATTGATATTTCCAGAGGTACGACAATTGGTGTAGGAAAAGCTACGGTTGCAACGATCGAGCATGTTCTTGCTGCTATTAAAGGAATCAATATCGATAACATCCGCATTGAAGTTGATGGACCTGAAGTGCCGGTTGCAGATGGTAGCGCAATTGTATATTTGGAACTTTTGAAAAAGGTTGGAATCGTAGAGCAAGATGCCGAACGTGAATATCTTGAAATTGAGAAACCTCTTTCTTTTTCCGCTCCTGCCGATAATGTGGACATTGTTATCATGCCTTCTGATGATCTTAAAATTACTTTCATGGTTGACTACCAGCAGAAAGCATTGGGTACACAATATACAACTATGCAGACGCTCGATGATTTCGAAAAAGATTTTGCCTCTGCCAGAACCTTCTGTTTCCTGCATGAAATAATTATGTTAAAAGAAGCTGGACTTATCAAAGGCGGTTCTTTGGAAAATGCTTTGGTCGTAGCTAACCCGGATACAGCAAAAGAAGAGATAAAACGCTTAAGAGAAATATTCGATTATCACGAAGAAATTCATGTTGGTTCCGATGGATTATTGAACCACACGCCTTTGCGATATTATAATGAATTTGTTCGTCATAAAGTTGTAGATCTTATCGGCGACATCGCACTTTTGGGAGTTCCAATAAAAGGACATTTCCTGGCTGCCAGATCTGGTCATAAAACTAATGTTGAACTGGTGAAGAAACTACGCAAACTTCATAAGAAACAGGTATTGCAAAAGATATATCAAGAGAAGAAATTATCGGAAGTTGTATTTGATATAACGGCTATCCAGAAGATCCTTCCGCACAGATATCCTTTCCTGATGATCGATAAAATAATCGAATTTGAAGCCGGAGAACGTATAGTCGGCATGAAGAACGTAACAATCAATGAACCATTCTTTAACGGTCATTTTCCGGAACATCCGGTAATGCCCGGAGTTCTCATTGTGGAAGCGATGGCTCAAACCGGTGGTATCATGCTGCTTAATGCTCTTGATGATCCCGAAAAATACGTTGCTTATTTTGCTTCAATAAATAATGTAAAATTCCGCAAACCTGTTAGCCCGGGAGATACATTGCGGTTTGAACTTAAAGTAATATCTATGAAGCGTGGATTAGCTAAAATGCACGGTGATACGTATGTGGGAAATACAAAAGTCTGTGAAGGTGACTTCCTAGCTAAAGTTATGAAGAAATAGTTTATATTAAGGATAATTTATGACGAAAATACATCCAACCGCAATTGTAGATCCAAAAGCTGTAATTGGTAAAAATTGTGTTATCGGACCTTTTTGTATTATCCATGAAAACGTAAAATTGGGTGATGATAATGAGCTTGTTTCCAGTGTTATTATCGATGGACACACTACAATTGGAAACAGCAACAAGTTTTTTCATTCAGCAGTTATTGGAACAGATTCTCAGGATTTGAAATATAAAGGTGAGCCGACACAATTGATAATCGGGAATAATAATACTTTCCGGGAATTCTGTACAATTAATAAATCTGCAACAATGGATGAACCTACACAGATCGGTGATAACAGTCTTTTCATGGCTTATTCTCATGTTGCTCATAATTGTATTCTCGGTAATAATCTCATTATTGCCAATGCTGTTAATTTCGCCGGTCATATTCATGTTCAAGATAACGTGATAATCGGCGGCATGGTTGCTATTCATCAATTTGTAAAAATTGGAACTTATGCATTCATCGGCGGGAAATCCGGCATTAAAAAAGATATTCCGCCATACACACGCGGAGAAGGATCTCCATATAAACTAATGGGATTGAACAGTGTTGGACTCCAAAGACGCGGATTCTCTAAAGAATCTATTAAATCTATAAAAGATGTTTATAAATTGTTTTATAGATCCGAATTAAATACAAGCCAGGCAATGGAAAAAGCATTACAGATACCGAATCTCACAAAGGAACAAAAAATATTCCTCGATTTCATAGATGACTCTGATAGAGGAATTACTAAATAGATATTAGTTAAGAATATGAAAAACTCTCTTTGTTAGTTTCTAAATCTCTCATTTTCATTCTTCTATCAAATAACTATCAAATAAGGATTTCGTTGCAACACAATAAGTTATGGATAGGATTTTCATTAATCCAGGTTTCCCATCAAATAAAATTAAGCCCACACTATTTATTTAAAAGAACTATTTTCATTTTTTACTTAGATCTTTTATCAAATATTAATAAGTCAAATACCTTGCACCAATAATAATAAGCTTCAATTTTTCTTTTCTTTAACTTTTTAAGATGTTCATAGTTATCAGTAAAGTTGGGTTCATTATATTTTACGTTATTTGAAAATTTCTCAATTATGGCGAAATCCTTATTCAAAAAATTTGCAGCTAGATAAGCAGCTTTTGCAGCAGAAAGAATTGCATCATCTGCTCTGAATGCAAAATCTATCGGAAATGCTTTAAATCGTTTTAATCCGTCAATCAACTCAATAAGTTCAGGAGAATCAGATTTAGTTCCACCAGGAAATTGTGAAACTATCAAACTTGTATCAATAATATCCTGCAAAACATCATCAGTAGTATCAGCAGATTCTCTATATTCTAATTCATTCTTTGCGATATTTTTGAAAGAAGTAGCTACAACTTCTATATCTTCAAAATGATCGAACAATCTACCAATATCAAAAAGCTGTTTCATCATCTCCATAGATTTACCGATTTCGTATTTAATGCCAGTTGTATTTGGAGCAAAAACAGTAAGTTTATCACCGAGAATAGAATCAATCGAAGGAGTATTTACTTTTGTAATATTGTCATCAGTATCAATCCAGAAAGATTTAATTGGAGTTTCAATTACTATAGGATATGAATGTTTGTCAAAAAGCACATCGAGCAAAATATAATTTTCTCGTCCGTTTATAACAGAATCATAATAAAATTTAAAATGAGCTTTTGGGATACCTCTGTTCGTTCTTTTATTTTCTTCAAATCGCTTAAATAAATCATTTGAACATATTGTTTCAAGAATGTTTAATAATTTTTCTTTTGAATCTTCCGTATTAATATCAATATCGATCGAGAACCTTTGCGGTTTCTTTACGAGTAAGATCAATGAAGTTCCACCTTTAAAAACAAATTGCAGATTGCTGATCACTAATTGCTCCAAAAGTCCTAAAGCTCTTATCATCTTCTCGCATAATATCGGATCTATCTTTCGCTTTTTGTTTCTGAGTTTTGTTATCCAGTCTGACTTATAAGAGCTTGTTTTAATCATCTCAATAGTTTCTCATCAATATTTATTTCAGTAATCAAAAAACCCGTGATAAGTTTGTCTTTTTTTCTTCTGCGACTATAATTAATTAAGCTGGAAAGATTTAACTGATATTTATCAAACGCATTTTTGAAGATGACCTTTTGCTCATATCCTTTGTAAGCAACGAGATATTTATTGTCTGAGAATAGATCGACCAATATTTTTTCTAATTTCGGAACAATAGTATTTTTCACTGGTTGTGTTGGTGATTTGGTTATCAGAGATTTTACAATAATTGAGATTTGATTTTCAGAGACATAAGTTTCCGTGACGAATTTATCGGGCTCTATGTAAACATTTTTAAAATTATTATCTATTAACAAATTGAAAACAGAATTTACTAATTCTTTTTCTACTTCTACAAATACTATTTCATTTGTAGCTTGATGCCTGGAAAAGTCATTAAGCCAATTTGAACTCCAAAGACAATAAGATATTGAGTTAAAATTCTTTTGTAGCAAATTGCTGATTTTAGAAAGCTTATTATTAATGCTTGGCACAAACAATTCTTTGTTGTCAGATAGTTTAAATATACCTCTTGTTACAGAAACAATTATGTTTGTTTTCTTTAATTCGTATATTCGCCAACGAAAAGTTGTTTCTTTTAGATTTGGGAAGAAATTTAACTCCAGGAAATCATACAACTCTTTGCGAGTAAATGTTTGTTCAGTAGAGAAATATTCTCCAATCTTTTTTATGATTTCTTCCTTATAATTCCTCAAGTCTCACCTCCAACGATAGACTCCTTTTAGCTTCTGGTGTCAAATGTTGGTATTCTTATATTACTGTAAAGCTTTAATTCCTTCTTGTGTATAATGGTTGGCAGCTGCGGTGCTCTTTCATATCTTCTCTCAATCTTAGCACTGAGCTGTTTGTTATGTGAAATTTTCTTTCAAAATATTCATTTATTAAATAATCCAAAAATGATTCTCCTTTTAAGTACAATGTTTTTACTCATTAATTTTATATCTTTGTGAACGGAAGATATTAAATTCTTTATGTCAATGTTTAACTCTAATAGATATTTTAAATAACAGTTCAACTGATCCAAATTATGTGAATTATAATGAACTAAATCTTGCTTGAAGTTTGCTATCAATTCTATTTTTTTTTGATTTTGAAGTGGTGTTTCAATATTATCAATGAATCCTGGCTGATAAAAAACAGAAATTCTTTTTCCATCAAATTCGGATATGTTAGTCTTTAAGTTTTTTGTCAAAATAGTTAGCCCTTTTTTGAATTTTGTAATCATTCTTTTATATGTGCAGATTTGTTTTTGACTTTCTTTGAGTTTGTTATGTAAAGATGATTTGTTTTTCCTGTTTATAATCAATTCTGATTTAATTCTATCAAGAACCGAATTAAATTGAGCATCAGTTAAATATCCGTAAGTAGTTGTGTTAGTTTTTGTTGTAGAACTTATTAGTCCTTGCTCAAAAGAAGTTGTTATTATTTTTCGTGCTTTTTTAAAAATATTTTGAAACCCAAACAAGATTGCAATGATATCAGTATAGATTTCATTTGTTTTTTGAAGGTGACGTAGCGAGTAAAGCAGAATATGCGAAATTTCGTGAGCCATTATCATAATAAATATATCTGGATTTGATTTGTTAATTTGACTGACTTTTATATTTATTGGGTAACCGTTTAACGTTGATGAACCGAATATGGGTAAATCGTTTGGAATTTGGACTTGAGCAATCAAATTGTTGAAACCCAAAAAGCTTATTGGTGAATTTCTTGAATTGTTTAATGAATCTCTTGAAACTCGAATAATATTAATGTTAATAGGTAAGTTAAATATATTAACAATCATATTTACTGCCTTTTCGATTCTACCCATTTTAATATTTATAGCAATTAAATCACTTTTAACAGGTTCTCTTACTCCAAAAGTATTTATCAATTCTGATAACATTTCTTCTACATTTTCATCATACATTGCTATTCCTTACTAATAAATTTCACAAAAATGTTCTGCGTGTTTGGCGGGATAGGATTAAAATAACAAGCTATGTGAAAAAATTATTTAAAGTAGTTAACATTTTCATTCAGTTCAAGTTCCTCATTTGCTTCCTCTAAAGTTTCATTAAATAGTGAAGTTAATATATTCCTTAAATTTTGCTTCTTTGATTTCCAATATTGGTTTGAAGTGTAAAAATTTTCAATATATGAAAATATTAAACTCGTGATTAATACCTTCTGATGTTTTAGTGTCAATTTTCCAAATTGATTGTATAAAAATGAAAATGTATTTTTTGTTTCAGTGAAATAACTTAATAAAACATATGTTTTCCCTGCTTGAGGAAATACACTAAAAAAGATTGGTTCTAATTTTTTGCTAAAATCTAAATAATCATTAATCAAGTTTCCCTCTAAATCTCTTTTTAAGTAAATAACTGATGTCGCACATATTGGAGTTTCATTCTGGAATATTAAAACTTTTGTAGAAATTGAATCGTAATTCTTACTCTTTAAATTTGTATTCATAATTTCTTTAAATTCAGTTAATTCATTTACAGTTATAGAAGCAAGCTGATATTTAGTTTTAAATGAATCAGCAATTTTAGACATTTTAAATTCATTATATGGTTGATAAATATTAAAAATATTTTGTAAATGGTCTTTTTCCTTCAATTTGAATATTTCATAATATTTGTTATTCATAAGAGATTCCATTTTTTTATTGTAATAAAACCAAGCTAAACATCTATAAGAAAATAGAAACTCTTGTTGCTTATTATTAGTTTTATAGTCATATAATTCAATTGGAGTAAAAAGTATTGTGTCGTGATAATTACAAAATCCGGTAAAAGTTGAAGCTTTTTTCCTACCAATTTCAGCAAGAGTATAACCTGTTTCACAAAATGATTCTTTGTTGTTAAATGATAGAATTTTATCATCACGATTTTGTATTAGTTTTATAAGAAATCTATTATTTTGGATTGAATGTGCTTTTCCAATTTTGTTACACTCATTAGTTGGAAAAAAACACTCTTTGAATAAAAGGTTATTTCTTAATTTATTAACATATTTTATAATTAAATAATTCTCGATACAACCTCCTTTTCACATAATGTTTGGCGTGTGCGGCGGGATCGGAACGATCACGACCGAACAAACCGACCAAACCTGAATCGAAACGATTCAGCCAAAGAACACCGACCAGCTAACCCGCTGACACGTTTGTTAGCAGAATTTTCTTCAACATTCATCATTATTAACTCATAAGAACCAAGAGTAGAAAAAAAAGAGTACAACGACAGTTAAGATAACTCCATATTTAATCCAAAATTTCAATTGCTTTTGATTTTTCTTATATTGATTATATTGAGTTTCAAAGTTATTTGATACTGTAGATATGAAATATTCTAATTCAAATGTTTTAATTATTGGTGTTCCCATAACATCTTCAGGATCCCATATTAGGTGAACACAATCATTACTAAATCTCCAAGGAATTGCATAAAAACTCCAAATTTGCATTGCGTAAGAACGTCGATTCATCTTTTTATAAATGTTCTCCATCCTTTCATCATCTGAACTTTTTTGCCAATCAGCAAGTTTTACTGGGAATCCTAATTCTTGTAAAAGCTTTTCGATTAAGTTTACTTCTTCAAAGAAGTCTGTTTCAATAGTTTTGTTAGTGGAACTTATACCATAGTCAGATGACAAAGTATCTGATATATTAGGAGTAAAATCTTTTAAATATTTCATTTTTGATGTGAATATTGATGTGCTTAATCGCTTTTCTCCATTTTTTAATAGATTAATTGCTTTATTTATTATTATTTCAAAATCATCTTGATTAACTGTTTTTTTTGATTTCATTTTAATCTCCTACGAAATTCAGAAAATTCACGATTCTTAATAGCTTGTTCATAGTTCAACTCCTTGCTAAACGTTATAAAAAAAATGAAATAGATTTTAGGTTTATTCTATTTTTTTATCTCCCATTTGAGCTTATAATCATAAATAACTTTACGTGGGTCTCTTTCCATCTTTAATTTTGTTTTAGTGAACAATAACTTTAATAATTTCTTTTTTTCTTTTACAGGTATTTCATTAAATTCATTTACTGGATAAATATCAGAAACTTGTGTATAATATTGAAGTGATTTGTTTATGTAATATGAATTCATAAGGTGAAAATTCATTTCTAAAAATACTTTAAGTAAAACCAAGTTAAATTTAATGTCATTGAAATATTTTGTTGCATCAAAATCAACTTGTTGTGCATAAATAGTGCTGTGTGTAAAAGAACAAAGAGTCTTCCAAAGTTTTTTTATTTCTTCTGAATCTGGCTTTCTAATTTTTGAAAAGACTTCGTATTTTAATGAAACCTCTTCACCTTTTTCCCATTTATTAATAAACTCCATATTCTTTGATATTGCCGCATATTTACCAATAATTAGGAATTCAAAAATATTTCTAAATACTATCCTTGCAGAACCAACTAATCCCTCTTGTGTTTGTAAAATTGCAGAAAAAAAAGAAAACATATTTTTTCTCAAGGCAGTAGCTAATAAATTTGTAAATTCATCATCATTAAAATAACATTCAAGATAAGCTACTCTCAAGTGTTCTTCAAAATACTCATATTGCAGATTAAATATTTCGATAATCTCTTGAATATCTACTTTATATTTTTCCAAAATTATTTTGCTGTTTAACTTTATTTTGCTTTTTAAATAATCAAATTTCATTTCTTTATTCATATCCACTCTACTTATTTTCCCTTATTGTTTAATAAACTAATTTCTGCTAACATATGTACGCTGCGCCCTTATAAAAGGTGCACATAACTAACCTATAGTTACACCAAAAAGGTTCGTCATAACTTCAATATCAGAGTTATTACGCACCTTTATAATTCATCCTCAATATTCAAGTTATCAAGTGGACTTTTAATCTTAGTAAGTCCTTTTTCTGTTATATGGGTATATATTTCTGTTGCCTGCCCCATAGTTTTGAAAAAATGTATCGGGGTTTTTAAATTCTTATGTCCAAGAATTTTTTGAATATATCTCAAGTTTCCTCTCCAAAATTCTAATGTTTCAAGTTAATTATTAAAATCAAAACCGAATTTGATAAAGTAATAGTTAAGTGTCAATTAGAAAATAATTCTGAGTTTCGACTCGAAAGAGAAACGTCGAGTCGAAGCGGTGAAGGATGCAATGATACTAAACCCCCTTTAATTCTCCTTAATTTGGCAAGATAAGATTTGGCTGGTGGTTTGTTGTCAATTAGAAAAAGGTTAAATAGTACAAGGGCTTAGTTGCTGAGTGTGATCTCAGACGATTGTTTACGAGGAGTAAAGCTGAGGATTCTTCCAAGAGATTCTTCGTGGGTAAGGCAAAAAGATACCTCAGAAAGACAGTTTTTTTTACTCCCTTCCCATTAGTTTAAGGGGAAGGGTTGGGGATGGGGTTCAGAAAGACAGATTTTTCAATAGTTGTCTTTCTTTGCGTACTTAGCGTACGCCACTGCGCATAAATCTTTGCGGTGAATTATCCTTCGTCTCCGCTCAGGATGACAATTTTTCTTCCTGCGGCATCTAATGTTATTATGAGTCAGGTTCACTTTCCCGCCATGGAGTGTCGGGCTACTGCGGAGAACGGGGCGGAGAAGACTGAGGTGAATTTAACCTTCCGAAGGTTGAGAATAAATGAAAGTTACATAACCTTCGGAAGGATAAAAAACAAATCACGTTCAAGATTTTCAGCCAGTTTTCTTGGCTGAGTGAACGTGGTACAAAAAAAGCCCCTCAGTTTACACTGAAGGGCTTTGTTATATTTACAAATTTAAATCAAGTTTTTTGATTATCTCTTCTTACCGCGGGTTCCCAATTTCTTTTCTCTTTTATTGAAGTGTTCAACCAGAAGCGGACTTGCCACAAAGATAGAAGAATATGTACCAACAATTACACCAACCAATATTGCAAATGCAAAATCATGGATAACAGATCCGCCAAAGATGTAAAGACTGAGAACAACCACAAAAGTTGTGAGTGATGTAATAATAGTTCTGCTAAGTGTTTCATTGATACTGTGATTAATTACATTACCATACGATTCTTTTCTATATACTTTAAGATCCTCACGAATCCTGTCAAAGACAACGATCGTATCATTCAGAGAATAACCAACGATAGTAAGCAGAGCTGCAATAATAGAAAGGCTGATCTCTATTTCTAAGAGAGAGAAGATACCAATTGTAATAAGAATATCATGGAAAAGGGCAGCTACAGCAGTCAGACCGAATGTAAATTCAAATCTCCACCAGATGTAGATAATAATTCCAAGCAATGCCCAGAATATAGCGAGAATAGCTTTACCCTTAAGCTCTTCACCTATCTTTGGTCCCACTTCTTCCACAAGGCGGATCAGTGTTTCATCATCTATATTATTAGAAAATTTTTTCTTGATAATATTAATTACTTTTGTACTTGTTTTTACTTGCATATCACCCAAATTTTGGGTTTTGATAAGAATAAATTTTTTTCCTTCAGTCCCCTTTATTTCCTGGATTTCAGCATCTTGGATACCGGCATTTGTAAGTGCATCACGAATTTCTTGAACTTTAATTATTTGAGCACCTTCTTTTACAGGTGTAAGATCAAGTTCCATAGAAACACCACCGGTAAAATCGATACTGTATTTTGGACCCTTATTAATTACAAGCGAAACGATTCCTGTAAGAATGATAACTATAGAAATTGCAAAAGCAATTTTTCTTTTTCCAATGAAGTCTATTTTTGTTTTTCCAAAAAATCTCATCGTTCCCCCTAAATACTCAATTTATCTTTAGCAGTATTTGTAATGAGACCATCAAATATTGCTTTAACTAATATGATAGATGCAAACATGGAACCAACAATACCAATTGAAAGTGTTACAGCAAAACCTTTGATCGGTCCTGTTCCAAACTGATATAGAACAAGTGCTGTAATAAGTGTTGTAATGTTAGCATCCAAAATGGTAACCAATGCACGGTTGAAACCGCTATCCACAGCAGAGCGAATTGTTTTTCCGGCTGCCAGGTTTTCCCTGATCCGCTCAAAAATTATAACATTCGCATCCACCGCCATACCGATCGTAAGGATCATACCGGCAATACCGGGCATTGTGAGTGTTCCTTCCAGCATTGTCATTATAGCAATAATAAATGTAACGTTAACTATAAGCGCAAGATCTGCAAATAACCCTGAAAGACCGTAGTAGATAAACATGAATAATATCACAATAGTCATACCGATGATTGCTGCAAGAATACCTGCTTTGATGCTATCGGAACCGAGAGTTGGTCCTACTGTTCTTTCTTCGATTATACTTACAGGAGCGGGAAGACTACCGGCATTAAGCACAATAACAAGGTCGTGGCATTCTTCAATTGTGAAATTACCTGTAATACGAGCATGCCCGTCAGGAATACGAGTTTCAATTGTTGGAGCTATGAATACTATATTATCAAGCATAATTGCAAGTCTTTCTCCGATATTTTGTCCTGTGATGTTTTTAAATTTCTTTGCGCCTGTTTTCTTGAATTCAAGCATGATATACGGACCTTTATCTTTTGCTGTATAACCTTGCCCAATTTTTGTTATTGCATTATCAAGATATTTTCCGGTGATCTCAGCACGTTTGTGCAGAATATAAATATCTCTAGCAGAATACGGATCGTTCTTATCATCTTTACCTAAGGCAATTTGAAGTCCAGCCGGAATATTTTTTAAGAATTGCGGATCCTTTAGTAAACTTTTAAGTTTAGCAATATGTTTATATTCAATTTTCAACGGCATTCCATCTTTGGAAGTTGTAAGATCTGTAAAGATCATTGCATTATCATAAGAAGCATCTTCTATATCTTCTTCTGTTCCTAATACATCAATAATTTCTTCAGTTTCTTCAACATCAGTAAATTCTTCCAGGAAATCATATTTCTCTATATTTTCTTGAAGGAATTTATCCATTGTCTCGTATGTTTCCTGCATTTGTTCGGAAGAAGCTACAAATTTGAATTCAAGTATAGCGGTTTGCCCAATAAGTTCTTTAGCTCTACTCGGATCTTTTAACCCCGGCAATTGTATGATGATCCTGTTTGTATTTGCAACTCTCTGAATTAATGGTTCTGCAACACCGAACTGGTCAATTCTATTACGAATTATCTCGTAAGCAGTTTTGATTGCGTCCTCTTTTTCGTTTTCAGGAAGTTTAGAATCATCAACTTTCAATTGGATTTGAGAACCACCCTGAAGGTCTAAACCGAGTTTCAATCGTTTAGTCGTCCAGAATGAAGGTAGGTTTGGAACGACCATCGGCAAGAAATAGTATGCTGTTACCAGCAGAACTACAAGGATGATCAAACCACGAATTTTTCTGTTCCTCATTATTATGACTCCTTAATTAATCTATTATCTATCTAAATATTTTTCAGAAAAATCAAAAACTTATTTTCTGATACATCCGTCAAGAGTTTTGTGGTTGGCTCTTAAAACCAATATCTTTCACTTCATGTTGTCCCGGCAGATTGATCTCACCATGTTTTTTTTCAAAGTTCTCAATGTTTTGTTGAAGTGTTTTAAGAAATTGTTTTGCATGCTGTGGTGTTGTCATTATTCTGCTGTATATTTTGGCACTTGGCAAACCCGGAACTATTCTTCCAAAATCCATAATGAACTCGGAAGGGGAATTTGTTATCATGCAAAAATTTGAATATATTCCTTCTCCTACCTGCTCATCGAGTCTGATATTTAGTTTTTGTTTTTTGGGTTGATTCATTTTATTATCTCCTATATTTTAATTATTTATTTCACTTTTCAATCTTCAATCTTCAATCTTCAATCTTCAATTTTCAATTTTTTCTTAAGCGCTTTTTCTACGCATTCAGGTATAAACCCGCTTACATCACCGCCAAGAGCTACAACCTCCCGGATCATTGTTGAGCTCAGGTATAGATATTTATTTTCCGGAACAAAAAAAACTGTTTCCAGATCATCACATAAGTTTTTATTCATAAGTGCCAGAGAAAGTTCATATTCAAAATCCGATACTGCCCGTAATCCGCGGATCATTATAAGGGCATTAACTTTTTTTGCAAAATCTACAACCAAACCGGAGAATTTCATAACTTCAATTTTTTTATTATGCGCTACGGATTTTTCACAAAGACCGCAACGTTCTTCCAATGAAAATATTGTCTCTTTTCCTGTACTTTTGGCAACAGATAGAATAACTTTATCAAAAACTTTAGAAGCTTTTGTTAGAATATCAATATGCCCATTTGTGATGGGATCGAATGTTCCCGCATATATTGCTACCTTCATATTTAACCTCTCATTTACTTTGAAAATGTTTCTTTCAATTCTTCTTCAGTTACAACCCTAAAAGAGTCAAGTGCGAGAATATGTGAAAGAGACTTTTTCAGGGTCATCTTTCCAAATCTTTTATCTCTTTTGGAATATTTTCGGAAAGATTTCTGTATCCGGTTTTTGTAATTAGAATATCATCCTCGATACGCACACCGATCTTCTCTTCCGGGATATAAATACCCGGCTCTATCGTGATCACATTCCCAACTTCAAGGACAGAATCCCTTTTGCCAAGATCGTGAGTATCCATTCCAAGATGATGACCGATACTATGCATATAATACTTACGATAATCTTTTTTATCTTTGATCAGTTTCAGTTTTATGAGAGCTTTCTGGATCAATTCAACAGTTTTTTCGTTCAGCTCTTTCATCCCGATACCGGGCTTAACCATTTTTATAATTATTTTATTTATTTTTAAAACTTCGGAATAAATTTCTTTTTGCCGTTTGGTAAATTTTCCTGAAACCGGGAAAGTTCTGGAAATATCAGCACTGTAACCATTACAGGCAGCACCAACATCCAAAAGTACCATTTCATCCTTTCCAATTTTGGAATCATTTTGTTCATAATGGAGAGTTGCTGCATTACCGCCGGCAGCAATGATTGGTTTGAAACCCATGTGCTGAAGTCCATTGCGAGTAACCTCATATTGCAGGATAGCTTCCAGTTCATATTCCATCATCCCGATCTTCGCATTTTTCATGATGTTTTTAATCCCTTCACCTGTAACATCAATTGCTTTTTGCATCTGTTCCAGTTCCCATTTTGTTTTCACACTTCTAAGCGGGATCATGATTTTCGTCATATCCATTGCTGTTATATGTGAAAAATGCTGCTTTGCTTTGGTAATGAAATCCTGCTGTTTATTAAGTGATCTATCAATATTATTATATCCAATATTCAGATAAACTTTCTTGCAACTATTTAAATAGAAACCAATCTTTCGCTCAAATTCATCGAGGTAGGAAACTTTTACAATTCCGGAAACTTCGGCAGCTTCCTTCTTTGTCATCTTCTTACCTACCCATACTTCCATTTCAGGAATTCCGCGCTCGATAAAGATCTCAATCACAGGTTTTTTCTGCTTACTTATTACAAGTGCCGCATCCGGCAAATCCAATCCTGTAAGATATTTAAAATTTTTGTCCTGCAGGAAATTTCGGGGATATTCGGCTACGGAAGCTGCAAACACAATAACCAGTTCCTTTTCTTTTAATTGTTTGATCAGTCCTTTTCTTCGATCAATTAGAAGTTTTGGATTCATCTATTTATCTCCTATTATCAATTTTCCATAAACCCCGTCAAAACCAGGTGGTTGGAATATGAAATCACCTTTCTTAACAGCTAAAATCTGGTTGATAGTTTTTTGGTCGATTCTTTTGTCAAGCATAACTTGAATGCTATCTGATTGCCATAAAGAGATTTCCGAGGGGAAAATGCTCATAATAATATCGAAAATTTCTCTTACTCTTTTTGAAGTAATGCTCTTGAGATTTTGTGATGCAGCCACAACTTCGATAAGCGGTATGAGGTGCAGGTAGTTACGAGTAATTGGAATAATAGAATCATCCTGCAATTGAATGCTCCTCTCCCGTACTCCCAGATTCATCTTTTTATTACAAACCGGGCAGATCATATTTGCCGGTAATTCATCCGCAAAGATCATTTCATGTGAATGCCCTTTTCTATCTGCTCTATGTCCGGTAAGATAATATCTTCCTTCTGCCGGATTAAATTCTGCTGTCATCATTACATTATTCTGTCGAATAGAATTAATTATACTCTTATAATCAACTTGATCCACATCAAGAATAGTAAATTCTCTACCGATCCTGTTCAGGGCTGCACTGTGACAATCACTATTAGAAATAAATGTTAATTCTGCAAGATCGGGGATCTTTTCTAACATTTGCGGATCTGCGCTTAAACCGGTTTCAATAGCTTTTATTTTGGAGAGAAACTTACCATAGAATTCGCTCAATTCATCAAGATCGTTCTTACTTCCAAAGATACCGTCAGGAGTCATTACGTGAGCCGGAATAATTTCAATGAGCGGATGGATATTATGAATCTCAAAAAGTTGATCTTCCATTTCTTTTTGAGTATCGCTGGTTATAAACGGTCTGCCGATAGTGTTCTTCATTTTCCATTTATTCATTAATATCTGCATTTTATATATCGAATCAAAATTTGGGAAAAGAATGATATGATGAGCAATTGTTTTATTTCTTTTGTGCGCTAATTTAGTAGAAAAGATAACTTCGGTTTGTAGAAGAAATTTGCTTTTATCTTTTGGAAGAGCAAATAATCCTTCGTTAACTTCTGTTAATTCTTGTTTCAGCTCTTCTGTTCTCGGTGGGAAAATGCAATCTCCTGTTCCAAAAACATCGATGCCTTTCAGCTTCATAGTTCTGGAAACTGCTGTAAGTTCTATTTGTCCCACTCCTCCAGCATACCCGGAATGGGAATGAAGATCAACTGCTAATTTCAAAATCATCTCTCCTTATTAACCACTGATGAACACTGATACTCACTGATATAATTTTTTCTGAAAGATCTGTCTCTCTGAGTCCCGAAAGCTTTCGGGATTACAATTCTTCTCACGAAGAGTCTCTTTTCCTCTAAAGACTTTTCCCAACCTTTCGCAAGGTTTTCAACCGTTGCGAAGGTTATTTCGCAAAGACGGAGCTTTGCAAAGCCGACGCATCATTGCGAAGACTGGAGTGTCCGGCTTTGCCGGATGTATCGAAGGATAATGAGAAATAGTAAATTAGGTCGACACTTCGATACGTCACTCCGCTCCTACTCAGTGTGACAGATGACAAAACTATATTATTTCAAAGTTTGCAAACGATTACCGGCTTCTGTTCCCCATTGACTGTACTTGCCGTATTTACTGATAACACGTTCATATATTTGTACCGCTTTATCAAACTGATTATTATTCTGGTAAGCTTCTCCCGCTTTGAGTTCAGCCGAAGCAGCCCACTGAGTGAATTGAGGATAATTGTATCCGACCTTTAATAATTCCGAAACTGCATCTTCATAGCTTTCCATTCCAAATAGCGATTCCCCGATCCAATATTGAGCTTCCGCCTGAGTTTCTTTCTCTTTAAGCAGAGGAATTGCGCGAGTAAACATTTCGATGGCATGAGAATATTTTTTATCGCGGAAGTGGCAGAATGCAATATCAAAAACTGTTTTCGCTTCTAATTCTTCATCTCCCCAACGCTCCAGAATTATCTGATAAGCAACTATCGCCTTTTGCCATTCCTTCATTGTTTTACAAACAAATGCGAAATTTCTGGCAGCATCAAAAGCAAGTTCTCCATCTTCATCATTTTCAATTACTTTGTAATAATGAGAAAGTGCTTTCTGATAATTTTCTTTGGAAAAATTTATTGTTCCCAGTTTGAGATGTGCCTGATTGCTCATATTTATATCGATCGAATTGGCAACAGTGGAAAAATCTTCTTCCGCTTTATCTAATTCTTCTTTTTCCAATCTTACGATTCCCCGCCAGAAATACGTCTTTATCATTACATCGCTGGTTAAG
Source organism: Candidatus Cloacimonadota bacterium (assembly GCA_030600585.1). Classification (GTDB taxonomy): domain Bacteria; phylum Cloacimonadota; class Cloacimonadia; order Cloacimonadales; family TCS61; genus Tenebribacter. Next base: position 56,066 of record JAUVLU010000004.1, on the reverse strand, counting down.
TTCTTCTTTTTCAATAATTTTGTAAATATCGATTCAGCTTTCTTTTTATCAATTTTTTTATAATATATTCCGCGGTTAACTTCAATTTCATTTTTGTCTTTATCGGTTAATTGATTCTTAAATTTCTTGGCGAGTGTTTCAGCTTTCGGTCTGTTCTCAATTCTATATAAGGCAATGATATTCTCTTTTGCTACAGATCTGATATTGTCATATCCATTAAATTTATCTCCCAGTTTATCGATAACTTTTTTGTAATTGACAGCAGATTCAAGGTAATTCTCCTGAATAAAATTTATTCGCCCGAGCATTTCATAATATTCCAAATTAGATTTATTGTTTTTAGCGAGTTCGCTATAAGTATATTTTGCCATTTCAAGATCGTTTGTAGTAAACTGAAGATGAGCAAGTTTTGCAAGATCGTCCTCACTTTTTTCTACAATATGCATCAGTGCTTCTTTTGCCTTTTCATCATTGCCTAACTTTTCATAATCACTCGCAAGAAGTTTATAAGTATCATCATTTCTACTCATTTCGGGTAGAAGCAACTGATATTTAATTGCGTTTTCATAATCTCCGGATTCCCGCAGAGATTTTGTGAAATATTGGATAACTTTGGGATATTGCTCAAATCTTTCCGCATTATTTACAAGAAAAATAAGTTTATTATAAGCCTCTTTTTTTCTTCCCTGTTCATTTAGAACAACAGCATAATGGAAGTATATAAGCGGACTATTAAGCTTGATATACTCATCTGCTATCTTGTAATAATGCAGTGCTTTAGCATCATCATTTTTTAAGTAATAATATTCAGCTAAATGTATCTTTGCATCATAAAAATCTGCATTATCAATTGTTGAATTATTAACAAGATCGGCAAAATGATCTGCAGCTTTTTCAATTTCATTTTTGGAAATATAATGTTTTCCAATATGCAGTCTGAACTCATTTGCAGCCATGTTGTTTGAATGATTACTTACAAATGTTTTCATCCTTGTAATAATTTCCGATGTAAGTTCTGGATTTTGCAAAAGCTGTTTCCGAATGTATATTTCTTCCAACCAATCAGCATGCTTGGTTTTATCCAATTTGGAAACTATCGCATCTACTTTCATAATGGCTTCATCTGTTAGATTGTTTTTCGATTCATACTTATATTTCTCTGCAATTTGTATCCATAATACTGCTTTTTTGTAATTGTTTCCCGGATCAGTTCCATCTTCAAGAATTCTGATCGCTGATTTATAATCTTTTAAATCTGTGACAAGAATATTAAGCAGATCAGCTTTGAATTCTTGTGCATCAGTCTTATATGAATTATTAATTAACGAATTAAGTAAATTATTAAACGCAGTTTCATAATCACGTTTTTTAAATTTCTTGAGGTATTCAAGCTTATTTGTTATTTTCAATTTCAAATCTGCATTCTTTATTTTTTGAATATCGATCTGTTCCAATTCTGTTACTGCCTCTTCAAAATCATCAAGATTTTCTAAACATAAAGCAATTTTATAAGAAGCTTCATCTATAAGTTCATTAGCAGAATATTCCGTTAATATCCACTGATAATATTTCTTTGCAGTATTGTATTGTTGGAATTTTTTAAAATAAATATCTCCCAGCACCAGCAATAATTCATCTCTTGACGCAAATTTATTGTTCAGCAATTTTTTATATTCTTTTACTGCATCGGTATATTTACCGGAAGCAAGCATTATATCAGCATTCAGCAATTGTTTTCGATATAATATTTTCCCATCATTTGTAGTTATTTTATTCAACCAATCTTTAGCAGAATCAAGATCATTTAATAAAAAGTCAGCTTTTGCTAATTGCAGTAAATATGCATCTTTTTTATCACTTTCACGAAATACTTTTTTATATTTTACATAATCATTTTTGATGTCGGAAAATTTTTTCAATTCTATTTGAACAGAAGTAAATTTTAAAATATATTCATCGAGTTGAAGTGAACTGGAAAATTTATTTATTAAATTAGAAAGTTCAAAATAAGCTTTATGGAAATCCTGTAAATTAATGTAATAATCAGCAAGTTTGGAACGGAGTTTCTCCTCGTAATTACGCGGTATTTCTTCTTGAAGTTTGGCAGTTAAAGCTTCTGCAGCTTTTTTTATTCCTTCTTCCTTTTCTGTGATCTCGATCTGTTTTTCCACAGCTTTCCAGCGCGAAATATGATCAGGATGATCTATAATAATTTCATTCAGTATCCTTTTTCCTTCCGCCGGCATTTGCAATTTAAATCTGGCATTAGCAAGCCAGAGAAGAACATCAGGGATATTATGATAATCTTTGTAACTCCGCACGATCTTTTTTCCCTCAATTATCACATTGTCATATTGCTTCATTTTATATAAGCATTCCAGATATTGTGATAATGCCATTTTACTGAAATTTGAGTTTGGATATGTATCGATCAATAGTTTTAAATTTTCTGCAGTTTTAGTATAATCTTGTTGTTTGTTTTGAGTTTGTGCCAAATAATATAATACTTTATCACGGAACAATAAACCGGGAAATCCCTCTAATAATCTTTTATATGCTGATTCCGCTTTAATAAATTGGTCTCTCTCCCGATAACTTTCTCCAATAAGAAAAATAGATTCTTTGGCATCATCAGAAGTTGGAGAGTAAGCTATAACTTTTTCAAATTCATTTATTGCCTCTTCATATAAACCGTCATTAAATAATCCTTTACCAAAATTAAGATCGGACCATAAACTTACCGACAGAATAGTCAGTAAAATAAATATCATTTTTTTCATTAATTCCTCCACAAAACGATTCCTATCATTTTTATTGTTAACTCTATGTCAATATGAATATAATCAGATAAAATTAGCGATAATATTTGACATCAGAATTGAACTTTAGAGTTTAGAAAAAAAATAATCGAGTAGGGTATGATCTTATTAATTGTTTTGTTTCTTGTTGGAATAATAGCCGGTTTCATTAATACGCTTGCCGGAGGTGGTTCTATTCTGGTACTTCCGGTTCTAATACTTGCCGGAATACCCTCACCAATAGCAAATGCTACAAATCGTGTTGCTATCCTTTTTCAAAATGCTACAGGATCTTACAGGTTTCATAAACATAAAATCTTGGAAATCGGCTCTATAACCCATATTACAATTGCTGCCATAATTGGCGCAATAGCAGGCTCAATATTTGCAATAAATATTTCTTCTGTCTATTACGATAAGATCCTCGCAGTTGTATTTATTATTATTCTCATCTTAATGCTTAAGCCGCATAAAAAAAGATCATCACTTACAAATAAATTACCTAAATGGCTCAAATTCATCATTTTTATGATCATTGGATTTTATGGCGGATTAATTCAGGTTGGAGTCGGCTTTATTTTTCTTGCTACATTAAATCTGGTTGAAGAGTTCGATCTTATTAAAGCTAACGCTGTAAAAGTATTTATTATTATGAGCTATACTGTTTTTGTCGTGATCATTTTTGCTTATTCGGGTAAAGTGATCTGGAAATACGGTCTCATATTAGCTGCCGGAAATAGTCTTGGTGCATTTATCGGAGTTAAAACTGCTATCACAAAAGGTGAGAAATTCGTGAAGATTATTCTTGCAATTGCAATTATAATTGCCTGCCTGAAATTATTTGGTGTTTTCAAGCTGTTTGGAATATAATTACCATTGAAATTAATTTTACTTTATCAAAATAAATCACATAAAAAGCCCTCCAGCCAACGCTGAAGGGCTAATTTGTTATTTTTTCTCTTACTTCATAAGAATCATTTTCTTAGTACTGGAATATCCTTTGGATAGCATATGATAGAAATATACACCTGAAGAAACAGTCTTACCATTATTATCCTTTCCATTCCAAACTACACTATGTTCCCCAACTGAATAAACACCATTCACTAATGTTTTGATCTGCTCACCTTTGATGTTATAGATATTTATGCTGATATTACCGGCTTTAGTAATAGCAAATCTAATATTAGTTGTCGGATTAAATGGATTTGGATGATTTTGATACAGCATCGTCGTTACCGGAATGATCTCGTTGGAACCTGTTCCTGGTTCTACAGTAACATTCCAAATAGTTTCTAAGCTATACTCTTCATCTGATACAATTGATTTTATCTCAATCACGCCCAGATCTGCAAATTGATAAACGAACTCTTCTGTTATCTCGGTTTGCAGATCATCATCAACCAACCATTCATAAGTCAAATCACTATCGATATCTTCCGCAATTACAGTAAATGCAACGATACTGTCCTGGATCACAGTAAATACAAGTTCCTCAGGTGTGAAGCTTATTATTTCAGGTGCATCGTTTACTGGAGTTACAATAACATCAACATCATCTTCGGCAGTTGCATCTGTTGCATTATCATTAACTGTAAATGTAAGTGTTTCTGTTCCATTCCAGTTTTCGGCAGCACCAAATGTTACAATCATTCCAACAATATCAACCGTGATCTCAATATTTCCGGTAACAGAAAGCGTGAGATCATCAGGATCGACATCATCAATGTATGGAGCAAAATCTTCTACCAATGTTCCATCTTCTTCAAATGTGAAATTATCGGGTAGAATAATTGTCGGTGCATCATTTACAGGATTGATAGTTACTTGAATTACCTGACTTACAATATCACGGCTATACGCAACATTATCATCGAGATAGAATGTTATATCTTCAGTTCCATTCCAGTTAAGTGTATTTGAAGAAAATACTACATCAAAATCGGTGATACTAACATCGATATGCGTTGAATTATCTGCTGAAAGTGTAAGATCATCTGTCTCTCCCCAAGTTTGACTGCAGAATCCACTGAAATCATAAGTTACAGAAGGCAGATCTTCGTCAGCTTCAAATGTCCCTGTAATATTCAGGATCGGCGGATCGTTAACTGGAATTACAATAACATCAACATCGTCTTCGGCTGTCGCATCTGTTACATTATCATTAACTGTAAACGTAAGTGTTTCTGTTCCATTCCAGTTTTCAGCAGCACTAAATGTTACAATCGTTCCAACAATATCAACTGTGATCTCAATATTTCCGGTAACAGAAAGCGTGAGATCATCAGGATCAACATCATCAATGTATGGAGCGAAATCTTCTACCAATGTCCCATCTTCTTCAAATGTGAAATTATCGGGTAGAATAATTGTCGGTGCATCATTTACGGGATTGATAGTTACTTGAATTACCTGGCTTACAATATCACGATTATATGCTACATTATCATCAAGATAGAATGTTGTATCTTCAGTTCCATTCCAGTTAAGTGTATTGGAAGAAAATACTACATCAAAATCTGTGATAGTAACATCGATATGCATCGAGTTATCTGCTGAAAGTGTAAGATCATCTATCTCGCCCCAAACCTGACTGCAGAATCCACTGAAATCATAAGTTACAGAAGGCAGATCTTCGTCAGCTTCAAATGTTCCGGTAATATTCAGGATAGGCGGATCGTTTACAGGATCGATAACAACATCAGCCATATCAGCAGCCATAGCATCAGATACACCATCGCTAACCGTAAATGTAATGGCTTCTGTTCCATACCAATTCAGCAGATTTTCAAAAGTCACATTATAATCTGAAATGACAACATAAATGTTCACATTATTGTATGCTGAAAGTGTTAAAATATCTCCGTCAACATCATCGATGTATGGTGTAAAATCAAATGTAGTTAGAACATCTTCATCAACATTGAATTGAGCCGGTAATACTATTGTTGGAGCATCGTTAACAGGATTTATTATCACGGGAATAGTTTGGCTGCATTCAGCACGTCCGTTATCTGTAATATTATCATCAAGATAGAATGTTATATCCTCAGTTCCATTCCAATTAGATGTATTAGATTGAAAGACAACATTGAAGTCAGTAATATTCACATTAATATGAGCAGAGTTGGCAGCACTTAATGTAAGAACATCTGTTTCACCCCATGTTTGAGAACAGAATCCGCTGAAATCATAAGTAACGGAAATCAGATCTTCTTCTGCTTCAAATGTTCCGGTAATATTCAGGATCGGCGGATCATTAACAGGAGTTACAATAATATCTACCATATCTGCTGCTGTTGCATCGGTCTGACCATCATTTACAGTAAATATTAATATTTCAGTGCCGTTCCAATCTTGTGAATTACCAAATGTTACTTCAAGTCCATCGATACTAACTGTAACATCTGTATTTCCAGATACATTTAAAGTAAGAGGATCGTTATCAAGGTCATTTACGTATGAACTGAAATCTACAATTAAGCCTGCATCTTCAGCATAAGTAAAATCATCAGGTAAAATAATTGTCGGTGCATCGTTGTGAACAGTTAGTGTAACAGGAATAGTAACTTGAGGTTCACTCGGATCATTACAATCTATTACAATATTTGTTGTATAGTTTCCATGAGGAATCGATGCAGTATCAAAATCAACACCAATTGTCATTGTGCCACCATACGAAGCAACACTACCACTGCTGTTCCTTACTGATAACCAACTAACTACAGGATTACAGGCTATAGTAAAATCTAGTTGTTCACCACCAATATTATCTATCGTTAACCATTGAGTTGATGTTTCATTTGTATATAGATTTTCGGAAAATGAAGATGGTGAAACTTCAATATCAGGTGAGAAGATAACTTTAAGTGTACACGGTACAGTAACCGGTCCACCACCATTGTTTGTAATTATAATATCTGCTGTATATGTTCCAACTGGAAGTCCGGCAGCATCAAAAGTAACATCTATATCATCTGTAACACCTTGAGCACATGAACCGGTTGCAGGGTTATAAGTAAGCCATGTCTCATGTAACAGCATAATTGAACCTGTTACTGTATGAGGTGCACTACCATATATATCACCATCTATCTGGTATGCAAGTGAAATATGCCCTGTAAAACTTGGAGAGATAGTAACATTAACGGTGGCAGTCGCAGTTTGCCCTCCATATATATTACCCCATCCTCCATTATTATCATACCAGTGAACAGTTACACCGTCACCAGTACTTCCATCATTAATAAGAGGAGAATTACCTCCAACAAAATCTGTTCCGGAATTAACTGTCACTCCTGAAGGGAATGTAACGTAAACATCCGTAAGCCATTCGGCATCGGTACTTGCGTTATAAACAGATAAAGTCCAATCGGTAGTTTCACCTGGAGTAAACGAACTGGGAGAACATGCTACATAAGAACCAGATATGTTATCAGCATCGGTAAAACCATGTGAAAGTGAATAATTTAAAGTTGATCCCGGATCTCCAATATTTGTAATATACATTTGTTGAGTTTCAGAATCATCAATTTCTAAAGTAGATGTAAAAGACAATGGAGTTACATCTATAACTGGTGTTGGTGTTCCTGGATTATTTAATGTAAAATATGCATCGCTATCATCATAATTCGCAGAAGCATTTGAGTCACTTATCTTTATCGAATAAGTTGTAGATGCAGAAAGACCTGTAGGTATCGGCCATGAGAAAGTTCCAACACTTGCTGTTTGATTGCCAACAATTGTCATCACATAAGTTCCCGAATTATAAAGATCAATATCAACATTTGTTACATACTGGCTTGTCCAAGTAATATTATGTGATGTGCCCAGATCCCAGCTTTCACCTCCATTGGGAGCGGTTACTGTAATAGTAGGATCTTCCAAAATAAATACGGCAACTCCATAATGTGCCATGCCGCTATAAGAACCACCCCATGTCATGGTGTGATTGTTATGATCCCATGTATCGTGAATATATACCAGATTACTACTATCATCATATCCATAACCGAGCATAGAGTGACCTGCTACTTGAATTATCACAGGACGACCGGCATCTATTTCTGCTTTGAATTGAGTGTAGGTAAAACCGTATGTTAAACCTTGTTCAATGATATATTGAGAATAATTCTGGTAATCTCCACCACTATATTGAATAGCATAACCTCTCGAATTAAAGAATTCTCTGAGACCATGACAACCATCTTTCTGAGCTGGTTCACAGCCGGTATAATCATATATAGGTGCTCCGTTATTGTAATAATAAAAAGTTGTAGCTCCATCGGTGTTTCCCCAATTCTGATATTGGTTCGTACCCATATAGTCCGCTGTGCAATCTGCATAACCATGCTCTGTCCAATTGCCGTAATACGGATCTACAGATGAATTATAAGCATACCAATAATCATCAACATGTCCTCTTACGCTAAGACCATCATATCCCTGATGAGTTGCGCTTAGCGGACATTCTCCACTTCCCCAGCTACTGTTATTCATGGGTACTATCCCACCATTGGTTGGTCCCGTATACATTTGCGGGAAAATCGTATTATCATAATGACCTGCCATCATAGCAGCCGAAGTTGCCGAGCAGCCATAAACCCAATCAAATGCCGGAACATTAGACAAAATGACCGAGCTTTCAGTTGGTTCTGCAATAGGTGCCCGAAAATCTACCGGTGGTCTTCCCGGCACAATGATCTCATCGATCGAATTTCCATCTTCATCAATAAATGTTCGAATAATGTACTTACTGTCAATCCTGTTTTGTGCAAAAAGTTGAACAATAGTAAGTAACAACAGGATTGTTACAAATAATTTCAAATGTTTCATAATTCCTCCTATTTTCTTTTTATTTTTAGTTATATTATTATTATAGTTATTAATGCAATAATCAGTCCAAAATATGAATAACAATATCCTGTTGTATATATTTACCCATACCTAAATAAGATAACGATATTAACTATCGAATTTTACACATAATATTTCATTAATAGTGACATCTATTCTTTACACAAAATAAATAAACTGTAATAATATTATGTCATAAAATCCTGCTTGCTATAGAGGATTTAAATTTTATTTATTAACTTGAAAAGTTGTATCACCATTTTCGAAATAAGCAATTATCTGTTTAATTGCTGCTACACCGGCGTTTATATTTGCTTTCAATGTTTGAGCACCCATTTTCTTTGGAGTAAAGAAAACCCGATCTTCAAATTTTTCAATCATTTCATTTGCTCTAATCGGTGCAATATCAGATGCATATTTTAAGTCTTCTCTTTCGGCAAATATTTTCATAATTCCATCTTCACAAACCACTTCTTTTCTGGCAGTATTAATAATGACAGAACCTTTTTTCATTTGTTTGATCAGTTTATAGTTAACGAATCTTTGTGTAGCAGGAATAGAAGGAATATGAATTGATAAATAATCACTTTGGCTGTATAATTCTTCAACTGAATCAACCGGTTTAACACCATCAGCTTCCATTATTGCATTATCTACATAAGGATCAAACGCAATTACCTGCATATCAAAACCTTTGGCAATTCTCGCCACATTCAATCCTACATTGCCATAAGCGTGAATACCAACAGTTTTACCTTTAAGCTCGGTTCCCGATTTACCATTGAACTTACCACGAGCCATATAAATCATCATACCAAAAGCAAGCTCTGCAACTGCGTTAGAATTCTGTCCGGGAGTATTCATACAAATAATACCTTTTTGGGAAGCTGCTTCACAATCGAGATTATCATATCCGGCACCGGCACGAACCACAACCTTAAGATCATCAGCATTCCCAATAACTTCGCTTGTAACCTTATCACTTCTTACTATCAAAGCATCTACATCCTTAACTGCATTTACAAGATCACTCTGTTCTGCATACTTTTCTTTCAAAATAAATTCATAACCTTTCTCTTCACAAATATTTTTAATCTCCTCAACTGCTTGAGAAGCAAATGGTTTTGCTGTTGCTATAAGAACTCTCTTCGCCATAATATCCTCCAATTTTTTATTAGACTTTATAAAGAAAGCAAATAAACAGTCAAGTAGAATCAACTTGCATTTTTCTTCAAACAAAAAGCTTGACGAATATTTCACCAAAACGGTGTTATCGAAAAAAAATTAAAGGAGTAAGAATGAAAAAGCTTAATATTTATAAAATAATTAGTTTAGTTGCATTAGTGGTTCTATTCTTCATATTGATCTTACCTCAAATCTATAATGTGGATAAAAAACAGAAAACAGAAGAATGTATAAAGAATATGACTACTATATATAAAGCTATTCAGTCATACATGAATGAACGAGAAGAAAATTTTGAAGGTACAGCTCTTGATTTAAAGAGAATGAATTATCTTAAAACAACATACGAATGTCCGGAAAATGGTGTTGGCGATAAGTACTTCATGTATGGAAATTATGAAACTGGAGAGATCATTGTTACATGCCCTAACCATGATAAATTCGCAGATCATATACTTCCAGAAAGCCTTATAGAATAAGATATTAAACTGAACAAATAAAACCTTCAAGACTCCTTGAAGGTTTTTTTATGGAAAAATAATGAAATACCAGGAATTTTTAGACTATATTTATAAGCGACACTCCGGCAATGTGAAACTCGGATTGGACAGAATACACAATATTCTTAAATCAATGGATTTACCGAACGAAAAATTAAAAGGAATCCATATAGCCGGAACTAACGGCAAAGGTTCTACTGCCGCAATGTGTGAAGCTTTATCAATGCAATACGGCATGAAAACAGGATTAAATACTTCTCCACATTTGGTTGATTATCGCGAACGAATTAGATTAAATGGGAATAATATTGAATTGAATGAACTAATTTCAACCTATAAAAAGTGGGAATCTGTTCTGGAAGAAAATGAAGCTTCATTCTTTGAAATAACAACAGCAATGGCATTTGATATTTTCCACTCAAACAATGTTGATAACGCAATATTTGAGGTCGGATTAGGTGGAAGACTGGATGGCACAAACCCGTTTGCTTCCACAGTCACGATAATCACAACAATATCATATGATCATACGAAAAGCCTTGGTGATTCTATAGAAAAAATTGCTTATGAAAAAGCCGGTATTATCAAAGAAAATACGCCTGTTATTCTTGGAAAAATTACTGAACAAGCAGCAAAAGTGATAAGAAAAAGAGCTGAGGAGTTGTCTGCTCCGGTTTTCGAATATGGAAAAGATTTTTCAATTTCTAATATCAAAATTAATGAATTGGGAACTTCATTTGATTATCATTCACCTCAATTTTCTATGAAAAACATTACAGTTAATCTATTGGGAAAACATCAGGCATATAATGCAGCAACTGCGATCACAGCATTCATTACGTTCCTGCAAAGAACCGGCAGAAAACTTGATAAACAAAAAATATATGACGCATTATCTAAAGTTAACTGGCAGGGGAGAATGCAGATAATATCCTCTCATCCAACTGTTATTATCGATGGTGCTCATAATGAAGAAGGCATAAAATCACTGAAGAATAATCTGATCGAGATATTTCCAAATAAAAAAATATATTTCGTTCTGGCTATTTTGCGTGATAAGAATTTAGAGACTATCATCAAAGATATTTGCAGTATCAGTCATAAAGTTTATATTTCTAAAAATAAATCGAATCGAGCTGCGGAAATTGAAGATCAGGTAAAATTTGTGAAACTTTATAACCAACCTTTTGAAGTTTATGAAGATGTTATTACTGCTGTTAAGAAAGCAATGTTAGACGCCGATGCAAATGATATTGTGATGATCTCAGGTTCACTTTATACTATCTCAGAAGTTATAAAAGAGAAAGCATCGATTTTTTAAATAGCATTATTCAGAAACTAAATTTACCAAATTCATTGACAGAACTCATTGCAATATATCGAATTGACCAGTAATATGAATATCTTAATAAAGGGAGGATTTATGAAAAAAAACAGATCATTTTTTTATGTTTTAATTTCGTTCATTATTATTATTACAACAGGCTGCATCGGTGGTTACGATCCTATTTCCAGAGGTATTAGCCGCGGTATTGGAAAAGCTGTAGGTGAACATGCCGAAAATGAAGCATACAGACGTACTGCACCTAAAGAGAAGCTTCCACCGCCTCGTTCTGCAAACTGGGGAAATTTCATGGCAATGCAGGCTCAGATCGTATTTACTTATGCGTTCTCAGCCGGAGGTTTATGGCTTGGTCAAGTTGATTATGCACCCGGTGAATGGACAAAATTCGAGATCATTACAGATAGTGATAATACTATTGAAATGGAACGTGCTTACATGAAAGTGGACGAAAAAGGAAATCACTGGTGGAGAATTTCCTGGATGGATGGCGAAGATAGCTGGATATATGAGACACTGATCTCACCGGATGGTTCACTGCTAAGACTTCGGGCAAAAGATGCAGACGGAAACCAGGGAGAAATTCCGGTAGCCGGACAGCAGATATACTTCCCACCTCAAGATGTTACGAATGAAAGCATCGAAGGAGCAACTGTAGGAAAATCAAGTATAAAAACAAATGCAGGTGTCTTTAATTGTGATCATGTTGTCTTCCTTGCTGTTTACGGACAGGGAAAAGTAGAATGGTGGATCACCAAAGAAGTACCCGGCGGTGTTGCCCAATACCAGATAGTCGATCAGGGTGAAGTCCTGTGGAAAAGTAAGATAATTGCAAAAGGTAAGAACGCAACAACAGTTCTTGGCTCTTTTTAAAATCCTGTCATGGTGAGCGGAGACGAACCATGAATGTCAGAGTAATGAAGTATTTATCCTTCGTCCTTCGACAAGCTCAGGATGACACAAGCTCAGAGTAAAATTTATCAATAGAATCAGGCGGTCAGATGATCGCCTTTTTCTTATTTTATTTCAGGTTTACCCGCATTGATCCATGCGGTATAATACATTGATGCAAGGTCTTCCGCCGCATTTGAAAATTGATGGAACGTCATATATTTTGTTCTGAACCAGAATATCTTGAAGTATTTTTCGTTATACTCATTATCACTGTATTTTAATGAATGAAGATCAGCCAGTTCTATAAGACCGGCAAAACTGTTTGACTGTGCGCAATAATCAAACATAAACTGAAGAGGTTCTTTAACATAAGTAATTTCTATCGGAGAAATATTCTCTTGCAGCTCTTCAATATTAGCATTGATAATATTGATCTCATATCTTCCGTGAATTCCTCTCTGCCCTGTTCGTGCTCCATCATAATTTAGTATCAAATGTTGAGGCTGATGTGCATCACCAACATAATGAGCCAGATCAGCAGCAAAGAAAAGAATATCAATTTTATTATTCTCTTTCATGGCAACAGTCAGGTTATTTAGAACTTCAATTGTGTTCCAGGGTAAAATACCCATTTTATCTACAATATTTTCTCCATATATCTCGATCAATTCAGTTTTATCCGTTATCATATCACCAACATTAAATTCTTTATAATAATCAATATCTAAGTAGTGCTTATTCTTTTCCGTTGGGTCTTCACTCTTTCTTTTATCAGCATCTGTAGAATGATCACATAAATATTCGCAGTTCTCTTTTATGAAACTCATCTCATCAGGAAGACCTTCAATTGCCAGACGTGTAATAACTTCATGACCCAAAGCTCCCCATGAAAATAACTGCGTTGATATTGCAACCAAAAGTACTAATAATAATAATTTATACTTCATAATTTCTCCTTATGTAGCACGTTCACTCAGCCAAGAAGACCGGCTGATAAATCCTGAACGTGTATAAACAGTCAAGAGTGACTGTTCTTACAATGTCGTGGTTGGACTTCTCGTCCCGAGGAGTCCACTTGTTTTTTGTACATCGTCTCAATGTACATCATTCAAACCTTCTCAGATCGGGACGATCTGACGAAAACACTTGGCAAGCAGAAAGACAACCATTTTCAAAATTACAAAAACACCTTATTCATCCACAATCACAATTTTATTTATCTCATTTATTATCAATATCTTTTTTGTTCCATCGGGGAAAATTGCTTCCAATTCAAAAGGAGGCTGCAAATTTCCTAAACCAAAATGCTGAACAAATGAATGCTGATTTGTAGTTCCCTTCCCACCCTGAATTTCACGCATGAGCGAAATTTCATCATTAGAAAGTATCAACTTTGTTCCGATTGCATCGATATGGTTTTTGCCGATAACTCGCACTTCCAACCAGTTGTTTTTCATATTTGTTTCATTTTGGAATAACTGGATCTTCCCGCCTGCAACGAGCAAATCCAAATCGCCGTCATTATCATAATCTGCGCAGGCTGCACCCCAACCGTTGAAATGCCTGACTCCTGCCAAAAATGTGGTTTCCTTAAATGTTCCATCTCCATTACTTAAATATAAGAAAGAGCGGCGTCCTTCATAGATGCTGGTTATATACAAATCGAGAAAGCCATCATTATTAAAATCTGCCCAACACGGTTCGGAATGAGTTTCCTCAAATTTGATCCCTGCTTCTTTTCTGCGATCTATGAATTTCCCGTTCTCATTAATATATAATCTTGTTTTGTTGGAAAAATCGATGTATCTTGGATGTGCCAGATTACAGGTGATGAGATCGAAATCACCATCGTTATCGATGTCTGCCCATTCACTGCCGATCGTGTGACCCCACCAGCCTTCAACTTCATCTCCCGCTATTCCAAGCTCTAAAGCTTTGTTCTCAAAATGTCCGGTTCCATCATTCTGCCATAAAAAATTATCCTGCAAACGGTAGTTGGAAACAAAAATATCGAGGTCTCCATCCAGATCAAAATCACACATATTCACGCCGCGTCCGGCACGTTTTTTTCCGTCTATAGGAAGCAGCCCTGCACTTTCGGTAATATCCAGAAATCTTCCATCTCCAATTCCACGAAAAAACTGATCTTCTTCAGGTTCGGAATGCGTCTGCTTCCAGACCTCATAATTGGCAAAATAAATATCTAAAAATCCATCTTTATCAACATCGCCGATTCCAATTCCTTCCGTAGAAACCTGATTATCACAAATCGAATTTGTTCCATTTACTTTATGAAAAGTTCCTTGATCGTTCAGCCAAATAAATTCAGGGTCTTTCGTGATAATATCCAAAAATCCATCGTTATCAAAATCACCCCACAAACCGCCTCCGCCGCGGATTGTATCAGGGAAAGCAGCTTGCGTGATTTCCACAAATTGTGTTCCGTTCATATTCCTGAAAAGACGCATTCCATTGAGTAAAATATCCTGAAATCCATCATTATTATAATCTCCCCAGGCAATGCGACCGGCTGAAACATTCTTCATTCCAACCTGTTCTGTAACATCAGAGAAAACAACTTTATCATATCCAACTTGCTTACGAATAAAATCGGGATATTCAGCTTCGGAAAGATCATTATAAGCGATCACTCTACGTAATAATGAATCGGCTTTGGAAGTGTAATAATTCCGTGAATCACCTGCAACGAGTGCCTTTATTGCTGACTGAACAGCATCTTCCCTATTGCCTAATTCTTTATGGATTTTTGCCAGCCAGTAGCAGCAGCCGCATAATGTAGTTTCATCATCCATTCCCAGATCATTGTTGCTGATAATTTTATTCAGCATATCTTCAGCTTCTTTATATTTGTCTTGTTTGAAATATATTTCTGCCAGAAGGGCAGCAGTTTTCACGGGAGCCGAACGTTTTTCCAGCATCCATTCTTCTTCGGGAAAGAATTCTACTTTTGGATAATCAAATGACATTGCGTGCGCTTTTATTGCAAATTCAAGTGCCTCATCCGGAGAATTATCTAATTTATTATAGTATCTCGCAGATTGAGAATATGGTTTGTAATCATTTGGAAATGCTTCTCTAAACGCATCGATCACAAGTATTAAGGGAATTTTTCGGTTTAGATTATGCAGTGAATATGTGAGATATTGATACATCAATCTACGCCAGTTCGTTTTGGGATATTTCTCCAATAATTTATTTATTTCAATCACTTTGAGCGAATCATTCTGCCAGATTGGATACATTTTTTCATAAAATTCTTCATTGGCAAATTCAAAAACTTTTTCGGATTCAGGATGATAAAAGCATAACGCTCCTTTTATATTTTCATATTTCAGAGAATCATCTTTGGAACTTTCTAACTTCTCAATCATTTCATCATAATTCGGAATTTCTGCCTTTAACTCAATTGCAGAAAACACAAGTAACAATATAGTTAGAATTGAAAACCAGTATTTCATTGTTACACCTCTTTCAATGATGATCTTTTTTCTATGCAGAGAATTTGGCAATGATTTTTATTTTAGAATCCCTGCTATTCCCTTTTAGTAAAAGGAAACATAAGATGCCGTTGAAAGAAACTAACTCACCCCCGTTAAAATATTCAGCAAGTTGAATTTCACGGGGTAAACCTGCTGCCTGCACCACCGAAGATGGCAAAGGCGTGTTCCTCTCTTAAAATAAAGAGAGGGAACACAAGATGCCATTGAAAGACTTGATTTGCAACAATTGAAACAGATTTTGGAGTTACTGTTCAAATTGGCAACAATTGTTTTATTTGATTGATATATTGTTGTAAATTAATCTATCAATAATTAACTTAATACAAGAGATTTCATGATTTTGCTAAATCTTTATTACACAAATTCATTGACCAAAATATTCCTTTTTTGAAAATGTATGCATAGGAGGTGCATATAATGAGAACGACATTAAATTTATCAAATGAACTAATAGATAAGCTTATATTAACAACAGGAATTCATAACAAGACCAAGATCATTCATTTAGCTTTGGAAGAATATCTGCGAAAACTGAAAAGAAATATGATAGCCGATAAGTTTGGTAAGATCGAAATAGATGAAAATGTTCTGAAAATGAGAGATGAATAATGTATCTAATTGATACTTCCGTTTGGATCGACTTTTTCAATGGAAAATTGAGTGACTCGCTAAAGAATCAAATTATCGGTTACATTGAAAATGATGAAATATATTATAACGGAATTATATTATCTGAACTTTTGATTGGAACAAAAAACATTAAAGAGAGAAATTTTATTCAGAATAATTTCGACGGTTTTATCTATTTACCTTTCGATTTAGATGATTTCAAAAGACTTTCAAATTATGGAAATAACTTTTTAAGAAAAGGGATTACAATTCCTCTCACCGATCTATTGATATTCTACCATACCGTAGATAATAAATTAACTTTAATAACTAAAGATAAACATTTCAAACTAATTCGGGAAACAGAAAAGTTTGATTTATGGTTTGTGGGATAATTATTAAAATGATATTTAATATTCAAAATAAGATTTTGTAAGGAGTATTGACATACTAAACGACATATACCGTTTATTAAGTAGTCATAAGAGAGGAAATCATGGATAAAAGGCAGATGAGAATAACATGGAATGAATACAATTGGGAAAAACCAAGTGGACATTTCTGGAAAAAAGAAAATCAAGGAAATAAAAATGTTCCGTATGAAAATCAATATGGATTTGGACATGAAGAGTGGATTTTTAATCCAAGATATAGATTAAAAGGGTTTCAATTTGGATATGTAAGAGGCGTTGAAAAAGCTAGTTTAAAAACTGGAATTATAGATGAATTGTATCTTTATACAAAAGACCCATCGAATAATTATTTCCTTGTTGCTATATTGAAAAGTGTAATAAGAATCAAGGACGATACAAGAGAACAGCGTTTAATTGAAAAACTATATCAGAAATACCATTGTACAGCTATTGATGAACTAAAAGATGTAAATGCTGTCCACACTGAAATTTTAAAAACAGGTTTATTACCAACCCTTAAATTTAAGTGGAAAGATGCAATTATTTTTGAAGAACCGATTCCCGTTACCATTGAAGATTCTAAATATAGAAGATATCAACCTTATAAGTTAACACCTGAATTAGAGAAATTTGCTAATACAAAAATATTTGAAAAACCAAAATTAAAGTTTTTATCAGGAAAATCAAAGAATAAGAGTTCTTATACAATTAGCAGAAAGAAAGGGAAAAGAGAAGTAAAAAGTTTGCACGTTGAAATATTGGATTATTTATATAAACATCTACTCAGAAAAAATGATAAAAGTAATTTATCAGTAGAGAAATCTATTGTTAATGGAAAAATTATAGACTTATTAGAAAGAATTAAAAAAAACAAGTTTAATTTTTATGAAGTTAAAACAAGTAATTCAGGTTTAACAAATATTAGAGATGCAATCGGACAAATTTTAGA
This sequence comes from Candidatus Cloacimonadota bacterium, assembly GCA_030600585.1. Taxonomy (GTDB): domain Bacteria; phylum Cloacimonadota; class Cloacimonadia; order Cloacimonadales; family TCS61; genus Tenebribacter. The sequence goes on along the minus strand of JAUVLU010000004.1, from coordinate 37,999 downwards.
ATATGCTTTGATTGATAATAAAATAAATACAAATAAATTAATTGTTATTGGTCCTGCTGATTTAAAAGATTATGAATCTAAATATTTGATAAGATTGAGAAATATTATTTCAATAGAAATAGAATATTGGTACTTTAATACAGAAGAAAAAATATTTTTAAAAAGATAATCTGTGTATAATAAAAAACATAAGGTCTTTAGCAGATAGTATTAAAGATAAAGATAATAGCAATCAATTAAATAAACAGTAAATTGCGTTAAAATGCAGAATACACCATATTTAGACCGTTAGTATTTTTATTATTCAACTACTTTATAACCTGCTTTTTCAATCGCTGCTTTTATTTCGTCAGAATTATAATCTCCGTCCACAACAGCGTTTTTCTTTTCAAGATTTATTCTTACATTCTTCACACCGTCAATCTTAATAAGCGAATCTTTCACATTTGCTACACAGTGGTTGCAGGTCATTCCTTCAATAAGAAATGTTTGATAGTAGTGAAATTTACTCCCCCAATAAGCTTAATCTAATTGCAAAATATAATTTCTAAATCTTATTCAATTTTTCTAATATCTCACTAAATTCTTCAGCGTAAAAATCTGCTGTTTGTTTAATCTTTTCTGTTTCATGGGCAGCGTGTTCATCGTAGATGCCGAATACATCCATTCCCGCCTGCTTAGCAGCCTGCACACCAATTAAAACATCTTCAATGACCAGACAGTCTTGCGGAGCTTCATCTAATTCTTCTGCAACTTTCAAGAAAATATCCGGAAATGGTTTACCATTAATATCTTCGCATCCTGTAACTATCGAATTAAATTTTTCCAGAACATTATTCGCCTTGAGCACAGTTTCTGCGAGATGTTTGGAATTACTCGTTCCCAAACCCATCTTAATATTATTCTCTTCCAGAAATTTCAGAAGTTCATGTGCACCGGGTTTTAGTTTAACATCGGTTTTATAATGTTCTTCCACCATGTTGGTCCATTCTGCTCCGATCTCTTCAACAGAATCCGGCAGATCAAATTTATCTTTGAAATACCGGCATATCTCTTTAAAACTATTACCTGTTGTCACATCCTTAAAAAGATCATCAGGTACAGGAATATTGCGCATTTCCAGATATTCTTTATCGATTTGTATCCAAATACCCATCGAATCGATAAGAGTTCCATCCAGATCAAAAATTACTGCTTTATATTTCATATTTTATTAGCCGCTAAAAACACTAAACTCCACTAAGTTTTTTCCATCTTGTCCGCCGTAATGAAATGAAGGCGGATGGTCTTTATTCTTTCTGCTTTCTAATTTCTGCTTTCTAATTTCTGATTTTTAATTTCTGCTTTCTAATTTCTGATTTTTGATTTCTGCTTTCTAATTTCTGATTTTTGATTTCTGCTTTCTAATTTCTGATTTTTGATTTCTGCTTTCTGATTTCTGATTTCTGATTTCTGCTTTTATCTTTTTCTTACATTTCTTGCAATTTCTCCCGTACTTTCGCACTCACCATATCCATTGTCCAAACAACGATAGCTATCAACCAGATAATGACCCCTACATTCTGCCAGCGTAGAAGTTGCTGCTGTTGAAGAAGAAGAAGCCCGATACCACCACCACCAACAAAACCGACAATAGTCGCCATACGCACATTTATATCCCAACGGTAGATCGTGAAAGCCAAATACGGCGAAATTATCTGGGGTACTACTGCAAATAACCAGGTTTGAAGTGTACTCGCACCGGTTGCTTTGATTGCTTCCACCGGACCGGGATCGATATTTTCGATCTGTTCGGAATAGAGCTTGGTGAGAGATGCAACCGAATGGATCATAAGTGCCAGCATACCGGCAAAGGGACCAATTCCAACCCATACACTGAAAATTATAGCCCATACAATTGCTTCAATAGAACGAAAAATAGTAGCAATAGTTCGCACAATTATATAAACAGTATTTCCTATAAATGTTCGCGGCATCAAATTGCGGGCAGCGAAAAAGCTTAATGAAAAAGCAAGCGGAATAGCAAAAACCGTAGCAAGCAGTGCCAGGTAAATAGTTTCTGCCAAAGCTGTAAGACACAGAGTAAGAATATTCAGGTTCGGATCAAAAATCCCACTCAGAATGCCGCCTGCATTCCGGAATTTAGTAAATAGTTTATAAAGGTCAACTTCTACCAGATTCCAACCAACTACAAATGTGATGAGTAGTATAAAAAAGACCGACCAACCCCAGAAAGATTTGTGCCATTTTTTATCGGTTCTAATAGTGGGAAAAAACACTTTCCTGCCAACTGACAGACCCAGAATAAAAGTTATTAATCCTACTGCAATACCAAATATTACTACAAAATTGCTTGGAATAGTTTTTTCAAACCAATGATTTATCAGAAAGGAAATACATCCAAAAATATATATCCAGAACAGCAGGTCGGTAAGTATTGCCTGAATTATTGATTTAATTTTATTTTCTTTTTTCATCTTATTTCAACCTCCTCTGCATCTTCGCCGTAAATCTCCTTGAATTTCTTCTCATCGATTTCTTCAGGAGTGCCGTCGAATACTATTTTACCATCTTTTAAAGCAACAACTCGCGTGCCGTATTTCCTGGCAAGACTAAGAAAGTGAAGAGAACAGATCACGGTCATGTTATCTTTTTTATTCAATTCTCCCAGGTATCGCATCACGGAATCTGCGGTAGCAGGATCAAGACTGGCAACAGGTTCATCGGCTAAAATAATTTTAGGATCCTGCATCAGGGCACGTGCAATGGCAACACGCTGCTGCTGTCCACCACTCAAATTTCTGGTTTTCTTATTGGCAAACTCTTTCAGTCCAACCCGCCTTAAATTCTCCAGAGCAATTTTCACATCATTTTTATGTTGAGGAAAAGTGAGAGAATGAATAAGCGTAGAATATCCGAGCTTGCCTGTTAGAACATTAGTAAGCGAACTTAAGTTTTTTATCAGATTAAATTGCTGGAAGATCATCGCGATCTTACGGCGGATGAAACGAAGTTTTTGTCCTTTGGCTGCAATAACATCTTCTCCATCGATATGAATTTCGCCGGATGTAGGCTCGATAAGGCGGTTCAAACAACGAAGTAAGGTAGATTTTCCTGAACCGGAAAGACCCAGTAGAATACAGAATTCACCTTCCTTTACTTCCAGATCGATGCCTTTGAGAGCGTGTGTTCCGGTTGCATAGACTTTGTGCAGGTTTTTTAATTCGATTATACTTTTCATATTTTTTCCTTTTCTGTCTTCCTGACGTTTCTTGCTCGTTGATCTTTGGAAAGATCTCATTTTTTTACACAAGATGAAAAGCTGAAAGATATTCCATGAGATTCTTCGAGTGTAAAGCTATTAGAGACCTCAGAAAGACAGCAATTATTTTACCAAATCAGAAGCATCTCTGCCGATAGCTTTTAAGGTTTGACGTACTACATCGTAATCAGCATCGGTTGAACGTACAAAATTGTCTATATCCAATAATTTCACTAAAGTTGCATGACCTTCCTCAGTATTGGCATATTCCAATAATGCATCCACAATTTTTTCCTTCATATCTTTTGGAAAATCCTTGCGAAATGTAACCGTATCATTAGGTATCCAATCTGTATAACCAATTATCTTGATCTTTTCCATCACATCAGGATAAGTTTCTATCACAGCCCGACGTGCATCACGAGGACCTTCTTCACCTTCCGGAGCCCAGAAAGTGCAGCCTACATCTGCTTTACCATCATATACAGTCAAAATGGACTGCGGATGACCTCCGGCAAAGAAGTATTTTTCCGGCTTAATACCTTTTCTTGCAAGCAAGGCAGACGGATACATAAAACCGGAAGTAGAAGCAGCATCTGTATAAGCAATAATTTTCCCATCGATATCCTCTAAACTGTTAATTCCACTATTTGTTTGAGCAATAAACTGACCTTTATATTTATCCAGCCCTTTACGAACCGCTGTTAAAGCTACTTCAGCTCCGAATTTTTCGCTAGCCAAGATGTAAGCAAAAGTAGCCAGCCAGGCAATATCGGTTTCTTCCGTTCCCATTGCTTCGATCACAGAAGCATAGCTGGTGGGAACAGCAACTTTGAAATAATATCCTGTTTTTTGAGTAATATAATCGGCTACTTCCTTGCCACTGGTAACAATCTTTCCCGCTTCCATAGAAGGAACAAAATACATTTTGATCGGATTCTTTTTGGTTCCAAGCTCTGCCTGTGGAGCACAACCAAATACAAACAAGACAATAAAAAGTAAAATTATCTTAATAAATTTCATCTTCAATCTCCTTTATTTAATATTTTTTTTATCTCTCTTAGATCACTAATTTCATAAGTAGGAACTATCCCACTTTTATTGTGACGTTTATTTGGATTGAACCAACATGTGTCAATTCCAAAATTATTTCCACCCTTAATATCTGAACTTAAATTATCCCCAATAATTATCGCAGACTCTTTATGAGTGAGTTTCATGAATACATGTTCAAAAAATTTGGGGTCCGGTTTTGGATGTCCAATCTCTTCAGAAATAAATATATGCCGGAAATATTTTGCCAGATCCGAACCTGCAAATCTGGGATTTTGAACATCGGCAATACCATTTGTGGCAAGCGCAAGTTCACATTTTCCAAATAGGAAGCTGACTATTTCTTTTGCCCCCGGTAAAAGATGAGTCCCTTCCGAAAGATATTTCAGATAGATTGGGCTGATAACTTTGGGATCAAGCTGCAAATTTTCTTTATCAAAAAATATTCGGAAACGCTCTACCCGTAGTTTTTCGGAAGTTATTTTTTTCTGCTCAAAGTCACGCCAGATAGCCATATTGATAATTTCATATTCTTTGTGTAATTGCTTTAGATTTTCTGTGATTCCAAATTGCTTAAATGTTTTCTCAAATGCTTGCTTTTCTGCTGTATCAAAATCAAAGAGCGTTCCATCAGCATCGAATAATACTAATTTATATTTCATATTTTCCCATGTTGTTTCAGAATTCCTTTTATTTCCAATTTATTTTCATTAGTGAAAAATGTCCCCTAATATTCTGGTTTCCAGGACCCCAGCTTGGAAACCTTCTCATCACGTTGATTATTTGTATCCAAGCTGGGGCTTGGATACAAGAGCATAATTCGCAAGGTTTTGTATCATCATTTCAACAACAAACATTTTTTAACTTCTTCAGTTTTACCATCCACATTCAACTTATATAAATAAACTCCTGATGAAACAGGTTGATTATTTTGGTTAGTGCCGTTCCAGATGACTGAATAATATTTACTCCCTGCTCGTGTCATCCTGAGCGTAGCCGAAGGACTGGGAATATTAATATAATTATTGTCTGACCCTTTCCCGAGCGAAGATTCGGGACTCAGGGTGACAGACAAAGTTTTAACTCTCTGCCCTTTGATATTATAAATCTCTATTTGTGCAAATTTGTATAAATTCGTGGTTTCAAAACAAATAGTTGTTGTTGGATTAAATGGATTTGGATAATTCTGATGTAAAGAGATTTCAGAAGTTTGAATAATTACATTGTCATCTATATCTACATAAGGTGGAGCACCATATTCATAAGCTCCCATATCAATAATAGCAATTCCGTTTCCATCTCCATCCCAGATACGATGATTACCGATTATATCCCAAGGTGGTAAATTCAATCCTGTAGTATCTGGTGTTCCAGTATCTATACATGGACTGTTTTCCGATAATTGAAAATCATCATAAGCCACAAAATCAGGATCAATAATAATGTTTCCACCTCCATTTATGGCATTAGCTGGTAAACTGTCTTCAATGCAGCAATAAGAAATCGTTGTAGTAGTTTCATCCCAATAACTATCAAAGCTTGAATCATTAAAAAAAATTATACAATTTATTATTTGAGGTGAACCGGAATTATAATGGCAAGATATCCCCTCATTGTTATTAACAATCGTGTTATTAACAATTATTGGTGAAGTTGATCCTAAGCAAATTATTCCATCATTCTCATTCTCAACGATCAGGTTATTGACAACTAACGGATTTGAACTGCTAGAGATATAAATACCATTCTGATTGTTTAAGAAAATATTGCAGTTAATAGTAGGAGAAAAACCATGACAACTAACTCCATCTAAATTATTTGTGAAGTAATTATTTTTTATAATTGTTCCTGTGCTATTTCCTGAAATTCCCCAAGTATTATTGGAAAAAGTATTATCTTTTATTATAGCATAAGAATTATTAGAACTAATCCCAATACTGTTATCATCAAAAACATTGTCTTCTAAAATTGTATTATTTGCATAATAGATGATTAAACCTTTACTGCCATTATTCAAAAATTTGTTGTTTTTTATTTCCAACATTGAAGAAAAATTGATTTTTACACCTGATTTAACAGTATTTGTAATAATATTATTATTGATATTTAGTGAAACATTGAAACCAAATATACAATAGTAATCATGACTTGAGTTTAAAAGTTTAAATCCGCAAATTCTTGTTAAATTGTTAGAATTATTTTCTATCATTATAGTGTGATTGTTGTCCATTCCATCTAAAATGGTCATTTCAATATACGAACTATCTTGAGTTGTAAGAAACAGACTACCTAGAATGAGATTTTTTTCATAAAAATTAACGTTTTCAAAATATGTGCCAGGATGAACAAGAATCGTATCTCCTCCAGTTGCAGCATTGATCCCTTCCTGGATAGTAATGAAATCACCTGAACCGTCTTGTGCAATATTAATAATCCCATTAGAACCGACGTATTGTAAATCGAAGTTAATATTAGAAGTGGTTTGACCCTGGAGAACCTCAATATTATTAAACTCAATGCTCTCATAATCTTCTAATGATGCAGTAAGGTCATGAAATCCTGGAGTTAAGTGGAAAAAATAGTATCCAGCTTCATTGGGATTAGTTTGGAAACCATTACATGTTATAACTGTATTTTCTACATTTCCGTATCCACCTGAAAGGCTGACTGTACCCGATATCGAACCATATTCGCTCATATCAAAATATTGAAAACCAATATCAGCGATTGTTCCATCAGGATCAAGCTCATACTCAGGATCACCGGAATTGATACAGGGAGATTGAAGAGTTAAAGAAAAATTACCAGCGGCTGGTTCTTCAAAAAGAGGATTGCTGTTTATATTACCAATCCCGGAATAACCATTTTGGATATCACAGTAATTCACTATAATATTTTCACCAAATACTTGTGCACTGGTATTTGGCTGATTATTCCAGATAATAGTATTAAGAATTTCAACTTCAGAGGTTTGAGATGTGCAATATATGCCAGATCCGCTTCCACCCGAATGATTTTTTGTAATTGTATTGTTTATCAAACATACGGAACTATTGTCTCTACAAGCTATCCCACCACCCGAAAATCCAACCGCATTGTTATATAAAAGATTACTTTGAATTAAAATATCACTTGATTGATTGATACAAATTCCCGCTCCATAATCAACACCATATCCACTAATCGTATGATGATCATAAATTACATTATTTTCTATTACAACATTTTCGGATTGATAAACATATATTCCACCACCGAAGTATCCACCATTATTGTTCCTGATAATATTGTTTTTGATCTTAGCTGATGAATTTTGAATTCCTAACCCACACCCATTAACATACCAGTAACTATCATTATCCTCAATTATATTATTTTCTATTGAAGGAGAGCTATTTAAAATATAAATACCAACTCCACATGCGTCTTGTTGATTGACATAATAACCATAACCATTTCTAATAGTTAATCCGATCAATTTTGCTTCTTCGGTTTCTCCATTTGTAAAAGAAACAATTCGCTCATTGTTATTACCATCAATTATTGTTTGAGAAATATATGAAGTATCTTGAGTAGTGAGAAATAATGAAGCAACCGTAATATTTTTTCCATTGTAGTTGATATTTTCTATATAAGTTCCAGGTTGTACAAGAACGGTGTCTGCATCAACTGCAACATTAATACCTTCTTGGATTGTTGGTTGATCTGCTGGAACATTGATAATAGTTGCATTAACAAAAGTGATGAATAATAAAAAAGACATAGTAAATGTTTTCTTCATAAAAACCTCCAAATAATTTACATTAGTGCCAAATGTCCCTTAATTTTCTGGTTTCCAGGACCCCAGCTTGGAAATCTTCTCATCACGTTGATTATTTGTATCCAAGCTGGGGCTTGGATACAAGAGCATAATTCGCAAGGTTTTGTATCATCATTTCAACAACAACATTTTATTGATCAGTAATTTGGAATCATTAATTTCTAATTTATAAAAGTAAACACCCGATGCCACACGTTTATTTTGTTTATTTGTTCCGTTCCAAACTACAGTGTGTTCCCCACTTAGTTGAGTCTCATTTACCAATGTTTTAACTTTTTGACCCTTAATATTATAAATGCTCAATTCAACTTTTCCTTCTTCTGGAATGTTGTAATGTATATTTGTTTCGGGATTAAATGGATTTGGATAGTTCTGCAATTTGAATGTATTTTGAACAACCTCATCATCCGCATCGCTGTATTCTTGATCCGTTATAAGAATTGTGATCTCCAAAAGTGTGTCAGCCGGAGTGTATTCCACAATTTCATTTTCAAATATTTCCAAATAACCTTCCGGCATTTCAAGATATATGCTGGAATTTTCAGGAAGCTCATAATTTTCAGCATCAAAAAATAATGGTTGCAGATCAACGAGTTGTAATTCTGCATTCCAAGAATATGTAAACTCTTGTGTTTCATCTTGTGATGATGTAATAGATTGATGCAGCTTCTTAGGTCGTATTACCCCGTCAATCTCCATTAGAATACTGAACGTGATAATACTCTCGAATGGTTTATTTATTGGCTTAAGAAGATCGTAATTTGCATTATAGAGCGAATCTGCAAAATTGGAGGTTCCAACAATTACAGATGACAGATCACTGTTTTCCTGTTCCACATTGATCTTTGCTTTCCAATTAATTTCATACTCAGGTGAAAACTCATTTGAGTAATACGGAATAAATTTCACAATAATATCATCTTCATAACAATATAAATAATATGCATTCGCCGGAGTAAGCTCATAAACCGGATCAAAGCAATTATCATAATCAAATACAGCCGGTTCTATCAACCTGTTCTGAACTGCCTGATAATATTCGTAATCGACATTATTAACAGAAAACACTAACTGATCAAGATCATAATGTGCCTTATGCGGATTTGGAATAATATTCCATCCTAAGTTCAGTTGTGTTCCGTACGCCGTCTTCTGCATTGTTGCATTATCCAAAGTAAAATAATTGTTTTGCGGTGCATAATTCCAGTAAGGATGCAGAAATACCGGTTCATCGACCATGTTAAATTCATTATTTATAAATTCATAAAATTCAACATTCTCACCGAATATCTCCTCTGTTGAATATTGATCTGTATCAAAATTCTTAGTCATCAGATCCCAACCCTGATAAGTTTCCACGATATTTTGCGGAGAGATTATCCCAAAACTGTAAGGTGAATAATAATGCAATGTATCGCCTTCATCCATAATTAGATCTATCCTGCAATTAAGGTCTTCAAATAGTAGTTGTGGGATAATCCATTCAACGTTAGAAGTAGTTGGTAATAATTCCAACTCAATCGGAATTGTAATCTCATCATTTTCTGCATAAACATTTATATGATCGATAGTAGAATTCATATTCACCGACCAACTTATATCAAGGATTTCGTTTGGATAAAGCAGTTGGTTTGGAACATCATCAAATTCAAGTGAAGGTGTTAAGTTCCCATAATAGAGAGTGAAACTGTAATAATTTGAAGTGGTTGGAGTGAATGTATATGTGGTAGTTGAGAGGTCGGTATATTGCCCATTTACATAAAGGTAGGATCTTTCGGCATTTCTCTCCGGATTTGCAATTCCTATTTCAATCGGTGTATTCAAATAATTTGTGCGCACTCGATAGATCCAGCTTTTGAGTTGTTCTTCGGTATTGTAAGCTCCGTAGATCTCCTGTTCATAATTTTCAGGAACACTACTGCTCCAGTATTGTTCATAGAACTGGCAGAAAAAATATTCTCCGGCAGTTGAATCATCAGCTTCAATTTCAAAATTAGTATCATAACCGTCGGAAGCAAATTCATTATATCCAAAATAGCAAGTATCACTTAAGGTTCCGGTTGTTTGAGAAGCATATATTTCAAATATTTCTTGTGAGACAGCAGAAGATATTTCACCGAAAAGATATTCAATATCATTATCTTCAAACCCCAGTTTATAAGTATAAATTTGTCCGTTTTCAACATTAGAATCAATATAGAAATATGGAACATTTTCACCTTGAAACCCTACAAGTTCAGGATTCACAATCCATGAATCCAACAAAATAAAATCACTTTCAGATGTTTTCCTATAAATATTGAACCCGGAATATGCGCCGGCAGCAGAAGCTTCCCATTCCAAATTGATATATTCATCTCTTCCATAACTTATAAAATCATCAATTGCGGCAGGACCGGTTGTTCCAAATACTTCGTTGGATAATTCAGATTCGTTACCATTCTTATCCTGAATGCAAATTGCAAAATAGTATCCTGCTCCAGGATATAACCCGCCTAAAGTATAACTATCTTGTGCCAAACATGCGAGTTTCCCGAAATTATCTTTGTCCTTTATGGAATATCCGCCACTTGATATTGGCTGAGTAGAATAGAGAATTTTATAAGTATCCATATCAAAGCAGTCTCCGGAAGTCCATTGAATTTCAATATGATCTGCGCATTCCGTTACAACCTGAAGCTCACTCGGGGCAACCGGAATTTCATTATCATTCATTTCATAAACTGCGGGGAGAGCCTCTGCTAAGGCATCTATCCATGAAGAATAATATGCGAAAGAATAATCAAATCTGTGTTCCATATCCCAGGTTTGAGTTGCCGGATCCCACCCATGAAACCAATGATAATTATTTACTGTTTGCGCGTAAATATTGGGAAGTTCATCCATTTCGAGATGCAGAAATCTTTCGATATTATCATAATTACTTAAACCGGAATTTGTATAAACGATCTGACGATTTGTGCTGTATCCCCAGAGATCTATATCCGTATTAACAGCAAAAGTCGTATCACTATTTGAAAAATTAAAATCATATTCACTGCAATGGAAACCATAAAAATCATTCAAATATACTGGAGCGTGTAATCCAACAGAATTTGCCGGATGAACAACAGGATCAGAGACATTAACTATATCATTTCCCATTGATGAATGATCTCTTATTGGAAGATCTGGTGATCCGATATAATAACCGGCTGAGATCTGCACATTTGGATATCCCCAATGCCTGCTCCCCCAATCGTAACTATGTATCTGCAAGCTGAACTCATGTCGGTTAAATTCATCCCGGATAAGATCACAGAATTTTTGATAGCTAACATTAAAAACATGTTCTTCTTTCCTGGAAGGATCACAAAGCGATTTGCTGTTAGAATAAGAGCCGGAATTCGTCCATACAACTTCTCTTCCGCAACCTGAGATAAGTAAAAATTTTGAGTTAATATCTATAAATGTTTTATAAGCTATGGGAACTGTAATATAATCATCATTAGGATGCGGTGCTGTAATAATGTGCGGATATTCTCCTTCGGGATAATAAATATACAATCCCCAGCCGTAATCAAATGCGCCGAATTCATCATCACCCGGATCTTCGGTCTGGTTATCATCATAATGTGAATCATTGGGAATTTCACGCAGCATATAAAAAGTACGATCGGTATCGGTATCATTAAAAATCACAATTTCGTAGGGATAAGAAGTTGCATCGATCATGCTTTGTGCTTCATCCAGGTTACCAAGCAGGAATTCATCAATAATCAATCCCCATGTCAAAAGATCGTCCTCTGTTGGAATCACATAATCTCCAAAACCTTCGGACTGCACATCCCATGGAGCATAAAGATTATAGCCGGGATCGGCAATTCCCTCAGTAACATGACTCATCCAATTATCATATTCACAGTTGGAAGCTTCTGCATACAGAAAGTTTTTTAATGATTCGGTTTCTTCGATCACCGAAAAAAGGGAAGCTGTAATAATCATAATAATAAAAACAAGATCGATCTTTCTCATATCAATACTCCATCTCCAAATCATTTAAAAATGGATTTTTATGATTCAATTAAATTTGTCTAATAATTTCTTTTTTAATTTTTTTTTAAAATGGTTCTGCATAATACCTTTATAGTCATTGCGAGGTTTCTTACGGAGAGATTCTATTGAAGCAATCTAAGTTTGTAAACAATTAGTATAAAAGAGATTGCTTCGTTCGTAACAACAAGATAAAATAACTCGCAAAGACATTATCTTTCATTTTTCTTACAAAAACACTCTATTATGCAGAAATTCATTTTCTTTTATTTTCTATTTGACTAAATATCTTTTTTAAAATCGTTTGTATTCAATAATAAAATTAAAGGGAAAATGAAAAGTTTATGGAGGAAAAATAAATATGTTAGGTAAAATAATTATTTCAATTTTATTCATACCAATTAACGCAATAATTTTATGGGCGATAAGCGGTATTACCGAAGAACGTCAAAGTTACAAAAAGGCACTCCTTGCTACCTCGTTAATATTCGTAATTTCCTTATTAGGATTTATTTCTTTTCAAGGTTTTTACGGCTCAATGGTAAGCAATTTTCTGGATGGCGGTATTCTCACTATAGTACTTTCATTTTTTGTATTATGGGGATTGTATAGATATGATTTTTGGTCTTTACTTCTAATGTGGGGAATCTGGAACATTCTTCAAATCCCATTCAACGTACTTCAGAATAAAATATTAAACTTACCCTGGGATATGATGATGCAGGCTTTTTGAATTCTGTAGGGTCAATTCCCCGAATTGACCGAACTATTACTCGTTCGCAAGTTGAACTTGCAAACGCAATTATGTCGATAAGTTCAACTTATCAACAAGAAGAAAAGGTTATCTTGTCACTCTGAGTTCCAAAAGCTTTCGGGATTGCAAAGGCATTAGACGACTTGTCACGTCGAAGTCCCGTTATTGGGACGTAGTCGGAAGAGTCTCAATATAGCTTGTGTAGATGGTAATATTTCACACACTCCAGATTCCTCCACGGCGGATAAATCTTCGTGGGAAAAGCAAGCTGAATTCCTCAGAAAGACGGAGTGTTCTAATTAAAACTTCTTAGCTATTCTGCAAGCTAAAGCAACATTATTTTCTACAAGTCTTATATTTGTTTCCAGCGAAGAACCTTTAGTTATTTTCACAATTTCTGCCAGCAAGAAAGGAGTTAATTCCCTGCCGGTAACATTATATATTTTTGCTCTTTCCAAAGCTTTTTTAATGTGTTCATCCATCTCACTAAATGGTATTTCATATTTTTTAGGAATCGGATTTGCCACCAATATTCCATTTTTTAAACCAAGTTTTATATTAGTTTTGTAAATATCAGCGATCTCTTTTTCAGAATCTATTCTATCGATGTGCAGATTGCTCTCTGCAGAGTAGAAAGCCGGGAAAAGTTCAGTTTGAAATCCATAAACCGGCACGCCAAAAGTTTCCAACATTTCCAGAGTTTTGGGAAGATCAAGAATTGCCTTTGCACCGGCAGAAACAACAATCACGGGAGTTTGAGCAAACTCTTGTAGATCTGCAGATATATCAAATGAGTCTTTTGCACCACGATGAACACCACCAATTCCACCTGTTGCAAAAACTTTTATGCCAGCCAGGTTTGCAGCGATCATTGTAGCAGCAACTGTTGTAGCACCAATTTTTTTTGAAGCTAATATTCGGCTGAAATCCCTGCGTGACACTTTGGCTACATCTTTGCTGACTGCCAGTATTTCCAGTTCGTCATCATTCAACCCGATCTTTATTTTCCCATTCATCAAACAAATAGTAGCAGGAATCACTCCGGCATCTTCAGCTATTTTTTCCAGATTTTTTGCTACCCTGATATTCTCAGGATACGGCATTCCATGTGAGATTATTGTAGATTCTAAAGCAATAACAGGCTTATTATTTTCTAACGCTTGTTTTACTTTTTTGTTTATTTCCAAAAATTTATTCATTATCTTCTAAAATTCTTATTTTCAATTTTTTAACGCCGTATGGTATCAATCCGATTTCGTTTGCAGCTGCACGTGACAAGTCCAGATCTCTTCCTTTTATAAAAGGTCCGCGATCATTCACACGCACAATCACAGATTTCCCACTATCTTCATTTGTAACTTCTAATTTTGTGTTGAAAGGAAGTGTTTTATGAGCACAGGTCAGTTTATTCATGTCAAAAATTTCACCGTTTGCAGTTTGACGTCCATGGAATTTTTTTCCATAATATGAACATACAAAATAAAATTCGTCACCATTTTTGACCTTTGTTTCATAAACTTCCGACTTCCCGAATCTCTGATGCAGATGATTTTTTGAAGTTCCTTTAGTTTTAAATTGCGCATTTGAACTGCATCCAAAAAATATTGATATTAGCAATGATACCAAGATGATTCTGTTCAAAATTTCCTCCGGTTGACTTTCTATGTATCAAATAATGCAGTAACAAAGAATCTGTCTATCAATTTTTCCTGTTGACAGAAAATGCTCTCCCTTCAACTTTCATTTAAAAAATAAGGTGAGGATATGAAAGAAACACTTGTAGATTATTTTATTTCGCTGATCAAGATTGATAGTGAATCTAAAAATGAAAAAGAGGTAGCTTTGAAGATCGCTGAAGATTTGCGACTATTGGGTGCAGAAGTTACTTTTGATAATGCTAATGAAAAGACCGGTGGAAATATTGGAAACCTGTTTGGCTGCTTTCATGGGAATATTGATAAAAAGCCTATTCTGTTCTGTGCGCACATGGATACAGTTGTTCCTGGAAACGGCATTAAACCACAGATCAAAGACGATAGAATTACTTCTGATGGAACAACAATTCTCGGCTCAGACGATAAATCAGGTATAGCTGAAATTATATGGGCTATAAAGGAACTCAAGGAAGCTAACGAAGATCATGCTCCCATCGAAGTGCTGTTTACTATCTCAGAAGAGATTGGACTTTTTGGTGCAAAATATTTTGATCTATCTAATATAAAATCTGATTTCGGTTATGCTCTGGATTCACATGAAATTGGTCATGCCGTAACCGGTGCACCCTCACAAAATAGTATGGAATTCACAATTCACGGGAAAGAATCTCACGCAGGAGCTGCTCCGGAATTCGGAGTAAGTGCCATTCAAATTTCAGCGGAAGCAATTTCCAAAATGAAGCTTGGTAGAATTGATGATGAAACTACCTGCAGTATTGGAACAATAACCGGTGGAACTGCTACAAATATAATTCCAAAAAAGGTTATTTTGAAAGCTGAAGCAAGAAGTCATAATAAAGAAAAATTGCAAAAAGTAACAGATGATGTTAAACAGATATTATTAGATACTGCAGCAAAATACAAACTTGGTGATTTCCAGGCATCTGTAGAATCAAAGATCGAAATGGAATATTCGGCTTTTGTTATTGAAGATAACGATCCGTGCATACTTCTTGCAAAAAAAGCTACTGAAAATATTGGTTTACCATTTAAAAGTGGGATCGGCGGCGGCGGCAGTGATGCTAACATCTTTAATTATAAAGGCATGAAAATGGCAGTTGTAGGAAGCGGTATGGAAGATGTTCACACCGTTAATGAATTTATAAAACTCATCGATCTGGAAAATGGAGCTAAATGGGTTAAAGAAGTTATCAGAGAGTATTCAAAAAGATAGATGTGATAAACAGCCAACAAAAAAACGTTGTTCGGTTCAGTTTGTTTAGAAACAATGATGGTTCGACTAAGCCTGTCCTGAGCTTTGTCGAAGGACTCACCATGACATTGTTTCTACATGATTAATTATCTCCCCGAGCTAGTGTCATCCTGAGTGCTGCAAAGCAGTGTATCGAAGGATAATTTGGACTTGCTCTTTTCTTTAGTTCGTGTTTGCCTGCCATGGCGTAGTCCTGAATGCTTTCGGGACGAAGACAGGTTTGTTATTGTTAGTTGTAAATTAAAGCTGTAAAAAGGATAATATATGTTAAAAATTGCATTAATTGGTTATGGCCGGATGGGCAAACTCATCGAGCAGATTGCCTTGCAAAATAATTGTGAAATTGTAGCAAAGATAGATCCGATTTTGGGTAATGATATAACTGCCGATACAGTTGCAGATGCCGATGTATGCATTGAATTTTCTACACCTGACGCTGCCTTTGCCAACATACAAAAATTAATTAAATTGAGTAAGAACGTTGTTACGGGAACTACCGGCTGGTTCGATGAACTCGATAAGATCAAATTATTGGTAGAAGATGCGGGAACCGGATTTATTTACGGATCAAATTTCTCGGTTGGAATGAATTTGTTTTTCTCAATTGTCGAATCTACCGCAAAACTGATGAACCGGATAGAAGATTACGACCTTTACGGATTGGAAATGCACCACAAAAACAAGAAGGACAGCCCTTCCGGAACTGCAAAAGTTCTTTCGGAAATCATCTTGAAAAACATTGATAGAAAAAACTTTGCTCAATATGAAAAACTTGATAGAAAAATAGAAAAAGATGAATTCCATTTTTCCAGCATCCGTTGTGGCGATATACCCGGAATGCACTCCATCAGCTTTGATTCGGAAGCTGATACGATAGAATTGAAACACACAGCACGTAACAGGAACGGTCTTGCTCTCGGTGCAATAAGAGCTGCAAAATGGATCAATAATAAAACAGGATTTTATAATTTTACAGATAAATTAGACGAGATTATAGGTTGATATTTTATGAAATTAGATTTCTTTAAAATGCACGCTCAAGGAAACGATTATATTTATTTTGACTTTATAAATAAACCACTTCCAAAGATAGAGATTTCTAAACTTGCAGTACAACTTTCTAATAGAAATTTTGGTATCGGCTCAGACGGTATTGTTTTAATGCTCAACTCAGAAACCTGCGATGCCGGAATGAGAATGTTCAATGCAGACGGCTCTGAAGGCAAGATGTGCGGTTCTGCGCTACGCTGTGTCTCTTATTATTTATCGCAGATTTCAGGGAAAAATGAAGTGACTGTGGAAACACTTGCAGGCATTAAAACAGGGCTGATCAAAGATAAAGAAGAAAAACTGGTGGCAATTGATCTCGGCGTTCCTGAATTTATTCAGAATAAAGAGATCGAGATAAATGAACATATAGGAAGTTTGATCTCGGTTGGCAATTCTCATTTTGTTACTTTCATAAAATCCTTCTCGGAGAATATTGCCAAATATCAGGGACCTATTATAGATAACCCTGCCTATTTTCCCGATGGGATCAATGTTGAATTCGTAAAGATAATAAACAAAAATGAAATTGAGATAAAAGTATGGGAACGCGGGAGCGGTGCAACTCTTGCCTGCGGAACAGGAGCCTGTGCCGCTGCCTTCAGCGGAATGAAAAAAGGAATTCTCTCATCTCCTGTTATTGTGCAAATGCAGGGTGGAAGCGTTACTGTGGAACTAAAGGAAAACAATATTTTCCTAACCGGAAAAGTGGAATATGTGTTTGAAGGAAGTATAGAAATATGAAAAAATATTTATTCATCATTTTAATTATTCTTCTGGCTGTCTCTCTACCCGCAAAAAGTAAATGGCTGGGAGAAGATAAAGTTCTGCATTTTACCGGAAGTGCATTTCTTACATACTGGAATTATGGAATGAACAAAGATATTCTGGGACATTCTTCCAAAAAAAGTGTCTATTTTGCTGTTTCATTTACCCTTGCTTTGGGAACTGCAAAAGAGTATAGTGATAAAAAACTTAAGAAAACCGGTTTCAACTGGTATGATTTGGCTTATGACACTGCCGGAGTGATTGCCGGAATTGTATTAATTAATAATTTGAGGTAAATACTATGGAAAATTCTGTAGAGAACATAACAATTGGAAAATATTTAAATACGGTTAGAGAGAAGAAGAATTTAACACTTGAAGACATCTCGGAAAGCACAAAGATAAAGGTGCGGCTTTTGGAAAAACTTGAAAGTAATCTTTTTGATGATCTCGGTGGAATTGGTTATGCTAAAGCCATGATATTAACTTATGCTAAAGCACTGGGAATAACTGAAGATCAAATTCATGAACTTCTGGAAAATCAGTTTAACACAAAACCACAATATGTACCCAAAAGCAATTCTTTTCAACCTAAGAAATATTTAATTCCTACAAAAATATTCTCTGTAATACTTCTTATCATCGTTATCGCCTTCCTATCTTTTCTTGTTGTTAACCTATATCGGGATGGAGTTCTCACATGGCCACCTTTTAAAAAAGCAGAGACAGAAATGCAGATAAGACCTAAAGAAAAAACCGAAAATCCAACTGCGGATAATAGCAAAAAAAGTGTTCCAAAAACAGAAAAAGAAACAGTTATGATGGAACAGATCGAAAAACCCGAGGCAAAAGCAATTAATGATACAATCGATCACCTGGACGAACTGCTTTTTAAAAATAAAAAAAGCCCATTCAACTACGACGAATAATATCAATTTATGATTAAGGTAAAATACGAACACCTTCTGGAGTCCGTCCTTAAACCTGCACGTTATATAAATAACGAACTGAACAGTTATGGGAAAACACCTTCTGTAAACAGTGTAAATTTCTGTCTTGCCTTCCCCGATGTTTATGAAATCGGCTTTTCACATCTCGGACTCAAGATTCTCTATACAATTCTTAATAATGAGAATGATGCAGTTGCAGACCGTGTTTATGCGCCATGGCCGGATTTTGGTGATCTGCTTAATAAAAATAATATTCCTCTTTTTGGAATTGAAAGTTCTGTTGCCTGTTCTCATTTCGATGTAATTGGTTTTACGCTTCAATCTGAGCTGACATTTACCAACATCCTTTATATGCTGGAGCTGGCAAATATTCCGCTTATGAATACTGACAGAAATGAAGATGATCCGATAATTTTGGGCGGCGGTCCTGCCGGTGCAAATCCAATGCCGCTCTCGATTTTCTTTGATGCATTTCTCATTGGTGATGGAGAAGATGCAATAATTGAGATCAAGAACGCTTTAATGGAAACAAAACAAAAAAGCAGGACTGAAAAACTTGCTGCCCTTGCCGACATAGAAGGAGTTTACGTTCCAACTTTGCACAAAAAGAAGACAATAAAAATTAGAAAATTCATGGATTTCAACAACCTCGATAAATCGCATAAGAACCAGCTCATACCATGGATCCAGCCAACTCATTATCGTTACGTTGCAGAGATCATGCGGGGCTGTTCCAAAGGCTGCCGATTCTGTTTTGCCGGAATGTTCTACCGTCCTGTTCGTGAACGCGATCCTAAAATTATTCTTGAACAACTGATCAAAGAGGTTGGCAATTACGGCTGGAGTGAAGCTGCACTTACATCACTTTCTTCCAGTGACTATTCCTGCATAAAGCCGCTGCTGCTGGATATTTACAACAATATAAATAAATCCAGTTTATCCCTGCCTTCAATGAGGGTGGACAGCATAGATGACGACCTTACAAAATTGATGAGCGCCATGCGGCAAACCGGACTTACCCTTGCGCCGGAAGCTGGAAGCCAACGATTACGCGATATTATTAATAAGAATATAACCGAAGATGATATTTTTAAGAGTATTCAAATTGCACTTAACAACGGCTGGCAGTTGGTTAAATTATATTTTATGATCGGGCTTCCATTTGAAAACGATGATGATATTTTGGGAATCATTAAACTCATTGAAGATATTATAAAAATATCCGGGAAGAAACTTCAGATAAATGTTGCAATCTCACCTTTCGTTCCCAAACCTTTCACACCTTTTCAGTGGGTTAAAATGGATGATAAAGATGTTCTGCTTTCCAAAATTTATAAGATCCGTAACGGACTGAAAAAATTTAAATTTGTAAGAGTAAAATATCATGAAATAGATAATTCTGTGTTGGAATGCATCATCGGTCGCGGTGATAAAGCTGTTGGAGAACTTATTTATAAAGCTTATAAAAACGGCGCAAAATTCGATGGCTGGAACGAGCATTTCAGTTTCCGATACTGGCAAACTGCAATCGATGAACTTGGATTAAATATTACAGATCATACGAACGCAATAAAAATTGATGAGAAACTTCCATGGGATCAGATAGATATCGGCATAACAAAAAAGTTTTTATTAGAAGATTGGGAAAAGGCAAAAGATGTGCAGTTAACAGAAGATTGCAGAACCGGAGTCTGTTCTAATTGCGGCATTTGCAATAACAAAATTCAACCGCAATATGTTCCTCACAAAAAAACTCCAGACTTTGAAATTGCAGTGGATGAACAATCTAATATCCCCAATATCCACTACCGCGTTTTCTTCAGCAAAATTGGCAGATTACGATTTGTTGCTCATCTTGATACAATGCGGATGATCCATAATATTCTGCGTGCTGTAGATCTGCCGATTGTGTTTTCTCATGGCTATAATGTTCATCCCAAAGCAGCATTGGGAGCACCGCTGCCACTTGGTGTGCAGGGTGAGAATGAATATTTTGATTTTGTTCTAAAAGAAGAAACAGCAACCGAATTCATCTTTACACAATTTGATAAAGTTATGCCAAAACAACTTAAACTTAATAATGTGATCCCGATTGAAAACAAACAAATGCGCGCCATGAACTATTATGAATTTGAAAAGATCTCAGTTATTCCGCCGGATGGATATGCTAAAAATTTCCAGCAGAAAACAGATGAATTTAATAAAGCTGATGAATGGTCGTTTATCCGCATTCGAAAAGGTAAAGAAAAAACACGTAACCTTAAAAGTATTATTCATGAAATAAATTGGAATAACACCGAGCTTACAGTAATTAAGAAAACTGTCGGCGCCAGTATTTTCGATATTCTGAAACATATCTATGAAATAGAAAGAGATAATACTAACGATTTTAAGATCATCCGTCGTGAACTGATTCATGAAGTGTAATCCTAACTCACCCTACTATCCCTCTCTTCAAACGCAAGAGAGGGATCATAAGATGCCGCAGAAAGAATTGATTTGAGATTTACGATATACGATTTATGATTTGAGAATGGAAAAAATCTGTCTTTCTGAGAAATCCTGTTTACTTTTCTAACGAAAATTTATCAGCCTTAGGCTGAATCTCAGATTTTTTAGCTTTCGTTACTCCGGCATTTGACGGATTGTCTTGGGAACGTAATAAGGATAATTCACCGCCATAGTTTAACTCACCCTGCTATCCTTCTCTCAAAAGAGAAGGAACACAAGATGTCGCAGGAAGAATTAACTCATCCTACTGTCCTTCTCTCAAAAGAGAAGGAACACAAGATGCCGCTGAAAGAATCGATTAACGATTTGATAACAATGGAATTAAACGCTGATCAACGCAGAAGAATTATGATAAAATATGTTTTTTACACTGCCCGTAAAAACGTGTGATTTATTTTTCTAATTGACACCTAATAATAATATTTACAAATTCGGTTTTGATTTTAATAATTAACTTGAAACATTAGAATTTAGGAGAGGAAACTTGAAATTGAAAATGAGAATAAAAAATGTATACATTTTATATTGGCGTGGCGTGCAAATGTTAAACAACATTCCGCTTCGCTCCATGTTGATTAACGGCGGCTATAAAAAGTGATGAACATAATTTTGGAGGAAAAATGAAAAAAAATTCAATGTTTATTTTAGTGTTTTTTGTTTTTACAATTTTATCGGCAAATGTATGTTGGGAGAATGGTTCTCCATTATATGAGGGAAATTTTATTTATCAATCACATTCTATTAAAACACAGGCAGACAACATTCTCATCTCCTGGGTAGAACTTGATGAAGGATTGCGCAAATTAAAACTTCAAAAAACCAATTACTCAGGAATTCCAATCTGGACGGATCCGTTAACAATATATGAAAGCCTTGATTTCATGTGTGAAACAGATGTAATTGAATCTACAAATAACTGCTGTTTTATCGATGTTTATACTTATGAATTTTATGGTAGAAAACTCTATAAGATAAATAACTTAGGTTCTATTCTATGGGAGAATCAGTTTGATGATTATTATGATGACTTTCTGCCTTTGGATAACGGTGGAATTATTAATCTCAGAATACATAATTCGAATTCTATCAGATATTTAAAAGGATTATATTATGATGATCAGGGAACCGAAATTTGGAACGATATAACTTTGCTTGAGCTTCCCAATCAATCTTCGAACAACGAAATTATTCTTAAAGAATTTATTAATGATCAACTATATGTTCTTGTTAAATGTTCAGGGGAACTATACTATATGAAATTTGACAATTCCGGTAACCTTATCAATTTATCAGAGCCATTTCCAATATTGAATCATGGCTATGGAAAATTCATGAACAACAATTTCTATATCATTTACAATGATAATGATGAGTATGAATTGAGAATGTGGCAATTTGATCTGGAAGGAAATTCAATTTCAGGTGATGATCCAATAGTATTATGCTCTCTTGGACAATATTATTATGAATATATTTTTAAGGGTGAAGACTATTTTTATTGTTTAAGTCGTGAATATAATGAACACATAAAACTTTTGAAATGTGACTTCAATGGAAATATCTTAACTGAAGATACAATTAATACTTTAAGTTCTGCTTACATACAAGCTTATGATCAGGATCAAGACTTCATCTGTGTTTCGGGCTACGAAAATAATGAATACCAGAATTACCTGATAATGATCGATGAATCTGGTGCAAGTGAACCGATTTATTTTATTCCGGATGGAATTTATAATTCCTGGTTTAATAATGCGTACTATATTAATGATGGTTTCTGTCTGATAGGAACAATTCATGATGAAATAAAAACTTTATCTACATTAAGGCATCAGGACGGCATATCCGAACTAAACGTAATTAGAGAAATTGAATCTGAAATAATAGAGCCTTTATTAAAAAAACTACCGGAAGGTCTCGCAGCCTTTTGGCGTTCCGGTGTTCGAAATTCCATTATGACTCAACAGTTTAATGAAGCTGGTGAACCTCAATTCGAGGAAAATGGTATTGTCCTGATCGAAAATGAAAACAACTTTATTCTATCTAACAACGCAATTTACTGCTACGACATTGGCTATTCTCCAGGTTTTGAAGATACAGTGTCGATAAACGCTTACAGCTATTCTGGTGATCCACTCTGGAGTGCTACAGAGCAGTTTACAATTACCGATGGATATCATGTGGATTATGGAGTTGCTCCTTTCTATAATGGATATTTATTCTACACAGCAACCTACTTAGAAAGCTGGTCAGATAGAATCATTGAGATCAATTACTTCAACGCTAATGGACTGGTTTGGGAAGAACCTGTAATATTAGATGTTGGTTTTGTGAATTATTGGCATAGTATTTTTGTAAAAGGAAATAATCTGTTTTATAAATATGGAGATCAAATTCATTATATAAAAATAAATGAAGATGGAACTACCGAAGAAGAAATGATATTGGCGTATGATAATGATTTTTTGCAAATTTATGGCAGTGAAGATGAGTTCTTCACCATGACTCGTGATGGAACTACTTACGAAGAAAAGCTGCATTACTTTAAAGACGGTGATCTTATGTGGCAATATCCATGGATAATAGATCAATCTGATTACTATTGCTTAGAACCTTTTTTTGCCGATGACTATTTCTATCTAACCGGATTCAATTCAAACGATATAATTAATGTAGATCAATATGACTATGATCACAATTTTATTGAAGAGAACAGCTTCAGTTTCGCTGCTTATAATCCTGATATTCAAAAAGTTTTCACATATCACAACAGCGAAAAATTCTTCTTTTTTATCCACAGCAATAATGATCAATTTTCCTATACAATTTATGATGAAGCCGGCAATCAACTAATTGCTGAATTTGAAGAAGTGATGATGGAAAGGCAATATCTGGAACATTTTGGTGATATTGAATTTTCGGGTGAAAATGCCTACCTGATAATAACTACTGGCGTTAAATTTATGGAAGGTGAATATGAGAGAAATCACTATATCCAAAAAATTGATCTATCAGATTATGTAGGTGTATCCGAATATGAAATTAATCAGCCGGATGTTCCTTACCTAGTCAGAGCATATCCAAATCCATTCAATCCAACTACAACAATTTCCTTCTCAATTCCTGAAGAGAGCAAAATTGAAATTGTAATATACAACCTGAAAGGACAAAAAGTAAAACAACTTGTTAACGATAAACTTGCTGAAGGTCAACACTCAATAATCTGGAATAGTGAAGATGAGACAGACAAAAATGTAGCATCCGGTATTTATTTTTACAAATTATCCGTGAACGGCAAAACTGAAGCGGTGAAGAAGTGTTTGTTATTGAAATGATTAAAAGCTGCTAACAAAAGTGTCCACAATCAGCAAGAAGAGAAGCAGGAAGAATCGTGGCGCACGCCGGCATCTTGTCCAATGTAAATCGAAAATATGCATAATAAAATAGATTTGAATATTTGTTGTGATGAAATCAAAGAAACCAGAAAAATGACAACAATCGATGAATTTGATATTCAAATAAAAGGCGCAATGTATAAAGACAGAGATATTAGAATTAATAAAAAATTTCAACCATCTCTGTTTGATTAATTTTCGATTGCCAAAATAATAAAAATTATTTCATTTGGCACAAATTGAATTAGGAGAAATGGATGAACAAATTTCACGAAGTTCTAATGGAACAACTTTCCAGAGAATCAAGCTTTATCAATGATAATGATGAATTGAAAAAATTTGTAATAATTGATGCAGCTTACAATATAAATCCCAAATTAATTGAACTACTTATCGAAGTTGATGAGATAAAAAACAAATTTTTCACAGAAATAAAAGGTCATTGGGTTTTCAATATTAATTTGTTTGTTCAATATATGGAGAATAAAAATTTTCTTAAAGACAGCTACACAAGATACAAAAATAAGATCGGGCTGAATATTGACGGTAAGTTTTTGAACCAGCGAAATGAAGTTTCTCTTGTTTGGCCATTTAAAGATTGCGTTCTGGAAGGCGGGCAAACCAAAGAAGACCAGAAGCGACCCGAAATTTTCTTTAATGAACTTCTTGCCCAAGAAGAGATTGACCAATTATTCGAACCAAAAGTTCTAACAAATTGGAAACGATATACAACAAATGGAGAAGAAAAAGTTACAAAACTGAAAACAGATAAAAAGGGTGTTATTAAAGAAAACCTGATAGTTAAAGGAAATAATCTATTAGCATTACACAGCCTGTTAATTCAATTTAAAAGTAAAATACAAACAATATATATTGATCCTCCATATAATACAGGTAATGACAGTTTTGGATATAATGATAATTTCAATCATAGCACCTGGCTTACTTTTATGAAGAATCGATTATCAATTGCAAGAAATTTATTAACTGAAAGTGGCTCAATATACATTTCTATTGATCAAAATGAACTTGGTTATCTACAAGTATTGATGGACGAAATTTTTGGATTACAAAATAGAGCAGGTTTAATTACTGTAAAAAGAGGATCAGTAACTGGACATAAATCTATTAATCCTGGAGTTGTAAATGTTTCAGAAAATATATTACTCT
The DNA here is from genome assembly GCA_030600585.1 of Candidatus Cloacimonadota bacterium. Taxonomy (GTDB): domain Bacteria; phylum Cloacimonadota; class Cloacimonadia; order Cloacimonadales; family TCS61; genus Tenebribacter. The sequence continues at coordinate 12,310 of JAUVLU010000004.1, read as the reverse complement.
ATTGCAAAAATAAAAACTTTTGGAAACCTAATAGAATTTTTTTAAAGCGAAATAGAAATATACGATATAACAATTTTATTCTTAATAGACACAAAGATACAGAACAATGGTCGTTTTGTACATTGTTGAGTGCATTTTCTAAACACATTGGAATAGATAAGAACAAATTAAAAAAGACATTAGGAAATGAATTTGAAAATAAGATATATGAATTTGTAAAAAGTAATCCAGCAAGTGTAATTCAGATTGCATATCCAGATATAAATAAGGTTAGTAAAGAAGTTAAAGAAAAAATATTAGAATCAAAAAAAAATCAGGATAAAATCTTCCACATAGCCCGCCAGAATGAACCAGATTTTTTTCTAATCAATGGTCAGCGTCTTTTGTTTTACAGTGATCGATTAATGGAAATTGATGGAGAAACTGTTACAGGTGAACCAATGTCAGATATTTGGCTTGATGTATTACCCAATGATTTACATAATGAAGGTGGTATTAAACTTAAAAAAGGGAAAAAACCCGAAAAATTAGTAAAAAGAATTTTAGAAATTGAGAAAAAAGAAAACTTGATATTTTTAGATTTTCATATCGGTTCAGGTACATCTATCGCCGTTGCTCATAAAATGGGAATACAATATATTGGCATAGAACAATTAGATTACGGCAAAAATGACAGTACAATCAGAATGCAGAATGTAATTGGAAAAAAGATTAAAAAAGATGGTGAATGGTTAGATTCAATTGACTGTGATAGGAGCGGCATTTCCAAAGCAGTAAACTGGCAAGGTGGTGGTAATTTCATTTATTGTGAACTCAAAAAATATAATGAAACTTTCATCGAGCAGATTGAAGTTGCAAAAGACAGCAAAGAACTTTTGAATATCTGGGAAGGAATGAAAGAACACAGTTTCATAAATTACAATGTAGATATCAAAAAGCAAGATGAACAGATTGAAGAATTCAAAGAACTTACCTTAAAACAGCAAAAAGAAATACTTCTGCAAATTCTTAATAAAAACCAATTATATGTTAATCTCTCATCGGTCGATGATGAGGATTTCAAGGTTTCAGCCGAAGATAAAAAACTAACAAAAGAGTTTTATAAAATTGAAGAAGAGCAAAAATCTACACAAATGAAAACAGGTTTATAATTATGAGCGATAATTTTAAAGAGATATTATTATACACAGCTCCCGACGGCAAAGTTAAAGTAGAAATTTATCTGCAAAATGAAAACGTTTGGTTAACACAAAAAAAAATAGCGGAACTTTTTGGTGTTAATGTTCCAGCAGTTTCCAGACATTTAAATAATATTTTCGAAAGTGGTGAATTAAAAAGAGATGCAACTATTTCCATTTTGGAAACAGTTCAGCAAGAAGGGAAGAGAACTGTTAAAAGAAAGATCGAATATTTTAATCTGGACGCAATTATCTCTGTGGGATATCGTATAAACAGTGCACAAGCAACTCATTTTCGTATTTGGGCAACAGAGCATTTGAAGGAATACATCATTAAAGGTTTCACGATGGATGATGAGCGATTAAAAACTCCAAATTATACTTTTGGTAAAGATTATTTCGATGAGCAACTTGCTCGAATCAGAGATATTCGTAGCAATGAAAGAAGGTTTTATCAAAAGATCACAGATATTTATGCGCAATGCAGTGCCGATTATAACTCAAACTCACCGACGACGAAAGATTTTTTTGCAACTGTTCAAAACAAACTGCATTGGGCAATAGCAGGACAAACCGCAGCCGAAATAATTTTAAATCGTTCCGATAGTACAAAAGAAAATATGGGCTTAACAAATTGGAAAAATTCACCTCTAGGTAAAATACGAAAAACAGATATTATAATTGCAAAGAATTATCTCACTGAAAGAGAATTAGATAGATTGAACCGTATTGTAACGATGTATTTAGATTATGCTGAGATGCAAGCTCAAAAGCATATTGTAATGAATATGAAAGATTGGATTGAAAAATTAGATGCTTTTTTGAAATTCAACGAAGAAGCTGTTTTAAATCATCTTGGAAAAGTTTCGCACAAAGTGGCACTTGCTTTGGCAGAGGAAGAATACGAAAATTTTAAAAAGTTGGAAGATAAAAACTACATTTCAGATTTTGATAAAGCAATAAAATTACTGAAGAATAATTCTAAATCAGTTACCGAGCATTCCTCGAATACTGATAATAATGAGAAAGAATAGTATGGATTTTCTATATAAAACAATTGTCTCTGAATTTGGGAAAAAGTATGTTCAGAAGATAGAGATTCCAGAAACAATAAAAACTAATCTAAATCCCAATTTTCAATTGAGGCCTTATCAAATAGAAGCTTTCCAAAGATTCCTTTGTTTCTTTGAAGATGAACCATTTGATAGTAAACAATCGAAGCCGTATCAGTTAATGTATAATATGGCGACAGGTAGCGGCAAAACATTGATAATGGCAGGATTGATCTTGTATCTTTACAGCAAGGGTTACAGAAAGTTTTTGTTCTTTGTAAATTCCAAGAACATCATAAATAAAACCATTGATAATTTCATTAATACCAATTCATCAAAATATTTATTTGGAAACAACATCACTTTTGAAAATAAGAAAGTTTCGATTCGGAAAGTAGATAATTTTGAAGATGCAAACCTGAATGATATAAATATCTGTTTTACAACAATTCATAAATTGCACGGTGATATTTACATTGAGAAAGAAAACAGCCTGACAATTGAGGATTTTAAACAGCATAAAATTGTTTTCATTTCCGATGAAGCTCACCACATAAATAAAAAGACAAGAAGTCAAATGACAATTGCGCAGCTTTCCAAACCAAATTGGGAAAATACGGTTGATAAAATATTTAACCAGAATTTTAAAAATCTGCTTCTTGAATTTACAGCAACGCTTGATTATGAGCACAATAATATTGTAGAAAAATATAAACCGAAAGTCCTTTTTCGATATGACCTCAGACAATTCAAAGATGATGGTTATTCAAAAGATGTAAACTTGCTTCGAAGCGAAATGACAGATGACGAGAGAATAATTCAGGCAATAATTCTAAATCAATACAAACAAGATATTGCTTTGAAACACAGCATCAACCTTAAACCTGTAATTCTCTTTAAAGCTCAAAAATTAATAAAAGATTCTTTGGAAAACAAAGCTAATTTTCACAGAATTATTGAAAATCTAACTGAGAAAAATATTAAGAATATCAAAGATAAATCTAAAATTGAAATAATTCAAAAAGCATTTGATTTCTACGAAAATAATTCAATAAACAAATTAATTCAAAAACTAAAGATCAATTTTGCAGAAACCAATTGTATTTCCGTTAATGAAGAGAATCTCGAAAAGAAATCTCTGAGGAAAAATGATCTGGCAGAATTGGTCGAACAGCAATTTGTATTAAATTCTCTTGAAGATAATAATAACCCGATTCGCGCTATCTTTGCCGTAAATAAACTCAATGAAGGTTGGGATGTTCTAAATTTATTCGATATTGTCCGTTTATATAAAACCAGAGATTCAAAAGCAGGTAAACCAGGTAAAACAACAACTGCCGAAGCTCAATTGATCGGTCGTGGTGCAAGATATTTTCCGTTCAAAATAACAAATGATCAAGACAGGTTCAAAAGGAAATATGATATTCCCAATAATATAAATGAATTGAAAATTATTGAGGAACTCCATTATCACACAATTGAAGACAGCAAATACATTTCCGAATTGAAAAAGGCTTTAATTGATACTGGAATTTATGATGATGAAAAAGATTTTGTTGAAAGAGAATTGAAATTAAAAAAGAAATTCAAAGATACGGATTTGTATAAAAAAGGTGTAGTTTTTGAGAATAAAAAAATTAAGAATAAATATGAGAATATCCGATCTTTTAAAGATTTGGGTGTGAAAAAACGGAATATTGAATTTGTTCTTTCTTCGGGTGAAGGAGCAGTAACAGAAGCTTTTAACGTAAACGAAGTAAAATCGGTTGTTTCAGAAAAAAAATCTAAAGATATTAAATTAGAACAAATTCCAATTCATATTGTCAAAAATGCTCTATCCAAAATTGATTTTTCCCATTTCAGTAATATCAAACATTATTTCCCTTCAATTAATTCGATTAATGATTTCATTCAACAATCAGGTTATTTAAAAAGTCTTGAGATAACTTTCAAAGGGACTAAAGAAAGAATCTCAAATATTACAAATTCAGATCATTTTTTTGCAGTTATTAAATTGCTAAATGAAATTGAGAAAGATATTAGAAGCAATTTATACGATTATTTCGGAACTTCTTATTTTAAGGAAATCAGCTCAATAAAAGATAAATTCCCTGAGATTATAAAATTGAAAATTGCTAAGAATAATGAAAGAGCAAAAAGCCAGGCTGCTTTTTTGATTGATGAAGATTGGTACGCTTACAATGATAACTTCGGTACTTCAGAAGAAAAACTATTTGTTGAAATGTTTGCTCGTAGAATCGAAAATATTTCTAAAGATTACTCTGATATTTATTTAATTCGTAACGAACGCAAAGTTAAGATCTTTGATAAAAAAGGCAGAAGATTTGAACCTGATTTTTTATTATTCTTAAAACAAAAAACTAAAGAAAATATTACCTATCAGATGTTTATTGAGCCTAAAGGTTCTCAGCTTTTGGAAAAAGATAAATGGAAAGCTGATTTTCTTAATGAAATACGAAATGAGTTTAAAGACAAAATTATCAATTATTCATCAGATAAATTTAGATTAACCGGTGTTCCGTTCTATAATAATGAAAACGAAAATGAATTTATTGAGTCTTTTGAATCAGCTTTAATTGAGTAGTTTGATTGATTGATTATGCTGATAACGAAAGCCTCCACATTAGATTGAGAGAAAAGTTTACAAGCCAACCATAGGCTGGTAAACCTTTGGCTTGCGGGTAAACCACGCCAGAGGCGGGCAAGCGTGGCAGCATTATGCACAAAACCAAATACTTCACAACATATACAAGCTATAAATTATCAATATCCAAGTTGAACGATTTCTCTCTATCCATCCACATCCCGGTTGGCAGATCTTCGAATCCGCATTTTTCATAAAATTCCCTATTACCTTCGGTGTAAGATAAAAAGAAATATGTTCCCTTGAATTCACGCAATAACATCTTCATCATATTTTTTGCGATACCGTTCTTCTGATATTGCGGCTCAACTATCACATCAAAAATACTTGTATAATAGTTACCATCGGTAATTGCACGGGCAAAAGCAACCAGTTTATTATTGTGATAGGCTGTAACATAATAGGAATTTTTAAAAGCATCCAAAATATCTTCCGGATTTTTATTCCAACCTACACTTTTAAATATCATAATAACTTCTTCACTAGTTATCTTATTATTGATTTTGTAATCAATTTTCATTCTGCTCTCCTTATAATCAATATTTTACCGGTTTATCATACTCAATTTTTTTGAGATTGAATTTAATATATCAGCTTCTTTATTTGTAAAATACGAATGAGCTGTTATATGTCCATATTTTTTTGTGAGAACTAACCCGACGATACTTTTTTTCCAAACATTGGAAATGTATTCATTGAAATAACGCCAAGATAAGCATATCATCACGATATATTCACAGAAATCATTTCAAACACGGATTGGTAACGAATATTAAAGATTGGGCATTTTCATCTTATCCTGATTATGCATGATTGCAAAATGGTAAACTTCCGGAAAAAAAATTTGTTCTTTCACATTTTACTTTTATCTTCTACCTTTTGACCTTTAATGTTGTATATTTTTACCGAAAAATTGTTTTGGTTCGGAATAGATAAAGCAATATTTAAAATTCCTCCCGAATATATTGGATTTGGGTAAGCAAATAAAAAAAGTATCGTTTCGGTAATAGGTGATGGATAAAAACATCGGAATGTCCGCAGGTCTTCCGATTGTTTGGAAAGTGAAGTGGAAATCTCAACATTCCGAAGATTCGACAAGTTAAGATGAATGAGTAGAGATCGTTTGCTTCGCAAGCCGACTCTTTGTCGAAACATTCGGAAGTCTAATTAAAGGAATAGAGATGGATATTGTTCTTAGAAAAAACTTTACAGAATTATTATTGATAAACTAATGAATCCAAAAATAGTTCATATGAACTAAAAAGGAGTACATATGTTGGAAGTATTATTGAATTCAGCAAGCAAAGAGAAAATTTTGCTCTTCATAGTTAGCCGGGAAAGTGGCTACGCCAGGCAGATATCAGATTTTTTTGATATTCCACTCACACCTGTTGTAAAACAGTTAAAGAAGCTGGAAGAAGGAGGTGTGCTCTATGTTGAGATACAGGGAAGAACAAAATTATATAAGTTTAACCCACGATATTCATTCTTAAAAGAGCTAAAACAATTATTATCAAAAGCATTAGAGTTTTATCCCGAAGAAACACTAAAGGAATTAAAATTTAATAGAAAGAGACCTCGCAGGAGTAAGAAACCATTATGAAAAAAATTGGTGGAATGAGTAGAGTGGAATTGGCTGCTTTTATTTGTACACATCTAGCGAAATGTGGAATTGAGATTACATTAACAGGTGGAAGTTGTGTTAGTATTTATTCAGAAAATCAGTATTCTTCTATGGATTTGGATTTCATTGAAAGGATCAGTGCAAAGCGTAAATTTCTAGCCAAATGCCTTGAAGAAATTGGATTCTATGAAAAAGATAGATATTTTATGCATCCTGACACAGAATTATTTGTTGAATTTCCGCCTGGTCCATTAGCTGTTGGCAATGAACCTATCACAGATATAATTACTATCGAAACAGAGGTTGGTGATTTAAAGATCATATCCCCTACAGAAAGCGTTAAAGATAGATTAGCTGCTTATTATTTTTGGAATGATCTGCAATGTTTGGATCAGGCAGTATTGGTAGCAGACCATAATACCATCAATGTAGCTGAAGTAAAAAGGTGGTCTCTAACAGAAGGTGAAGAAGAGAAATTTGAAATTTTCTTAAGTAAGCTGAAGAAGAACTAACTACGGAGAACATTATTTTATAATCACTACTTTCTTTGTTAAAATTATATTTCCGCAATTAACTTTTATAAAATTCAATTCTGATGAAACATGTTTATTGTTTTCATCTTTCAAGTTCCAGTAGACAGTAATATTTTTTAACTAATCTTTTATCCCCAAACCTTTCCACAAATCTTTACAATATTCACCATATTTTCAATATCATTTTCAGCGTCATCAACATCGTAATGCTTGTTTATATTCTTTAATAATGTATAATCACGCTTTGTCATTTGAAATATTTTGAACGGTTCCAAATTAGTGATGCAATCTTTAAATTCGGGATTCATGGTTTTTTGTGCAATTTCAGGGGTTGTGAATTCGATAATGTATTTTTCATCGAATTCTTCATCACCTATTTTGATCTCTGAATGCAGATGTACTTTATCTAATAATCTGGTCGCCAAATTTTCGTGACGGATTTTGAGGAAATGCGGTGGTACAGTGTAAACATTTATAAATAATTCGGTTTTATTTTTTATCTCAAATCTTACGTGTTCATTTTTAAATTCCAATAATAATCTTGGGATGCTTCGGGTATGGTTTTCATGACCAAAAGCAGCTTCGAAATCTAATTCACCTCCGATTTTGCTCTGTAAGAACTTCAAAAATTCAATTGTTTTCATTTTTTCCTCTCTTCTCCATAAATTTGTTCAGGAAGTCATAAGTCAAGATTTTACAAGTTTTTTTCTGTTTTGATCAATTCAAAAAATTACACATTTCTCTTTCCCTTCATTTATTTCTTGACCTAATTCATAGAGAATTCTTATGAAATATTATTGGAGAAAATAATAATGATAAAGAGAAAAAATACCAGAGTTATTCAAGTTGGCAATGTAGCTATCGGTGGGAATAATCCTATTTCTATACAATCTATGACCACCACCAAAACAGCAGATGTAAAAGCTACCGTTCAGCAGATAAAAGAGCTGGCAATTGCCGGATGTGATATTGTGCGTGTTGCCGTTCCCGATATAACTTCGGCTGAGGCTATACAGCAAATAAAGCAGCAAATATCAATTCCGCTAATCGCAGATATTCACTTTGATTACAAACTTGCTCTTGCCTCTATCAAAGCCGGTGTGGATGGGCTGCGGTTGAATCCGGGGAATATTGGCAGCGAACAGAATGTTCTAGAGGTTGTTGATGCTGTTAGAGAGGGGAAAATTCCCATTCGCATTGGTGTGAACAGCGGTTCACTTTCCAAAGAAATTTTGCGGAAATATGGAATTTCGGCAGAAGGTATTGTAGAAAGTGCTTTGGAACATGTTGCCATTCTGGAAAAGGCGAATTATCATGAAATCAAGATCTCGGTGAAAGCATCATCCGTGCCGCTGACTATCGAGTCATATCAATTACTTTCCTCCAAAACAGATCATCCGCTTCATATCGGAGTTACAGAAGCAGGAACAGAATTTTGTGGAACCATAAAATCTTCTATCGGCATCGGAACTTTGCTTGCACAGGGAATTGGAGATACTCTCCGCGTTTCATTAACTGCTGATCCGGTAAAAGAGATCATGGTAGGAAAAGAAATTCTAAAAGCGCTTCATCTTCGTAAAGGTTTGGAAATTATCTCCTGCCCTACTTGCGGCAGAACAGATATTGATATTATTTCACTAACAAAAAAGGTTGAAGATGCTCTGAAAAAATTTGCCGATACCGATATTTCAGTTGCGGTGATGGGCTGTATTGTGAATGGTCCGGGAGAAGCACGTGAAGCAGATTTTGGAATTGCCGGCGGGAAACATGAAGGACTGCTCTTTAAGAAAGGCGTGATCTTGCGCAAAGTTAAGGAAGAGGAATTAGTTCCGCAGCTTATCAAACTCATTGAAGAATATGTCGTTTTGCTTCGCAAAGCCAACATTAATTGAAGAATATGTCGTTTAAAGCAACGATGTTTTACTTCGTAAAGCCATCTTATTTTTGCTTCGCAAAGCCAACATTAATTGAAGAATATGTCGTTTTGCTTCGCAAAGCCAACATTAAATGTTGAAATTTGAGATTCTTACTAAAAGATTCGGTGACAAGAGGAAAAACAATTTGACATGAATAATATTTTAATTAAGTTGTCTTTGATAGTGCCAATCGGCGGTTAGCTGCTCTTCGGAGTGTATGCCCGGATTACCGTGCGGCCTTTTTTTTTGGAGTTTATTGATATGAATACAAGTAAGCCAGTTTTATCTTTTGAAAACTTGATCAAGAAAATTGAAGAAAAAAACATAATCGTAAAAGATATCGATAAGACAAAAGCAATTCTTGAACGTATTAATTATCAAAGATTATTAGTTTATCGTTTACACTTTTTAAAATCAAAAAAGGAAACAGAAATCATCTTTAATGATATTTATAAATTGTATTTATTTGATAAAGGATTAAAAACATTATTTTATCCGATTCTTGAAAGTATTGAATTTACTTTACGTGCAAAAATAGCCTATCATCTTGGGATTGTATTAGGCGTTCATTGCCATCTTGACTTAGAAAATTTTAACCAAACAGAACAACATGAGAAATTATTGGATATGTTAAAGTGGAAATTAGATACTATTAATTATTCTCGACATCAAATTGTAAAATTTCATCAGGAGAAATACAATGATGATGTACCTATTTACAAAATAGTAGAGGTTCTAACATTAGGTCAATTATCTAAACTTTTTTCTAATATCAAGAATAAAGAAATTCAGTTAGAAATTCTTAAGAATTTTAAAAAGACAGAACACAAATTAAATATTAGGACTTTATCTTCTTGGTTTAAAACAATTACTGATGTAAGAAACATTTGTGCACATCATGAATTATTATGGAATAAAAAATTTGAATTAGTAGCAATCAGAAATAAATTATGGAAAGACTCCATTTATTATAGAGACAAAGATAAAGAAATTTATAGTATCTTCTCAATTTTTCTGATATGTAAAGTGCTAATATTAGATCAAGATGCATTTAAGATTTTTATCTCTTCATTCAATGATCTTATTCATAATTATTCAGATATAATTCAATTATCTGATTTAGGATTTCCTGATAATTGGATTGAAATTTTATCACCTGATTCTAAATGAAATCTATTTTATTCACATTAATACTTCTTTTACCAATTATATTGGTTTCTGAATCTGAGCTTCGTATCGGTGAAATAAAATTTGTAGGAAATCAACTGATCTCGGGTAAAGACCTTAGCACCAGCATCTCTTCCAGTACGGGCAGCATCTTCAACCAGGCTCTCCTAAACAAAGATGCAAAGCACATCTCCGATTATTATTCCAACAAAGGTTTATTTAATATTAAAGTGCACGCTCCACAAATAATCACACACTCACCCACCCGTATAGACGTGATATTCCAAATAGAAGAATTTAGTGAGATACCGGTAACAAATATTTATTTTGACGGCAATAATTACATCACCGATTCCAAATTATTTTCAATACTTCCAAAACGAAATTTAACCTTATTGGAACTGGCAAATTCTCTTAAAACTTTAGCTGAATTTTATGCTGATAACGGCTTTCTTTTTGCAGATGTGAAACTTGATAGTCTAACAAAGATCAGCGAACAATTTACTGCATTTGTTAAAATCGATGAGGGTAAATTCTGCCGGTTTACAGAATATAAATTCAAAGGTAATAAAACCACCCGAGACGAAACACTGATCAGGATTTCACAACTGGGTAAGATAAGAAATATCACTCCTGCAACTCTGCAGCAGGCAGCAAATAATATACGCTGGAAAAGATATATTAAAAATTGCGATATTATCCCGTTGGATCACAGCAAATTGCTTTTTAATGTGGAAGAAGACCGCATGAGCATCATCTCCGGTATTCTGGGGTATGATAATTCCAAAGAAGGTAAGAACCGAATTACCGGCTGGATCGATCTGGAATTTATGAACCTGTATGGAACCGACCGCTCGCTCGCTCTTAACTGGCAGCATATTTCGGCAGATGTAAGCTCCATCGAACTCAAATATCATGAATCCGGCATAACACGTTATCCGGTAAATGCTGATCTGCTGGTTTACCGTCAGGAAGTCGATTCCACCTACATAAGATCAAAATTTGAAAGTGAAATTTATTATTATGATCTATACAATCGGTATGGTTTATTCTTTGGAAAGGAAGACATTTTCCCCGGCAGCATAAAACCGGCAACAATCGAAAGATCATCCTTTAATAAAGTGGGTATTTTGTGGGATATGACCGCTCTGGACAATATTCTCAATCCATCTTCAGGAACAGAAATCTATCTTAAATATTACTACATTATCAGTTCTGTAGATGAGAAAGATATTCGTAAACAAGCGGTTGAGATAAGATGGGCAAAATATTTTGATATTGGAAAGAATTTTGTTCTGGGATTTGATGCTAATGCAAATGTGATCGAGAATAAACAGCTTACAGAATTTGAAGTGTATGAACTGGGTGGAGCAAAAAGTCTGCGCGGTTTTAATGAAAATGTATTTCCCGGTTTCCGCGTTGGCTGGTCAAACATAGAATTACGATATTTATTCGGACGGAATTCAAGACTTTTCGCTTTCGGCGCTTACGGTTATGTAGAAAACCATAATTACAAATACAGCGATCTTTACAGTTTTGGATTTGGTCTGCGTACCCAAACAAAGATCGGTCTGCTGGGTATCGATTACGGAATGGGAATACAAAATGGTGAAATGAGAAATCCTCTTGACGGAATTATTCATATTGGAATAGAAACAGGATTGTAAGATGAAATGTAAAATGTAAAATGTAAAATGTAAAATGTGAAGTGTGAAGTGTGAAGTGTGAAGTATGAAGTATGAAGTGTAAAGTTATTTATATTATTAAGGAGGTATTATGGAACGAAGCAGTCTTATTAAAGTTGGTGTATATGTTGATGTTTCCAATATTGCACATAATGGCGGATACGGAATGCAGTATGATATTTTAAGAGAATTCGCCTGCCGGAACAATGGCGTAGCAATGCGCTTAAACGCTTATGTAGCCTATGATGAAGAGATGGCAGCAAAAAATCCTGAGTATAAGAAAAAGTCTGAGAATTTTCATTCTATTTTGCGTGATTTTGGTTATAAAGTTATAGTTAAAAAGGTTAAGTGGTATGTGGATGAACATGGCATACGTTATGGGAAATCTAATGCTGATCTGGATATGGCGGTTGATGCACTAAGCCAATCGGAAAGGTTGGATTATGTATTATTGGTAACTGGAGACGGAGATTTTGTTCAGGTTGTACGT
>JAUVLU010000003.1 GCA_030600585.1 Candidatus Cloacimonadota bacterium | reverse complement strand
GATTAAACCTTAGTTCGAATGCTTTCGGAAGGAACGAGTAGAATCCATCCAGAAATTTCGACATTGAACCTTGAAAGTGTTAAGCAGGAAGATGTCTTGAAAGAAACATTTTCAAGGTTTAAGTTACCTTCGCAACGGTCGCAGACCTTGCGAATGGTGACAGATTTTTTCATTCCAAGTTAATTCATTCCCAAGATCCCGAAAGCTTTCGGGAGGAACGAGCAGAAAGTTACATCAACATTTGCAGATATTTCTGTTACAGTAAGACTTCTGAATAACCCTTCTCCTCGATAGGAGAAGGTGATCCGACAACTGTCGGATCGGATGAGGTGGATAGACCTTGCGAATGGTGACAGAAGTAGAGTTAAGAACAAGAATTAAATCATTGTAAAGGTCGCACACCCCACGGCTAAAGCCGCACCCCTCTCCAGCCTTCGCTAAAGCTACAGCTTGGCAGGCAAGAGGGGATTTTCCACAATATTTTCTTTTTAACTTTTATTCCAAAAAAAAATTGACAGAATCGATCTAAATATTTTTATACAAACCGAACGGTCGGTTTTATTAAATAGGAGGAAGCTTGAATCCAAGAACTAAAATTATACAATCTGCGCTAAAAGTTTTTCTATTAAAAGGTTACGATGCTACTTCTGTGAATGATGTGGTTTCAGAATCGCAAACATCAAAAGGTGGAATATATCATCACTTCAAAAACAAGGAAGAACTGTTTATTGAAGCTATCGATTATTTATTTGATAAGTTTGAAGATATTGAAAGATCGATTTATTCAGATTCAACAAACTTAAAACAGATTTTGAAAACATATTTCGATTCGTTATCCAATATCTCAGAAATTCTTGGAGCTATGACAGGTTCGGACAATATCGATGTAAATAATTTCTATATGTTAATGACGAATGCGTTCATAAAATTTCCACAGATTCGAGAAAAACACGGGGAATTGCATTTGAAGAATCAGGAAATATTGGTAGAGATCATAAAAAAAGCTCAACTGGAAGGACAGGTAAAAGATAATATCGATTGTGAAACGATGGCATTTATGATTAACGCATTAGCAGAAGGCACGATGATCTATCACATTATGACGGATAGAATCGATTTAAAAGAGAAAGGGGAAAAGATATTCCAGAATCTATGGAAAAGTATATCAATAGAAAATGATGGATAAATAAAAACGAGGTTATTATGAAGAAAATATTATTATTGTTGATAGCATCATTATTGTTTTCAATAGGTTCTGCAGTGGAGATCGATCTGGATGAAAGCATAAAACTTGCCCGGGCAAATAACAAAGAAATACAGGCTGAAAAGTATTCTTTGAAATCTGCCACTTGGGGAGAATTTGATGCATTCTCAAATTTCCTGCCAAAAATTTCTTTCAATTCTGCAATTGTCCGTATCGATGATGATACTTATGATGAAGCTATGCAGGTTTTTCAAATTCCCGTGTTAAATCCGTTGGAGATGCCAACAGGAGATTTCATTCCATTCTCAACTGCTGAGATGGGAACCGGATTCTACAAAACTTCCTATACAAACAATATTACAGTTCAGCAGCCAATATTCAATGGCGGAAAAATGATATTGGGTTATCAGTTGGCGAAATTGCTAAAACAGCAAACAAAGCTTGCATTTGAAAACAAAGAACTGGATATTTCTTACACTGTAGCTTTCACTTATTTTGGTTATTTGAAATTAAAGGATATTAAAAAGCTTACTCAAAAAAGTTTATCATCCAGCATTTCCCACTTGCAAAAAGTTGAGAAAAATTTTGAGGTAGGAACATCCAAAAAATCTGATGTTTTGCAGTGGAAAGTAAAATTGAATAACGACAAAACATCAAATTTTGAAATCGAAAATAACCTGAAGGAAATATTATCTTTCTGGAAAATTCTGATCGGAGTTGAGAAAAATATTCCGGCTGAAATTCAGCTTGAAAAATATGATACCGAAATTGATGGTTATGCTGGATTGACACAAGATGAAATTATAATAGCAAAGCAGGAATTCCTTTTGAATGTAGTAAAGAAAAGTCCAACATTAAATAGTATTGATCTAACCAATAAAATGATGAAGAAGAGTTATTGGATGGCAAAAGGGAATTTTCTTCCTTCTGTAAATCTGCAATTCGATTACCAGATCGAGAGTGATGATGAATTTGATTTTTCGGGAGATGATAACTGGAATCTTGTTGCCGCAGTTTCGGTTCCATTATTTACCAGCGGTTCCAATTTCTCTAAAGTGAAACAGGCAAAATATGAATTACTTAAAACCCAAAAACAAACGGAATATGCACGTGATAATTACCTTATAGCTGCAGAGAATGTTTTCAATAAACTGATAACAAAGGCAAGAATAATTCAGGATACTAAAGTAGCTTTGGAATTTGCCGAAGAAAATCATAATATAATAAATCAACTGTATGAGCAAGGAATGGTTACTAATAGCGAACTGCTGGATGCAGAGACAATGCTGTTTGGCAGTGAGATGAATCTTATATCATCTTATTACGATTACATTCTTACAAAATTTGAAATGAAAAAATATAAAGGCGGAATGGAGGAATAATGTACAAAAAAATATTTATACTGTTAACACTGACTTTACTAATATTTGTTGGGTGCGGGAATAAGGAAGTTGCTAAAGAGGATAATGGATTCTCCGGTAAACGTAATGTAAAAACAATAAAATCAAGACTCGGTGAAATCAATAGTTTCTTGAATTATTCGGGAAAAATAGAATCTGAAAAAATTGCTAATGCCAGTCCTTCAATGTCCGGGAAGATCGAGAAGCTGTTTGTAAAAGAAGGTGATTATGTAAAAACCGGAGACCTGTTGGTAAAACTGGATGAAACTAAATTGGAACAAACAAGAATCCAGTTTGAGAATGCAGAAAAAAACTTTCTTCGGATGCAAAAACTTCTGGAAAACGATGCAATCGATAAACAGACTTTCGATGAAGTAAAGGCAGGTTACAATATAGTAAAATCTACTTACGAATTTATGCTGGATAATATAGAAATGAAAGCTCCTATTTCCGGTATAGTTTCTAATATCTTCAAAAAAGAAGGTGAAAAATTTGATTCGATGATGGATCCTTTTTTGATTCGAATTGTGAATCTGCAAGCATTTAAAGCAAAACTGAATATTTCCGATAAAGATATTAATCAGGTTCAAAAGGGTCAGAAAGCACAGATCAAAATTGATAACTCAAACGAAATATTTTATGGTACTGTATCTTTTATCTCTCCTGAAGCTGAAATGATGTCAGGCACTTTCCCAATTGAAATTTCAATTACAAACGATTCCAATCTTTTAAAACATAACCAATTTGCCAGAATTTCAATTATAACTCAAACTTCCCAAAATGCAGTGATAATTCCTCAGGAATGTGTTATCGATTCTAAATATGTGTTTTTAGTAAAAGATGGAATTGCAAAGAAAAGAGAAGTGATTTTAGGAATAGGCAATGAAAGAAATATAGAGGTTAAGAAGGGTATCGATGCCGGAGAAGAAGTGATCATTTCCGGTAATATCGGTTTGCAGGATGGAGATAAAATAGAGGTTAGAAATTAAAAGAGAAAATGCCCACGAAAGACGCTAAAGAAGAATTGAAATTTAATAATTTTATTTCCGTGTTCTCTGCCTGTCTTGGCGTAATCCCGAAGATCGGGACGAAGACAGGTTCGTTGCTAAATAAAAATTGGAGTAAAATATGAAATTACCAGAATTCTCGGTAAATAGAAGAATAACCGTATTAATGATGACAATCCTGATCTTGATATTGGGTGGAATATCTTTTACAAAACTGGGCTTGGAAATGTTTCCCGATATGGATTATCCGGTCATTTCCATAATTACAACTTACAATGGAGCTTCTTCACAAGATGTGGAAGAGACAGTAACAAAACCAATCGAAATGGCAATTGCGACTGTGAAGAATATTAAAAATTTAAAATCGGAAAGTATGGAAAATGCTTCATTGATAATGGTCGAATTCAACTGGGGAACGAATCTGGATTTTGCAGCGCAAGACCTGCGTGATATGATCGATCAGATTGCTGATTATCTTCCGGAAGATGTTGCCCGTCCTCTCGTGATGAAATTCAATCTTTCTCAAATGCCTATTCTGATGTATGGGGTTACTGGTCCCGAAGATACTTATCAACTTCGTAAAATATTGGAAGATGATGTCGCATCTAAAATTAAGCAGTTATCAGGTGTCGCTTCCGTGATGGTGATGGGTGGAGATGAACTGGAAAAACAGATCATTGTAGATAAAGCAAAATTGGAACAATATAATATTTCTATCGATGAAATTGTTCAAATCGTTGCAGCAGGAAATATTAATATGTCAGCCGGTTATGTTCAAAAAAGAAAAGATGATTATCTGCTGCGAACCGTTGCTCAATACAGATCTCTCGAAGATATTCAAAATATACCGATTAGAATTACTAAGCTGGGAAACACAATTTACCTCAAAGATATTGCCGTTGTGAAGGACGGTTATAAAGAAAAAAGATATTACATTCGCACAAATAAAAAGCCGACTGCAATGGTGATGATCTCCAAAGAATCCGGTGCAAATACGATAACTGTTGCAAATACCGTTAAAGAAGAATTGGAAGTGATCAAAGAAAACCTGAAGATCAAGATTGAATTTAATGATATTATGGATATGAGTTTACCGATTTCCAGAGTTACTGCCGGCGCATTATCAAATTTGATCATCGGCGGCATTTTGGCAATTGCAATTATGTTCATCTTTTTACGTAATTGGCGACCTACTTTGGCAATTTCTCTGGCAATACCAATTTCGGTGGTTGCCACGATGGTCTCGATCTATCTGGCAAAATTCTCATTGAATATTATGACTTTGGGAGGATTAGCTTTAGGGGTTGGAATGCTGGTAGATAACTCGATCGTAGTGATCGAAAATATCTATCGCCATTTAGAAATGGGAAAGAAAAAAGCAGAAGCTGCAAAGATCGGGGCTTCCGAAGTTGCAATGGCGATCACTGCTTCCACTCTTACCACAATTGCAGTTTTCTTCCCAATGATATTTGCAGAAGGAATGACTGGAATTTTGGTACGGGGACTTGCCTTAACTGTGGCATTTTCACTTGGTGCTTCGTTATTCGTTTCTCTCACGATCGTTCCGGCAATAGCTTCTGTTGTTTTCCGTAAAGCAGCGAATAGACCTGAGCACAATCAATCTGAAAAGATGTTTGATGGTATTAGGAAAAAGTATATCAAAGTTTTGAATTGGACATTGAATCATAAAGTAAAAACAATTATTCCGGTTGTGATCTTGCTTTTATTATCACTGATAATTCCATTTTCAGGAGTTATCGGTACCGAGTTTATGCCGGAACAGGATATTCCCATAATGGCTTTGCACGTGAAAGCTCCTGTTGGAACTTCATTGGATGAAACTGATGAGATGGTGCGTCAGATAGAAGATGCTTTTATGCAGGTGGAAGGAGTACTGCACGTGATGTCTTTGGTTGGACCGATGTCTGATGCTCAAGCTAAAGCAGATCCCACAAATCCGCAGGAAGTTAATGAAGCTCAGGTCTTTGCACGCTTATATCAGCAAAAATACAGGGATATCACTTATGAAGAAATACAAAATAGAGTACGCGCGCAGCTTCCGAAAATAGAAGGAGCAGAATTTAATTTCCTATCACGTGAGCAGATGATGGGTGAGGGACAGTCAAATCCAATTGAGATAAAAATATTTGGTAAAGACCTCGAAGTATTAAAAGAATTTGCTTCAAGAATTGAAGAACGAATTAAAAAGGTTGAATATGTGAGCGATGTTCTAAATTCTGTGAAGGAAGGAAAACCTGAAGCTCATATTATAATCGATAAAGATAAAGCTTTTAAATATGGTCTCACAACCTATCAAATTGCATCTGCAATAAAGACTGCTTCTTCCGGCTCACTGGCAGGGATTTTTCGGGAAGCGGGAGAGGAGATAGATATTCTCGTAAGATTATCGGAAGAAACACGTAATAGCTTCGAAGATATTATGCATATTTCCATCATTTCTCCTATGGGATTTTCCATTCCGTTAAATCAGATAGCTCATATTGAATATGCGGAAGGTCCGCGTGTGATAAGCCACGAAAAACAGACCAGAAAAGTTATGGTTTCTGCTAATATTTCGGGAACAAAAGATATGGGCGGAGTTGTGAAAAATGTGGAAGCAAATATTTCCGATATCGTCGAAGATCTTCCGCCGGGATATTTTTTGGATATCGGCGGTGCTTATGAAGATATGAAAGAAGGTTTTAAAACGCTTTCTCTCGCACTTTTACTCGCAGTGGTGCTGGTTTATATCGTAATGGCTTCCCAATTTGAATCGCTGCGTCAACCTTTTATCGTGATGTTCACAATGCCGCTGGCGGTTATCGGTGTTATGTTCATTCTCGGAATTACCGGTACCACGCTTTCGGTTGTAAGTTTTGTGGGAGGTATCATCCTTTCGGGAATTGTGGTGAATAACGGAATTGTGCTTATCGACCATATAAATCAGCTCCGGCTTAAAGGTATGGAAAAGAGAGCTGCGATCATTCAAGGCGGTAAAGACAGATTGCGTCCGATTTTGATAACGGCTATCACGACAATGATGGGAATGCTGCCGATGGCGTTGAGCAGTGGTGAAGGATCTGAACTGAAATCACCAATGGCTCTCACCGTGATTGGCGGACTCATCAGCGCCACTTTCCTCACGCTTATTTTACTGCCGGTTATTTACAGCATAATTGCTAAGAAGAAAGTTGGAATAGAAGAGTGATTAACCACTGATGAACACAGATAATGAAACGTAGAAACCTTCCGAATGTAGCCCGACACTCCGTGGCGGAAAGTCGTTAAGGAACCTTGAAAACAATTTACCGCCAGAGAAATTCTTTCAAATGAATCTTTTCAATGGTTGATTTTTGGTGTTTGTGAGGAACTATTAAAAAAGTAAAGCAAGAAGAAAATACTTATAAACTTTTTCAAAATTGAATATTTTTATCTTGACTCTCACACATTCAAAACTATTTTGCTTTGTGTAAACAAAAGTTGGAGGTAATTATGGCTACAAATTTAGCACTTAATCCTGAGTTAATAATTGAAGCTCAAAAAATTGGTGGTTTCAAAACAAAAAAAGATACTGTTAATACTGCTCTTCTCGAATTTATTCAAAGACATAAACAATTAGAAATAGTTGAATTTTTCGGTTCTGTCGATTATGATTCTAAATATAATTACAAAAAAGGACGAAATCGAAAATGAAAATCATAGTTGATACTTCTGTTTGGTCTTTGGCTTTAAGGCGAAAAAAAATAAAGTTAAACAATTCAGAAATTCAAATTGTAAAAGAATTAATCGAATTGATTAAAGAATCCAGAATTGTTCTGATTGGTCCAATACGCCAAGAAATTTTATCAGGAATTGTTTCTAAAACTCAGTTTCAAAAATTAATGAAAAAACTTAAGGCTTTCGACGATTTTTTAATAAACCAAAATGATTACGAAACTGCTTCTGATTTTTTCAATATTTGCCGTAAAAATGGAATTCAAGGTTCTCATATTGATTTTTTAATTTGTGCAGTTTCTTACAACAAGAATTTTTCAATATTCACAACGGACAAAGATTTCGAAAATTATTCAAAATACGTAGATATACAGCTTCATAAAGTCCGTGAGTATTAAAAGAATTTCTACTAACAAAAGCATCGTGCGGTTAGGTTAGTTGTCCATTTCAGATGAAGAAAAATAATTATGTATTGTTGCACTTCCAAATGTAGCCCGACACTCCGTGGCGGAAAGTCGTTAAGAAACCTTGAAAATGGTTTATACACAGGATTTCTTTCTCATCGACCTTTGCAAAGTTGAAATATTTTTAATCTTGACTAAAAAAATATTTAATAAAAGTTCCGTAAATGAATTTAAAAGAAGGGAACTAATGCATGAATAAAATCAGCAGAACGACAGAAAATTATACACTTATTACAAAAAGAGGACTTATATATATTAAAAGTCTGTTTGATGATCCGGAGATTGAAAAGGGAAAGAGATGATTGAGGATAACAGAAATGAACTTTAAAGAAAAAATAAAATATTGGAGTCACAAATGAGTAAACTAATTGAATCTAATATTCAAAGACAAAATATTCTAAACAATCGTTTTGCAATTGAGAAAATTCAACATTATTTAGATTTCAAAGGATTACTTTTTAATGGTGAATTTCGGTTTACAAAAAAAATGATTTCAGATTTTTTTGAAATAGAAGAAAGAACAATTGAAAGATATTTAGAAAAATTTTCCAAAGAATTAAAACAAAATGGTTATGTTTTAATAAAAGGTAAATCACTAAAACAGTTCAAATTAGAATTTGCTCCCGACACAAATGTCGGGAACAAAACAACTCAACTCGGACTTTTCAATTTTCGTTCTTTTCTAAACTTGGGAATGTTATTAAAGGAAAGTGAAAAAGCACTTCATCTTCGTTCTAAAATTTTGGATATTGTAATTCAAACAATTAATGAAAAAACAGGCGGTGGAACAAAATATATAAATAGAAGAGATGCTGATTATCTACCAGTCGCTATTCGAGAGAGTAAATATCGCAAAGAATTTACCTCTGCTCTTAATGATTGTGTAGAAATGGGGAATTACAAATATGCTTATTATACTGATAAAATTTACATCTTTATCTTTAGAGAAAATGCAAAAGATTACAAAAAAATTCTGAAAATGAATAAAAAAGACAATGCACGAGATACAATGTATGCAGAAATCCTAAATCTTATTGCTTCTTTTGAGACTGGTCTTGCCTATGAAATAAGAAATTCTACAAAAGAATTGGGTAGAAAATTAACTCCGTTCGAAACGGATGAAATATTTAATAATTTTGCTAAACATCCAATGCAAAAACCACATATCGAAGATGCCAGAATTAAGATGTCTTCTCGTGACTTGCACTTTAGAGATGCAATTCATCGCAAGCTGGAAGAATATGTCCACTCAGTATCCCCACAGGATTTTGAAAGATTCCTCGGAGAACAGAGCGTAGAATTTGAAAAACAACTACAAAAAGCTAAAGAAGTTATGAAACGCTTGAAAGAGAGCGATTGATGAAAATAATTTATTTTGCTGACATTGAAGAAGTTATTCAAATACATCACAAAACTGTTGAAGCGAGCGGTGGCGGAAGCCTTGAGATCATAAATTTAAATTCACTGAAGGCAGCTTTAGAGCATATCCAAAATGATGATTACTATCCCGATTTTACCGATAAACTTACTCATCTTTTCTTTACGGCAAATAAAAGTCACTGCTTTCTGGATGGCAATAAGAGAATTGCTATAACTATAGGTTCTATGTTTCTTTTGAAAAACGGTTTTCTTGATGCTGCACAACGCTTTTTATTCAAAATGGAAATGATCTCTTATCAACTAGCTGCGGGAAGGATTTCTAAAGAGTTATTAAAAGACATTATCTTCTCAGTAATATATGAAGATGATTATTCTGAAGAGCTTAAATTGAAATTGATTGAAGCAATATCTGAATAGGAAAATGTATCTAACAACAAACAGCTCCACAGCCAAGCAAGAAGAAAAAACTTATAAACTTTTTCAAAGTTGAATATTTTTTAATCTTGACTAAAAAAATATTTAATAAAAGTTCCGTAAATGAATTTAAAAGAAGGGAACTAATGCATGAATAAAAACAGCAGAATGACAGAAAATTATCTGGAGATATAAATGGAAATAAAAACAATAACAGGATTTGATATAACTGGATTAATAGAAGAAATTCATAATCTGGTTAATAATGCACGCAACAGAATTGCATCTAATATCAATACTGAATTACTTATAACATACTGGAATATTGGTAAAACTATCGTAGAAAAAGAAACAAAATCTAATGTGGACGATCAGACAAGCCGAAAAATAATCCTATATATCTCTAAAATTCTTACAGAGAAAGTAGGCAAAGGATTTTCAAGAGCTAACTTATTTAATATGCGGAAGTTGTATTTGATTTATCCGAATGTCCAGACGCTGTCTGGACAACTAAGTTGGTCTAAATATTGCGAATTATTATATGTGCAGAAAAAGATGAAATAGCTGCAGAATATATTCTCGGAGGATTATCTAATAAAGTTTTCGCTTCAAGATATACTTACATTTTACCTAAAGAAGAACAACTAATTCATCAAATTAAAGAAATCATCATAGATGAGGATTGATAAAAATAATATAGAGAAGTTTCTGGTGGAAAAGTGAGAAAGAATGTAAAATTGAATTGATACGATGTAAATAAACTTTTTCAAAGTTGAATATTTTTTAATCTTGACTAAAATAATATTTAATAAAAGTTCCGTAAATGAATTTAAAAGAAGGGAACTAATGCATGAATAAAAACAGCAGAACGACAGAAAATTATATACTTATTACAAAAAGAGGACTTATATATATTAAAAGTCTGTTTGATGATTCGGAGATTGAAAATGAATAATAATAAAAATTTAGAAAAAGTTCGTATATACTCCCAAATCGGGAGTATCCCCGAACTTTTTTATGAATCTAAAGGAAATATCTGCGAACTTGTTCGGGGATATACACATTACCTGCTTTTCTCTTGAACTATAAAGTTCAGGATACAAATGAAAGGATTGTAAAATGACAAAAGGCTTAACAACCCCTTCCGAAATTAATTTAGGTGTTCTTCAGTTATGTAATAAAATAGGCAACGTTGAAGAACCTGTATTTGTTAACATAAATCCACGCGATGATTCTATCGGTAACGAATGTTTTATTGATGTTAATAACCAGATTAAAGAATATGGCGGCAAAATTAAATACGGATGGATTCTTTGGATCTGGGATAATATTTTTGCTGAAGCAACATTCCACGCGGTATGGGAAAATACAAATGGGCAACTCCTTGATGTAACCTTAAAAAAAGATAACGAAAAAACAATACTTTTTGCTCCTGACAATAATCGTAAATTCGATAATATGCGCGTCTCATCTGTCAGATTACCTTTACAAAATAATCCTAAGATTAAAGAATTGATAGACTCGATAGATAAATTTGATGAGATATATTTGTCAATTTGTCATAAATTAGACTATGGTTCACAATTTATACCTACCCAAGAATTAATTTACTTACAAAATAAAATCCGTTTATTAAAAAAGGAATTATCTTGATAGCTCACTTTTCCGAACGTAATGACCTAATCTGCCAATTGATGTCGATTTAGGAACAGCTCTCGTGCATTTCATTACGAATACCAACTCATCATCATTCTTCCTCTCATCTTCTTCATTGACTGCTTTTACAACATCAAGGTTATCAATTATTTTACGAACTTTCATTTCTTCTTTCTTTACATCTAATTGTTTATCCATCATTTCCTCCTTCGATAAACATAAAGCGTGTAACACACAGCTTCACAGACAAGCGAGAAGAAAAGCAAGAAGAGCCCACCAGAGGCGGGCAAGCGTGGCAGCTGCCAAACATTAATCAACATTCCGCTTCGCTCCATGTTGATTAACGGCGGCATGCCTCTAAAAAAAGACTCGCAACCGTATCGAAGCGGAACATCGTTTAACACTACGTCCACGGTTACTCGCAAATAAATAACCTTTGACTTTATGTTTGCTCGTCTTTTATCATCTCACTGATCGCATCAGAATTTGAAAAAACAAATCCAATGCTCATGGCGAGATGATGTGGCACGATGTGGCACGCACGATGTGGCACGCTGCCATTATGAGAAAGATGTTTGAAATACACAATTGAAGGAAAGAGGAAAAATTATGAAAAAGTTTTCTAAAACTGTAAATATTGTAAGAAAAGCTTCAGAAGAACAAATTCAAAGATGGTCAAAAGAATTGATTCAATTATTACAAGATGAGATTCAAAATGAATCAATCTATGTTGAAGAATATGTCGAATATTTAAAATCACTTAATCCCAATATTGATAAACTAAAATTAGCAAAGAAAATCATAGCTCGCAGATCATTAAAAGCTGGTGGATTGGGAACAATAATGAATATAGGTGGTGTCTTAACATTGCCAATAACCTTACCTACTGATTTATATTTAACTTTTAGAATACAAACTCGAATGGTTTTATCAATAGCATATATTTATGGTTGGAATATAAAGGAAAAAGAAATTTCTACAGATGTATTACTTGTTATGGGAGGTAGCGGCGCTATTGATGCAGTCAGAAGTGCTGGAATAAAAATTGGAAAGGAATATGCAAAAAAAGCTGTTAACAAATTTATCAATCGTGAAATTATGAAAAAAATCAACAAAGTAATCAGTAGAAAAATAATAACAAAAGCAGGAGAGAAAAGTTTAACGAGTTTCACAAAACTAATTCCAGTCGTAGCAGCACCTATAGGTGGTGGTTTCAATTATTTTGGAACAAAAACTATCGGTAAAACTGCTTTGATGTTTTATAGTGGTTAAGTCAAACATCCTTCTCATAATATAATAATAGTTTCCATACTTTATCATGCATGGAAACTCTGTTGAATAAGCTAGGTAAATCTAAGTGTCCTGGAAATTGTTTTTTGCAAGTATTTCATAAATTGGATACAATAAATGAACTGTTAAATAACTTCTTTTTATTAATGATATTCTTTTCAATTATATTGATTGTTCATCATTTATTTAAAAAACACAAAACCGGTTTAAAGAACTGATTTTTTGTTGAATTCCAAGGATTTTACTAATTTAATATTTACGTCAGGCTGTTAGCATTAACAACAAGAATTTAGTCTCATATTCCATTATCACTTGACGCATTACAGCAATCAACAATTTTAACTTTTAATAAATAAATTATGAAAGAGGAATAACATGAAGAACGAAAAACATTTATTCACTTCCGAATCTGTTACGGAAGGTCATCCTGATAAGATGGCTGATCAGATTTCAGATGCAATATTAGATGCAATATTAAGATGTGACCCAGAAGCGCGAGTTGCCTGCGAAACGTTTCTTACAACAGGTATGGCACTTGTAGGTGGAGAGATCACAACAACATGTTACGTGGATATTCCCCAAATTATTCGTGATACGATCAAGGAGATCGGATATACAAATGCAGATTACGGTATGGATTATCAAACTTGTGCTGTGCTTACAACAATCGATAAACAATCTTCGGATATCGCTCTTGGAGTCGATGAAAATAAAGATCATGAACAGGGTGCGGGAGATCAGGGTATGATGTTTGGATATGCCTGTAATGAGACTGAAGAATTAATGCCGATGACTATAGCTTTTGCGCATAAACTTGCTCAAAGATTAGCACAAGTACGTAAAGATGGAACGCTTTCATATCTTCGTCCTGATGGTAAAACTCAGGTTACAATCGAGTATATTGATAATAAACCAAAAAGAGTCGATGCAGTTGTTGTATCTACTCAACATGCCCCGGAAATTGAGCAGGATCAGATAAAAAAAGATATAATTGAAAATGTGATCAAACCGATTATTCCAACTGAGCTAATAGATGAAAACACTAAATTCTTTGTGAATCCAACCGGAAGATTTGTTCTTGGCGGACCTCATGCGGATACCGGTCTTACAGGTAGGAAGATCATCGTGGATACTTATGGTGGAAAGGGAAGTCATGGCGGTGGTGCTTTTAGCGGGAAAGATCCTTCCAAAGTTGATAGAAGTGCATCTTATATGGCAAGATACATCGCAAAGAATATTGTAGCTGCCCACCTTGCCGATGAATGTGAAGTGCAACTTGCATACGCTATCGGTGTTGCAGATCCTGTTTCTGTTATGATCGATACATTCAATACAGGAAAGATCTCCGATATTAAATTGAACAAGATCGTAAGAGATGTGTTTCCACTTAAACCACATAAAATAATTGAGTATCTTCAGCTTAAAAGACCAATCTACAAAAAAACTGCAGCTTATGGTCATTTTGGAAGAGAATTATTGGAATTTACCTGGGAAAAAACCGATAAGATAGATAAGCTAAAAGAACTCTCAAAAAAATATATCTGATCATCCAAAAAAAAATTGAAATTAATGAAATCAAATAAACCGCTGTTAATGGCGGTTTATTTTTTTTATAGAATTATATAAGCTTTAACTATCATAAAATAATTGACCAATAATCAGGATAATTTTTTTTAGTAAGGCAAGTATGAGGTAAGAAATTTACGAAAATTGGAAAACATAAGTATCTCGAACTAAAAATATCTAAACCAGGAATGGGGAATGCAGAAAAGTTTGAAAACTGAGTTTTTGGGTATAACCATAACCTCGCCGCTTGTATTACCGGCAGGCGTGATGGGTATGGCATTTTCCGGTTTTAATATTTCAATTGAAAATGGCGCAGGAATAGTTACAAGTAAATCATTAACATTAAAATCAAGAACAGGACATAAAGGACCCGTAGTTGCGGAATTTGAAGGTGGTTTTTTGAATTGTATGGGATTGTGCAATCCAGGCATTGTTGATGGTCTTGCCGAAATCGACCAATTTAAAGAACGCTCCGATATTCCTGTTATTGTGAGCGTTTTTGCTACAAACACCAAAGACTTTTTAGAACTGACTAAATATGTAAATAAATCTCAAGCTGATTTTCTGGAACTGAATCTATCCTGCCCAAATGTATTCGATGAATTTGGAATTCCTCTTGCTGCTTCACAAGATGAAGTTCATAAAATTATAAAGGCTGTAAAACAGGTTTCAACACTTCCGGTTATTGCCAAACTTTCACCAAATGTTTATGATATTGTTTCCATTGCCAAAACTGCAGAATCTGCCGGTGCCGATGCTTTATGTATGATCAATACGGTCGGTCCGGGAATGCTTATCGATACAAAAATGGTAAACCCTGTTCTCTTTAATAAATTCGGCGGATTGTCGGGACCTTGCGTAAAACCGATTGCTCTCAAGCTTATCTATCAAACCTATTCTGCCGTAAATATTCCAATAATAGGAATGGGTGGTGTAACTTATGGTGAAGATGCAATAGAGATGTTAATGGCTGGAGCTATAGTTATCGGGGTTGGAACGGCAGTGCATTATCGCGGAATTGAAGTCTTTAATAAGATCAATAATGAGATCTTAGAGTTTATGGATGAGAACGGGTATAAAAGTTTGAAAGATATTCCGAGATTAGAAAAATTAGAAATGTGAAATGTTAAATTAGAAATGGAAAAGAAAAATATTATTCAGGAATTAGTACATATTCTCGTTACGAAGTTGTACTTCGTAACGCAATTGGTAGCGAAGTTCAACTTCGCAAGAAAATATGTTCCCAAGTTCAACTTGGGAACAAGAAGTAAAAGAACGAGTGATGAAATAACACAAACATCTAATGTTGGCTTTACGAAGTAAAACGGCATATTCTTTCTTGTTTGTGAAAGGAAACTAAATGGATAAAAGAATAACTCTGAAAATAGCAAAAATTGAAGATGAAGCCAAAGACATCAAAACTTTCACCTTCAAGCATAAACTTGATGCAAAACCAGGACAGTTTATCATGCTTACGGATTTCGAAGGTGGAGAGAAACCATTCTCTATCTCCGACTGCACAAAAGAGGAATTTTCCATAACTGTAAAAAGGATAGGCGAGTTCACATCCCGCCTTTTTCAAAAGTGCGTTGGTGATTATGTTTCGATAAGAGGTGCTTACGGCTCCTCTTTTTTTATATCTAAAAACAAGGTTTTACTCGTCGGCGGCGGTTATGCTGTTCCTACATTCTATTTCTTTGCTAAAGTGTTATTGGAAGCGGGAGCAGATATTACATTAATTAATGGAGCACGAACAAAAGCTGAACATATTTTTGCTGATAGATTTAATGAATTGGATATCAAAGCAATAAATGCAACGGATGATGGCTCTTTTGGTGAGAAAGGAACAGCAGTTGATGTGGCTGAACGAATTTTAGCAAATCAACTTGTCTCCAAGCTTCAACCAAATAAACTTGTCTCCAAGCCCCAGCTTGGAGACACAAAACATTTCCAAGCTGGGGCTTGGAAACGAGAGAATAAGAAGAAATTCGACTTCGTTTATGCCTCAGGTCCCGAAATGATGATGAAAACTCTTCAACCGTTATTGAAAGGTGTGGATTACGAATTCCTTTTTGAGAGATATATGAAATGTGCGATCGGGATTTGTGGAAACTGCACAATGGATCCGCTTGGAATCAGGCTTTGTGTGGAAGGTCCTGTTCTTCCAAAAAAACTGATGGAACAACTTACCGAATTCGGAAAATATCATCGTGATGCAGCAGGGAAGAGGGTGAAGTATTGAAAATTTTAGCAACGAACCAACCTTCGCTCAAGCTACGGCTTGGCAGGCAAAAACGAACAAAAGAGTTAACCACAGAGAACACGGAGAGCACGGAGAGAAAAAATAACAATCAAGAATGATTGTTTTAAGGAAGAAATGAAAACTTTATTAAAAAACTGTAAATTGATTCAAGGATTATCGAACATCATTATAGAAGATGATAAGATAATTGATATAAAACCTTCCGAAAATTCCCCTCTTGAGAGGGGTACGGCTTTAGCCGTGGGGTGTGTTACCTTCGGAACGGTTGAAACAAACATCAACCAAATCATCGACATCCAAAACAATCTCGTAATTCCCGGCATTATCGATCCGCACGTTCACGTTCGGGATTTGCAGCAATCTGACAAAGAAGATTGGACAAGTGCAAGCAAAGCAGCTCTGACAGGCGGAGTTACAACCATCTTTGATATGCCGAATACAATTCCTGCAACTACAAATCTTGTGAACCTGAACTTGAAGCGAGAAGCTGCACAAAAAGCTCTAATAAATTATAAATTCTTTATCGGAGCTACAAATTCCAACCTGAAAGATATCGAAGAAATTCTTTCGGAAAATCCAAGCGACATTGCAGGAATTAAAGTTTTTCTGGCTGGTTCCAGCAATAACGATACAATAACTGATAAAGACGTTTTAAAGAATATTTTCCGAGTTGCGAAGAAATATGAGAAAATTGTTACCGTGCATACCGAATTGCAATCTTGCTTAAATAAATGGAAGCAGAAAGTTCCGAATTCTTCTATCCTAAATCACAATGAAATCAGGAATCGGGAATGCTCGATAATGGGAACAAAGCTCGTTCTGGAGTTAGCGGAAGAGATAGGAAATAAAATTTGCATCGCACATTGTTCCACAGCAGAAGAGTTGAAACTGATCCGAAAATTTAAGATAAATAATTCAGTTTAC
This sequence comes from Candidatus Cloacimonadota bacterium, assembly GCA_030600585.1. Classification (GTDB taxonomy): domain Bacteria; phylum Cloacimonadota; class Cloacimonadia; order Cloacimonadales; family TCS61; genus Tenebribacter. The sequence continues at coordinate 91,985 of JAUVLU010000003.1, read as the reverse complement.
TGCGAGATTACTCCGCATCATTTACTTTTGAACGAAACAATTTTAGAGAAGGTTGGAAATTTCGGAAAGGTAAATCCGCCGTTGCGTTGCGAAAAAGATAACTCTGCTTTGTGGGAAGCTGTTTATGACGGAACTGTGGATTTTATCGGAACAGATCACGCTCCACATAAATTATATGAAAAGCAAAAAGAATATTTGCAAGCGCCTTCAGGTTTTCCCGGATTGGAAACGGGTTTGCACCTGCTTTTGAACGAACTAAACAAAGGAAATTTGACGATTGGAAAACTGGTTGAACTCACAAGCCGGAATCCTGCTGAAATCTTCAATCTTGAAAAACGCGGGGAAATAAAAGTTGGGAATTTTGCGGATTTGACAGTAATAGATATGAATATGAAATGGAAAATAGACTCATCGAAGTTCAAATCGAAAGCGAAATATTCACCGTTTGATAGGATGAAAGTTCAAGGAAAAGTTGAGATGTGTTTTGTGAATGGGAAGAAATGTTAAATGAAACTTGTCCTAAGTGATTTTGTAAGAGTTGATCGACTTAACACAAGACCTTGCAGGCTTGTGCAAAGTCTTATGTTTTTTATTGAAATTACTTCCAAAATCATCTTGGGATAAGTTGGATGGAAAGAAGAATATCCAATGTTGAACAAGGAATATTCAATGATGAAGTATAAAAGAAAAAGGAGTTAGAATGAGATTAACTAATTTTCAATATTATTGGACATTATTGTTTATTGTTATACCTTCAGTTTTTACAGGGATAATTTCTAAATGGTGGTTTGGACCAATTGCATTTGTTATTATTCTAATTATTCACGGTATTATAGGTTGGCTTTTAATCATAATAATACCGATGAAATATCTAAAATATACTTTATATTTTAAAGCTCCTATTATTGGATTTCTTTTTATCATCTTAGTACGAAATATATGTAAATAATTTTGGAGGATAAAATGGGATTAACAGAATTTTTATCAAGAAGAAGAGAAGAGAAAATAAATAAAACTTGTTTGCAAATCTATAATAAAGCAAAAAAGAGAAGACCTCATAAAAGTGAAAGGGATTTATTGAAGATAGTTTTATTAACAAAACCACCTTTTGATTACCAACACGATAAAGTGATTGATAGTCTGTTAGATATGTGCAATAATATCTCTGAGCTTTCAAAAATAATATTAGATTTTAGCAAGCCAACTGATTCTCTTTGGCAAAACAGAAAACGAAATTTAAAATTTTGTAATTTGAAAGAAAGAAATAAAAACTTTTTTCTAGAATTCTGGAGTAAATGAAAAAAGAATATTGATCAAAAGCAATAATTCATTATAGAAAATGAAAGGAAAGTGATATGGAAATTTTTGATGTTAATACTGGATTATATTTATTTTCTGCATTATTACAAGCGAATGCAGCTATTTTTGCTATTGTTGGAGTGTTTGGAATATTCAGAATTCAAAGCTTACAATCAAAAATAGAGTTTTTTAAACAAGGACTTATTCAGCCAAAGGGTAGATTTAATAGAACTGAAATGTCTTCCGAAGATATTATAAAATTTGATGAATTTACTCTAGAAGAAAAAGCTGATTACATAAAAAATAGTGAAATTGACGATAACTTCATACCATTATTGAGAAGTTGGTTTAATACAGAAACAATTATAATTAATTTCGAATCAATAATAATTATTTCCATGATATACCTTGGAATTGGAATAATAATTAATATATTTTTCTTGATTTATTCTAACACAATACACAAATTTTTTACGATTGAAGCTGTAATTTTCTTATTAACATTTATTTATGAGATTGTATTAATTAATATGTTAATAATTCAAATAGGACGTATGTTAAATGTAAATCCAAATAAAAAGAAAAATATAATAAAAAACAGGAGTTAAAATGACAAAAGAGCAATTTGTTTTGGAGCTTCAAAGAATAGGAGCTATCAAATTTGGCAGCTTCACATTAAAAAGCGGACTCACCTCGCCGTTCTATTTTGATCTGCGCGATATTATCAGTTTTCCATATATATTAGAAGGGATCGCTGATCTTTTAGTAGAAAAAATCAAAGATATGGAATTTGATGTGCTTACCGGAATTCCTTACACAGCACTTCCCATCGCATCGCTGGTAGCTTCCAAAATGCAAAAGCCGCTGATTTATATGCGGAAAGAAGAGAAAGCTTATGGAACCGGTAATAATGTGATCGGGAAATTTAAGAAAGGTGCGAAATGTTTGGTGATCGATGATCTGATAACAACCGGAGCGAGTAAGATCGAAACTGCGGAAGCTTATGAAAGAAAAGGCGTTGTCATTAAAGATTTTGTGGTTGTTATCGACAGAAGTTCCAATGGAAAAGAAGATCTGGCAAAGCAAGGTTACAAACTTCACAGCTTGATAAATCTAAATGAAATTATGGAATTATTGCAGAATAGAAATCTGATCTCCGAAGAGAAAGTGAATGAAGTGCGAAATTTTACGGCAAGTATTTCCAAACCGAAAAAGGTAAAAGAAGAAATTACAAATCTTTTGACCTTGAAATTAATATCGAAAATTAAAGAGAAGAAATCGAATCTTGTTCTTTCGCTCGATGTAACTACCCAAAAAGAATTTTTTGAGATTCTGGATGAAACAGGAAGTGAAATTGTAATGTTGAAAACTCACGTGGATATTCTGGACGATTATGATGAAAACTTTGTTCCCAAATTACAGGAATATGCAAAACGACAGAACTTCTTGATCTTCGAAGATCGCAAATTCGCCGACATTGGAAATACAGTAAAACATCAATATCGAAACGGTGTTTACAAGATCAGTGATTGGGCGGAATTTGTGACGGTTCATATGGTGGCAGGCGATGGAATTTTGAAGGGACTTTTCGACGGGATGGAGAATAGAAGTTCTTTCGTGCTGGCAAGAATGAGTTCCAAAGGAAACCTGATAAACGAAACTTACTCGCGAAAATGTTTTGAAATCGCACGTAAAAATCCGAATGTAGTTTCCGGCTTTATCGGGCACGGAAAAGATGTTGAAGACATCAAAAGATTCAAAGCAAAATTCCCTGTAGGAATGCTGCTGCTGACTCCCGGAGTGAAGCTGGAGAGAGGATCAGATGCGATGGGACAGCAATACATCACAGTCGAAGATGCAATTTGTGGCGGAGCGGATTGTATAATTGTAGGACGTGGAATTATCAAAGCAAAAGATCGCAAAAAAGAAGCGAAGATATATCGGGAGAGAGCGTGGAAAGAGTATCAAGAACGAATTTAGATGGATGGTTTGGAATGCAAAATATTTGTAAAATCCCCTCTATCAGAGGGGTGCGACTTTAGTCGTGGGGTGTGTAAATTATAATGAGCTATCTAAAATATAATCCAAAGCTAAAGGAAAGGGCGAAATACTTGAGAAATAACTCAACTTTATCGGAAGTGTTATTATGGCTTCAGATAAAAAATAAAAAGTTGGATTATGATTTTCATCGGCAAAAACCGATTGATAATTATATCGTTGATTTCTTCTGTCCAAAATTAATGTTGGCAATAGAAATTGATGGTGTGAGTCATAATGATAAAGTGGAATATGATAAGTTCAGACAGAAAAAGCTTGAAAATCTCGGTATTAGATTTATTCGTTTTAGAGATGAAGATGTGAAAAATAATATGCAGGGATGTATTGATTTTTTGAAAGAGTGGATAGAAGATAATACACCTCCCGGCTAAAGCCGTACTCCTCTGATAGAGGAGATTAATTTAGTTTTATGGTATGATTTAAAATATAAAATAGAGGAGGAAATACATGAAAAATTTAATTTCAATGAGGGATTTGAGTAAAGAAGACATTATGCGGTTGATGGATACGGCTGCAAAGATCGAGAATGGTGAGATAGTTCCGGATATGCAAAGAAAACTTGCAGCTTTGTTATTCTTTGAACCATCCACAAGAACTATGTTTTCTTTTGATACCGCAATGAAGCGTATGAACGGAGATACGATCATAATGAGCGGAACAAAAAATACTTCCGCAAAAAAGGGTGAAACGTTTGCGGATACTTTGCAGACCATCGCTCAATATTCCGATATCATTATTATGAGAAGTCCAATCGAGGGAGCTGCAAGATATGCTGCAGAAGTTGTAGATATTCCGGTTGTAAATGCAGGAGATGGCGCAAATCAGCATCCAACACAAGCTTTGCTGGATCTTTATTCCATCATTAAAACTCAGGGTAAATTAGAGAATCTTAAAATCGGTCTGGCAGGTGATCTGCGTTTTGGAAGAACTGTGCATTCGCTGGCTCAGGCAATGGCAGTATTTGGAGCTGAATTCAAATTTATCTCTCCTTCCTTTCTGCAAATGCCGGAGTATATCAAAGATGACCTTACTGAACAGAATATTAAATTTGAAGAATTTAAAGATATGGAAGGAAATATTGATGATCTGGATATTCTTTATGTAACAAGAATTCAGAAAGAACGTTTTGCCGATCCGGAAGATTATGCAAAAGTAAAAGGATCTTATGTCCTAAATAAGACAATGCTTCCAAATGTGAAAGAAAATTTCAAGGTTCTGCATCCGCTGCCCAGAGTTGATGAGATTCATACAGATGTTGACGATACGAAATTTGCTTACTATTTCCCACAGGCAAAGAATGGAGTTTATACCAGACAGGCAATAATATCAATTCTCTTAGGGGAGGTGTAAAAATGAATCAGATTAAAATGATAAAAGTTAATGCTATAAAAAATGGGACAGTGATCGATCATATTGCTGCAGGAAAAGCATTAAAGGTAATTGATATTTTGACTTTGACTGGGAATAATGCGGTTATGATCGGGATGAATCTTGTCAGCAATAGGATTGGGAAAAAGGATATCGTCAAGATCGAGAACCGTGAACTATCTAAAGAAGAAGTAAACAGCATTGCGCTCATCGCTCCCAGTGCAACTTTGATCATCATCAAAGATTTTGAAGTTGTGAATAAAACATCATTTGATATGCCGGAATATGTTGAAGAGCATATCATCTGCCCGAATCCAAAATGTATTACAAATAGTGAAGATATTCCCTCAAAATTTTATATAAATAATGCTGAAATTGCTACAGCACGCTGTGTTTATTGTGAGAAGAAATATTTGGTCGAGGATTTGAGGATAAAAATATGAAACCACGAACTTGTACGCCTTAGGCGTATTGACGCGAATTTAATCCCTCTGCGATCTCCCTTTTTAAAAAAGGGAGAACAAAGAATTTGTGAAAGAAAATTCTTCTTGCGTTTCTAAGTTTCCCTTTTTTAAAAAGGGAATTGCAAGGGATTCTGCCTGCCAAGCCGATTTGTCTGGGCGTAACATCGTGAAGACCGAAGCATTGCGAAGGCTGGTGGTTTTAAATAGGAGTTGAAATGGCAAAAAAGATCATAACAGAATCATCCAGAACGTTAATGGAATATCGATTATTACCGGGATATACACCGGTGGAATGTAATCCAAATAATATATCATTACGAACTCCTCTTGTATATTCAGAAAGCAATGAGAAGAAGTATTATTTGAACATTCCGCTTGTTTCTGCAGCAATGCAGTCTGTATCGGGTGATCAAATGGGAATTGAACTGGCAAAACTCGGTGGAGCAGCATTTATTTTTTGTTCTCAATCACCTGAATCTGAATCTGAAATGGTAAGAAAGATAAAAAACCATAAAGCCGGATTTGTAAAACCTAAAACAATGAAAGCTGATATGAAAGTGAAAGAAATGTATGAAATTCGGAAGAAATCCGGACATTCCACCTTTCCTGTTGTTGATGATAATGGTTTTTTTCTGGGGCTTATCTCAAAATGGGATTATGATGTCTCTCTTCACGCAGATTGTTCAATAAAAGAAAGAATGATTAAAAAGGAAAATATCGAAGTTGGAACAAATATCACAGATCTGTCGGAAGCAAATCGGATACTTCTGGAAAGTCATAAATCTATTCTGCCAATTGTAGATAAAGATGGAAAACTTACCTCGATGATCTTCAGAAAAGATATAAACGACCAACTCGATTTCCCATTGGAAATTCACGATGAAAAGAAAAGACTGATCGCTGTTGCCGCAATTAATACACACGATTACAAAGAGCGTGTTGCAGCATTAGCTAAAGCTGAAGTCGATGTTATTGCGATAGATTCTTCCGATGGTCATACACAGTATCAAGCAAATACGATCAAATGGATAAATGAAAACTATCCAACTATTCCCGTGATCGGCGGTAATATCATTACCAAAGAAGGTTTCCGCTTCCTGGTAGAAGCCGGTGCAAAAGCCGTAAAAGTGGGAATGGGCGGCGGCTCGATATGTATTACTCAGGAGCAGAAAGGAACAGGACGGGGGCTTGCAACTACGATCATCGAAGTTGTGGAAGAAAGAGATAAATACTTCAAAGAAACCGGCAGATATATACCGATTTCTGCGGATGGCGGTGTAACCAGCACTAAAGATGTTACGATCGCTTTAGCACTTGGTGCAGATTATGTAATGATGGGTCGCTATTTTGCCAGAATGGAAGAATCGACTACAGATAAGATCGTGGTTAATAACCGTGTGATGAAGCCATATTGGGGAGAAGGTTCTGCTCGGGCTCAAAATTGGAAGGCAAGAAGGTATAATCAGGGTAAATTTGTGGAAGGTGTAGAAGGTTTGGTAGAGTATGCCGGTCATCTTCGGGATAATCTGGAAGAAACTTTGGCAAAGATCAAATCTTCAATGGGAACTTGCGGTGCGATGAATATTCCTGAATTTCATAACCAAGCAGAACTCGAAGTAGTATCTGCTCTTTCAATACGTGAAGGTAAACCTCACGATATTTATTTAAGCACAGAAAATTCGGATAATCAAGATTATAATTTATCTGAGTAAAAAGGTCTCACTCGTTCACTCGTTACGATCAGGCAACTGCCTGACTGGCATTTGACTGATTGTCTTCGTAACGCAATAATAGCGTTCCCAAGAAAAACTTGGGAACAAGGGAAAACATTGAGAGTTGCAGGACGTATCATTCTGATGCATCCGAAATGTTTTGGTTAATTCGTGGTTTCCAATAAGGAGTTAAAATGACCGATTACAAAAAAGCCGGAGTAGATATTAAAATGGGCGATAGAGCCTCTAAGATCGCATATAATTTTGCCAGATCGACCTTTTCTTCAAGAAAGAATATGATAGGTGAACCTGTAACCGACGAAGGATCGTTTGCCGGAATGCTGGATATGGGAGATTTCTACATTGTTCAGGGTGATGATGGTGTAGGCACGAAGATGGAAGTTGCAGAACGCATTGGAAAATTTGATACATTAGGGTTTGACCTGCTTGCAATGGTAGCTGATGATGCGGTCTGCCTCGGTGCGGAAACAATTTCCATTACAAACACACTCGATACAAATAAAGTTGATCCGGATATTATTCATAATCTAATGAGAGGTCTGGCAAATGCTTGTATCGAGCAGAAGGTTGTAATTCCCGGTGGTGAGATTGCTGAAGTAGGGAAATCGGTTAATGGCAATGTTTGGAATGCAACTGCTGTAGGTGTTCTGGAAAAAGAAAAAGTTATTACCGGAAATGAGATTGAACCTGGTGACAAGATCATTACATTGCGAGAAAATGGATTTCGCTCTAATGGTTTCTCACTTGTTAGATATATCCTTGAAAAAGAATTTGACGAAAATATATATATTAAACCTTCTCCCTTTGGAAAGAGTTGGGGAGAGATGATACTAAAACCATCAATAATTTATTCTTCAGCTTTATTGGAATTGCTTGGAAGATTCGGTGAAGAGCGGAAATTTAATATTAAAGGAATTGCTCATATCACAGGTGGCGGCATCCCTGGCAATTTTAACAGGATCCTTAAACAGACAGGATTGGGAGCAGATTTCAATGATCTCTTTTCTCCTTCTGCAATGATTATAGAGATTCAAAGAATTGGAAATGTTTCCGAGGATGAAGCTTATAAAACATGGAACATGGGTAATGGAATGATGATAGTGGTTGATAAAACAGACGCTGATGCAGTTCTTAATGCATTATCTGTTGAAGCAAAAATTGTAGGTACTATCATTGAAGATAAAAAGATAATAATAGATTCAAAAGGTGCAAATGCACAAAAATTGACTTTTGAACTATAAATAGGAGGAGATAAAATGACTAAGAAAATGATTTATTTATTTTTCGTGTTTATGTTTTGCATTGGTGCTTTGTATTCAAATGAAGTACGAGGATTAACAAACACAATCCCTGCTGATAACAAAATGGAAGTTATTGGTAAAGCAAAAGAATATTATCCATCATCAGTTAAAACTGAGAAATCAAATTTAATGGCAGATAGAGATAATTGGACACTTGTAGATTCGATCAATTTTGATTCGTATTTACAACCCGGTAACTTTGCAGGCATATCATTTGATAATATTACAAATGAGATTGAATTCTGTTCCAATTACTATGAATTATTTTGCCCGGAAGCTATTGCTGCAATGGATAAAGTTCCACAATGGATGAGACCGGCTCTGGAAAATATCTTCCTGCAGCTTGAAGCGGATAAACAACTGGAATGGGCAGAAGTAATTAACAATGCGACTGATCCATATATCGATGAGATCGCATATTCCATTGCGAATACATCTGCAGAATATTTATCTTCGTCATATTGCTACCCGGAAATATTCACCGAGAATGCATTATATTTATATATTGCTGATATGTTCCTGAATTATGTGGAAATTGTAGATTATGGAAATTCTACTACGGATGAGAATTATTATTCTACAACATTATATTGGAAAATCGATGAAAATGGTAACCAGATTCAAGTTGAAGTACCAAGAGATATCTATTATATGTATCTCGTCCATCCAAAAATAACAGATGAAATACCTGCATTTATCGATCCTGACATAATCGAAAACAACGCAACCCATACGAATAATATTGTTTCTCCTGAAGAAGGTGTTTTCTGGCGGAATTCTCTTTTCAATTTTAATGATACAGGATATCCATTATTAAGAGATGAACTCTCAATTAGTTCTGTTGCATGGGATATCACCGGCAATACACCGGATGATGCTATTCACACTGTTATGAATTGGATAAATGATTCTATGGAATTCACTTCTAATGCAGAACGTCCCCATCAACCGGTTCGTATTTACAAAAAACATATTGGAAGATGTGGTGAGCATGCAGATATTACAGCTGCAGCTTGCAGGACTGCTTTAATTCCATGTACAAGTATTTTAGCAATTTCCAGTGATCATACATGGAACGAATTCTGGGATGAAGAATGGATACATTGGGAGCCGGTAAATAATTCCATAAATAATCCTCTTGTATATGAAAACGGATGGGGATGGAATTTCTTTTCTGTATTCGAAATTAAAAGTAACGGTTATCTTACATCGGTTACTGCTACTTATTCGGAAGAAACAGCAACCATTATTATTTATGCATTAGATGATAATGGTGATCCCATCGATGGTGCGAAAATCACGCTTAAAGTACCTGGTTGGGATAACTGGGGATATACTGATAACGAAGGAAAATGTATTTTTATAGTTGGAGAAGGAAAAACATATTATGCCAGGATGGATTCCGAAATTGGCAATGATCCAGTAAATACAAGTCAGGTTTATGAAGTTGCGGGCAATACAGTTAATGGTCAAACCTATACATATTCAATGAATGCCGCAGGAACTATGCCGGAAGTTCAATATAACTCTATAATTGTACCGGAAGATGATGTTGATGATTATAAACTGATTGTGGATTTCACGGTTCCAGAGCAGGTAATAACAGGATCAATAATCATGGATGACTTGGATAATACGGAATTTTACAATAATATCGATGAGGGAATTATTAATTTCTTTATTACTGATTTAATGAACTATTCCAATTATGTTGACGGACAAATATTTGATACTTTCAATGAACAAATTGGAATTGATGAAGGTATGATAGAATTTGATATTCCTGCTGATGAAATATGGTATGCTTTTTTTGATAATGGTGACAACCTGAATAATCCTCAATATGTTCAGGGCAGTGCATGTCTTTATGAATATGAAGAATCATCTTCTGATGATGATGTAGTTATTATTTCAAATGAACTGATTGGAAACTATCCCAATCCGTTTAACCCGACAACAACAATTTCTTTTTCTGTAGCACAAACGTCCTCGTTTGTGAACCTTTCAATCTATAATATCAAAGGGCAGAAAGTGAAAACTCTTATAAATGATACATTAGACGAAGGCTCGCATCAGGTTGTATGGAATGGAAAAGATGACAATGAGAATGCTGTTTCTTCAGGAATTTATTTCTATAAACTTGATACTGAGAAATATTCTTCTGTGAAGAAAATGATCTTAATGAAATAAGTATATTGTAGCCCGGCTTTTCTTAGCCGGGTTGTTTTTTCGTTCCAATGTTCTACGTTGGAACGATGGATCTACGCTCTGCGTAATAAATTAAGTACAGAATTCCATAGAGCGAAAAATCATAATTCCCACAATGGACATGGGAACCGGGGAAAATGAAATTAATGGAGAGAATTTGAAAAACCAAATTCAACTTGTTTTAAAAGAAAATATTAATGATGTTTTGGGTGAAAAAATTGAGAAGAACGCTGCAAGCTTCCTGAAAATAAAAACGGGAAAAATAAAGACAGGTAAAGTGTTCAATATTACTTACGATTTGAGTAAAGAGAATATTCGGAAATTCGCAAATCTCGGTTTGAAGGACGAAATAATTAACGATGTTTATATCAATTCATTTTATAATGATCCATTCTATAAGTCATTCGTTCTGGTGGCAAAACAGCCCGGTGTTACTGATGATGAAGGAATCTCAGCTCAAAAGACGTTGATAGATATTCTTGATCTTAAACTTGATACAAAAACACAGCATATTTATACTGAAGATATTTACCTTTTCGAGAATGAACTTGATGAAAATATACTTAAGGAATTAGCTGAAGAATTGCTCGGGAATAAACTTATTCACCATTTCGAATATGGCAGATTTAACGGAAAAATAGATTATATTCCAGAAGTTCGCATTGGGAAAAATTATAAATCAGAAACTATCGATTTGAATATCTCCGATGATAATTTGTTGAAGATTTCAAAGGATAGGCTATTGTCTTTGAATCTGAAAGAAATGAAGGCGATCCAAACTTATTTTGCAGATGAAAAAATAATAGAAAATCGGATGAAGAATAATTTATCGGAAATGCCGACAAATTGCGAAATGGAAGTGCTGGCTCAAACCTGGAGTGAGCATTGCAAACATAAAGAATTCGCTGCAAAGATTCATTACAAGAATTTAGAAAACGGCGAAGAAGAAACGATCGATTCGCTCTTTAAAACCTATATCCGCAAATCAACGGAGATCGTTCGTGAAAGATTGAAGAATGTCGGAAATAACTGGCTATTGAAGATATTTACGGATAACGCAGGTGTCGTGAAGATCAATGATAAATCGATTTTTGTGTGGAAAGTGGAAACTCATAATTCACCTTCTGCTATCGATCCTTATGGTGGAGCGATAACTGGAATTTTGGGAAATAATCGCGATCCATTGGGAACCGGAATAGGTGGTGGGAAACTTCTTTTCAATACGAACGTTCTTTGCTTTGGAACTCCGAATTATGATAAAGAATTATTGCCAGGACAGCTTCATCCAAAACGTATCTTTGAAGGTGTGCGACATGGAATTGAAGATGGCGGTAATAAATCAGGAGTGCCTACCGTGAACGGCTCGATCATCTTTGATGATCGCTACAGCGGCAAGCCGCTGGTTTATTGCGGAACCGGCGGAGTGATGCCATATCAATTTAATGGAGTGAATTCCTGGCTTAAACCGATTGATGATGGAGATTTGATCATCATGGCAGGCGGAAGAGTTGGAAAAGACGGAATTCATGGTGCTACTTTTTCTTCAGCAGAAATAGATGAAAATTCTCCGCAATCAGCCGTTCAGATCGGAAGCCCTATAACACAAAAACTGCTTTCGGATTTCATGCAGGAAGCTGTAAAAAAAGGATTGATAAAAAGTTCAACCGATAATGGAGCCGGAGGTTTATCTTCATCGGTTGGAGAACTGGCAGAGATCACCGGTGGAGCGGTTGTAAATCTGGAGAAAGTTCCATTAAAATATGCAAATTTAAAACCATGGGAGATTTACGTTTCCGAATCACAGGAGCGCATGACATTCGTGGTAGAAGAAGATAAAAAAGAACCTCTTTTTCAATTGGCAAAAGAACGTGAGGTAGAACTTTCTGATATTGGCAAATTCACTTCAACCGGATTTATCGATGTTAGATATGATGATAAAAAAGTTGCTTATCTCGATATGAAATTCCTGCATGAAGGTGTTCCAAAAAAAATTATGGAAGCAGAATGGAAGAAATCGGAATTAAATGAACCGGAAATATCTTCTAACCTCGACTACAACGAAATCCTAATTAAACTGATGGGAAGTGATAATATCTGTTCCCGTGAAAATGTAATTCGACAATACGACCACGAAGTGAAAGGGAAAACAATTATTAAACCTTTGATGGGAGAAAATGGAAAGTCTCCTCAAGATGCAGCCGTTATGAGATTGAATTTTGACAGCTTTGAAGGTATTGCAATCTCAAATGGTATCTGTCCGAAATATGGTGACATCAATGCTTACGAGATGAGTGCCGGAGCGTTCGATGAAGCAATTCGACAGATAATCTCAGTCGGTGGAAAGCTTCCTAATATAAATGATAAGACAAATAGATTTTGGACTGTGAACGATAATTTCTGCGTGCCAGATTCTGCCTTTGATCCGGTAATAAATCCCGATGGAAAATTGAAACTGGCAAAACTCGTTCAAATGAATAAAGCACTTTTCGATATGTCTGTATTCTATAACATTCCGATGACTTCTGGTAAGGATAGCATGAAAAATGATTTCAAATCCGGTGATATTAAGATTTCTGTTCCTCCCACAATACTATATTCAATGGTTGCAAAAATTGACGATGTTCGCAAAACGGTAACCAGTAATTTTAAAGCAGATGGAGATATGATCTATATTCTGGGAGAAACATACGATGAACTCGGCGCTTCGGAATTCTATAAATTATTCGACAAACTCGGTGCGAATGTTCCGAAGGTGAGAAAAGAAGATACAAAAGAATTATACAAAAAAGTGATGAAAGCAAATGATCTTGCTCTCATTGAATCCTGCCACGATCTGTCTGACGGAGGATTAGGCGTTGCTGTTTGTGAAAGTGCGATCGGAACGGAATTCGGAGTGGAATTGGATGTCTCTGATTTTAAAGATTTGAACTTGAACGCAATTTTATTTTCCGAATCTCATTCTCGTTTTGCTGTAAGTATACAACCGGAGAATAAAAAAGATTTTGAAAGATTGTTTAAAGATGATTGTATTTTTATCGGAGAAGTTACCTCTGAAAAGAAAATGAAAATAATTAGAAACAATGATAAAGTTATTGATATTGAGATTGATAAATTGCAGAGAGCGTGGGATGAAGGACTAAAGTAATTGAAAATTTAATATTGAAAATTGAAAACACACCTCCCCCGATAAATCTGGGACTCCTCTCACTTGTCTGGGCGTAGTTCCGAATTTTCGGAACGAAGACTGAAGAGGAGATTTTCTCCGTGCTTTTCCGTTTGCTTTGTGGTAGATTTTTAGTTCGTATTGTTAGTTTTGCCTGCCACGCCGAATCCGGCAGCTGCCGGAGAAGGCGGGTTCGTTGCTAAAAAAAGTCAGAGTTAGTCAGTGAAAGTCAGTGGCAAAAAAGGATAATTATGAAAAAAGTTAAAGTATTAGTGATCACCGGATACGGAATTAATTGTGAAGAAGAGCTTGCAGCAGCTTATAAATTGGCTGGAGCTGAATCTAAAATAGTTCATTTAAACGATATCTTTTTGGAAAAGGAATCTATCCATGAATACGATATTCTCAATTTTCCGGGTGGTTTTTCTTTCGGTGATGATCTGGGTTCCGGCAAAGTATTAGCTAATAAAATGAAATATAAAAAGATGGAGTCGGGAAAAACATTTTTAGAAGAGATTAAAAAATTTTTGGATGATGGGAAATTTATTTTGGGTATTTGTAACGGTTTTCAATTTCTGGTAAAAATGGGTCTTTTGCCAAATACAAATGGTAAATTTGAACAGGAAGTTACTCTTACCAGAAATAATTCTGCAAAATACGAGGATCGCTGGGTTCATCTTAAAAAGAATCCGAATTGCGAAACTCCATTTTTAAAAGATATTGATATCATGCCTTGTCCTGTACGGCATGGTGAAGGAAAACTGATTATCAAAGATGAAGAGATTAAAACGAATATTCTGGATAATAATCTGAATGTTTTCAGTTATTGTGATGCTGATGGGAATATCACGTCTGAGTATCCTCAAAATCCAAATGGGGCAGATCTGGATTGCGCCGCACTTACCGATCCAACAGGACAGATCCTTGGTATGATGCCGCATCCGGAAGCATTTCTTAGTTTGTATAACCATCCCAATTGGGGACAACTTAAACGACAAAATCCTGAGATTTCAGAAGATGGGGAAGGGTTGAAGATATTTAGGAATATTGTGGAATATATAACCACAGAGCGCACGGAGAACACAGAGTGAAAATAAAAATTACGCAAAAGTGCGTTACGTAAAATTGCGTAATATTCAGGTCGTTGGATTGCGAGTCGCAAAAATTGCGATTTGAATTTTCGAATCTAAAAATAGTTTGACATAAATTGTTAGGTCGTAAAATTACGTTGCGTAATATAGTGAGTTAAATAGGTCGCAGAAGAGCGTGTCGTAAAACAGCGACCTGAGAAGAGGTTTTATGGAAAATCCATTCAAATACGGAGAAGTTGTAACAGGTGAAAATTTCTGTAATAGAGAAGAAGAAATAAAAAGGATCCATCGAGCAATGATAAACGGACAATCTTTCTGGATGTATTCTCCCAGAAGATTTGGTAAAACATCGCTGATATTAAAAGCATTTGAGACATTAAAAGAAAAAGACATAATTACCATCTATTTTGATCTTTATAATGTTCTTAACCCCGATGATTTTGCGAGAAAATATTCACAAGTTTTAGTAAAAAATCTATTCAATTGGAAAATAGGTATCGAAAAACTAACTAAAAAAGTTGCTGAATATTTCAAAGGACTTTATCCGAAATTTTCAATCGATGCTCTTGGAAATTCAACTTTATCATTTGAAACACAAAACATTGAGAATCAATCTGACTTAGAAACAATCTTGAACGTACCGGAAAAAATTGCAGGAAATAAGAATATTTGTATTGCGTTTGATGAATTTCAGGAAGTTTATCGAATAAAACCCTTTATAATAAACTGGATGCGTTCAAATTTTCAATTTCATAAAAATGTTTCATACATTTTTTTGGGAAGTCAGCAATCTTTAATGGAATATACTTTCTCTGATACGAATTCGCCTTTTTATGAATACGGCTTCAAAATGAATGTCGATCCGATATCAGAGAAAGACCTGACAAAATATATCAAACGACAATTCAAAAAAACAGGTCAGATTATTAGTGATAGAACGATAGCGGAAATTTTATCGGAATCTCGTTGTCATCCGCATTTCACCCAACATTTTGCATCATTTGTTTGGGATATGATTATGGAAGGAGAAGATCAGGAATGTCCTGTATTCAAATCAAAATGGTTACAACGAATAGTGGCAGGACAGTCGTTGATCTTCCAAAACATTTATGATCAATTGAGTTTGAATCAAAGAAGAACTCTGATTGCGATCTCAAATTTGAAAGATGAAAAACTGTTTTCGGGAGAATATCGCAAAAAATTCAATTTACCCGAAACATCATCATTAACATCTACAATTAAATCTTTGATGAAGAAAAATTTAATCCAAAAAATCAGCGGAAGTTATGAAGTCATTAATCCTGTTTTTGAGGAGTGGGTGAGGAGTTTGTGACTTTATTTTCAAAGGTAAAATTATGAAACAAGAACCATATTCAATTTATATTGATAAACGTCCAATAAGGATTGCATTTTTAATCAATCCTAAAAAAGATGCGATAATGCAAATTCAATTGGTTATAGAATACAACATTCATAAATGGGGAGGTAGATATAATCCAATCATATTTACAGATGGTAAAAAAATTAAAAAGAACTGGTGGAATTTATTATGTAACATCGATCCAGATATAATTATTTCTTTTATACAACTTGATAAAGAATTAGTAAAAAAAATTGATTTTTTTATCAATCCAATATCATTAGAAATAAAAAATCCATTACACAACAATATTCATTCTATTTACAAAGGATTATCGATACATCCAACTATTGAGAATATAAATAAATTATTCAGCTCCACACTTGTTCTTTTTGATAAAGATAAAGATTTAGATACATTTATAAAACAATTTATAAATATCAATTTCGGTTCATATCCAATTAATCTAAAAGATATTCATAAATTAGATGATAATAATAAAAAAATATTTAATATTAAAAAAAAGGAAGAACTTATATCTGCTTTAAAAGATTTAAGTATTTATAATAATTTTGCTTATCCAATTCAGATATGTTCAATACCATATAAATTTCGGGAAGTTAAATATAGTGGAGTTGAAAGTCCATTTACCATCATCGTGGGTGATTCTCCAGAAGATATTGTTTATAATTGGAATATTAGCTTATCATATCCAGAATGGCAAAAAAAGTATTTCAATAATATCTGGCTTTCAGTTGATTTATCAAACGATATTGAGTTTGGAGAAGTTTTAAAAAAATGGCTTAAAACGATTTGTTGGAATAGTAGTAGAAGTAACCACCGAATTAGATTCATTAGTTTTAGTCTTTCAAAAGATGAACTGAAAGTTATATCCGATAGGCTTACAAAAAATGTTCTATCAAATATTACGGAAACTTATAATGAAATTAAAACTCCAGAATTTCAACAGAGAAGTAATTTTGTTTCGATAACAAATGAAATGGACTCATTTCAAGTTACAGGCGATCAAAATCAAATAATAATAAATCCACCAGATATTGAAAAAAGTTTCATGATAGGCGAAAGTTGGGTTGCTGATATATTTATTCAACATCATCCTGAACGTTATCCTAATTTTCAGGGAAGAACTTTATGGTGGAGATTACCGAAACATAATATGTTAGCGTATAGAATATTTAATGGTTCATCAAGAATATGTTCGAATGGCTTCCCCTCTGTATTATTAGCTCATGATGTTCAGAATCTTAAAATAAATTTGATAAGTGACTCAGAAATATTTCGGATTTTATTAACAGATGAAAACAAAGCTTTTATAAAAGCAGATGCAAGATACAATTTGAATCATAGAAGGCTATCTTATATTAAACCTTCTAACACTGGAAAATATATGTCTGGTTTTATTAACCTTTTTGGTAATTTATTTATTGCAAAACAGTATATTGAAATTAGATATTGGAGACATATGTTTGATATTCTATCAAATGTAAATCCTAAAAAGGATGATAGAAAAAAAGAAGAAATTAAAAATGCTTTGTCTAAAAAAGGTATTAATTTTCTAAAGAGTGAAGAGGATTTAACTTGGTTAACTGAATATGTCTTAAATCGATCTAAAGATATTGTTAATTTAAATAAAGAAATTACTTGGTCGATATTTAAAAAAGAAGCTAGAAAGGAATGTAGTGCTTTTAACTCGAATATAAAAAACAAAAAACTTGGATATAAAAATAAGCATTTTATTGAAAATCTTAAAAAAACATTATCGGAGTTGATTAAGCAAAACATCTTACAGATAGGTTTACAACCACAATGTCCTAGCTGTGGTTTAAGTGAATGGTATCATATTGATGAAATCCAACAAGATATAATATGCAAAGGATGTCGTAGCGGATTCAATATCGCACCTGAAGAAAAATGGTTTTATAAATTAAATAGTCTTGTTAGATTTGGGTATTCTCAACAGGGTTTGACTCCTGTCATATTGACTTTAGGACAATTATTTGAAGAATGTAACACTTCTTTCATATATGAGACATCTCAAGATGTATTTAAGTTTGGTGAAAAAGAACACTTTACAGACTTAGACATTATATGTATCCAAGATGGTAAATTAATTATTGGAGAAATTAAACAATCTATTAAAGGCTTTAAAAATAAGGATTTTACATCAATGAAGAAAGTTGCAGAAATAATCAGACCCAATAAAATAATTTTTTCTTCTTTAGATAATAACTGTAATAAAAATATTGAAAGTAAGATTAATAAACTTCGTGAAGATTTAGAATTGTTAGAAATTGAGGTGGAATGGTTTCAATTAAGACAAGATATTTTTGGATCGACACCTTTTTTATGAATGATAAAGGATATTATATGAAACCTGAAGAATTAATCAAAAATCTTGAATGGCTCCGAGCTGATATTATCGGACGCAATAAAATGTTCAAAACACCTTTCGGAGAGAAACCACTTGTTTATGCGGATTACACTGCCAGCGGAAGGTGCTTATATTCGATAGAGAATTATCTGATGCACATTATGCAGTATTATGCCAATACTCACACCGAAGATGATTTTACCGGTAAAACAATGACTGAACTTTTGCACGAAGCTGAAAGGATCATAAAAAGAAATGTTAATGCAGGAGATACGGGAAAAATAATTTTTACGGAATCCGGCACAACAGGTGGTATCACACGACTTCAGCAGATTCTGGGAGTTTATTGGCCTCCTGCCACAAAGAAAAGGATCAATGAGTTTATTGATAGTTGTATAGTTCGCTACCCGGGAAGAACAAAATGTAATTCAGAATTAAAAGCTCATATCCAAGGTAGGAAGCCCATCGTTTTTGTGGGACCTTATGAACATCATTCCAATGAAATAATGTGGCGGCAGACGCTTTGTGAAATTATTGAAATTCCATTGAACGCAGAGGGTGAACTCGATCTTATCGAACTGGAAAAAATTGTGTCGGATACAAAGTATGATAACCGTTTTAAAATCGGTTCCTTTTCTGCAGCATCGAATGTTTCCGGTATTAAAACACCGGTGTATGAAGTTGCAAGAATTCTTCATAAGCACAATGCAATTGCCTGTTTCGATTTCGCTGCCTGTGCGCCATATATCGAGATAAATATGAACAAAGATAAAGAAAGCTATTTTGACGCTATTTTTCTTTCTCCACATAAATTCTTAGGTGGTCCGGGAACTTCCGGAATTCTTATTATCAACGAAAAAATATATCCAAAAGATCTTCCACCATCTATCGCTGCCGGCGGAACGGTAGATTATGTAACAAAGAAAAGAGAACAATTTGTTAAAGATATCGAAACCCGTGAAAAACCCGGAACTCCCGGAATTCTGCAAAACATTAAAGTTTCCCTGATTTTCCAGTTGAAAGAAAAAATAGGGGTAAATAATATCGAGAAAATCGAACAATATTTTCTAAAAAGATTCTATGATAGCTTCAAAAATGAGGATAAAATAATTTTTTATGGTCCTGCGGATATTCATAAGAAGATAGGTATTATTCCCTTTAATATTAAGCATAAAGATAGAATACTGCACCCAAAATTAGTAACTAAACTTATGAATGATCTTTTTGGAATTCAAACTCGTGCGGGCTGTTCTTGTGCAGGTCCGTATGGTCATACACTTCTCGGTATCAGCGAAGAGCTTTCCAAGTATTATCAATGTTTGGTAGGAATTGATAAATATTCCGGAATGAAACCCGGTTGGGTCAGAGTTAATTTGCATTATGCGATTTCTATCGAGGAATTTGAATATATTATCAATGTATTGAAATTCATCGTAAAAAATGGTCATCTTTTTCTTCCGTATTATAAACTGGATTTACAGACCGGCAATTGGAATCATTTGGATGAGAAAGATTTCCAAACTCCGTTGAATCTTAATTTAGATACATTATTGAATATGAAAAAATTTGAATTAGGAAAAACTGAAAATATTAATGAAATCTTCAAATCGAATCTTGATCAGGCAGAAAAGATGATAGAAGATTATAAAGAACCTGAGAATTTTGAAGTGTTTGAATCCAGATTGGAAGAATTGATGATGTTTTATGTGATTAATTTTAGGAACAAAGTTTAAGGGTAATTATGGAAAATATCGAATGCGGAATTTCAAATGAAACACACCTCCCGGCTGAAGCCGTACTCCTCTCAAGAGGAGATTTACTCCGTGCTCTCCGTGAACTCTGTGGTTAATTCTTTGTTAGTTTTGTTCGTTGCAAAAAATTAGTGTATATTCGTGCAAATTCGCCTGCCTTGGCGTAGTTTTAACGTAGACAGGTGGTTCCAATGTTTTTCCTTGCGTCTTTGCGAACTTAGCGGTGAATATGAAAGAGGTAGTAATGATAAAAATTAAACGAGCTTTGATCAGCGTTTCCGATAAAACTGGAATTGTAGATCTGGCTAAAGCTTTGCAGGAATTCGATTGTGAAATTATTTCCACAGGTGGCACAAAAAAAGTGTTGGAAGCTGCTGGAATTCAAGTTACCGACATCCAAAAAGTTACCGGGAATCCGGAAGCATTCGGTGGAAGGATGAAAACGATCTCATTCAATATCGAATCAGCGCTACTTTTTGATCGGGAAAAAGATAAGCAGGAAACTGAAAAACTGGGAATTAAACCAATAGATATGGTTGTTTGCAACCTGTATCCTTTTGAAAAAGTTAAAGAATCAGGAGCTGATTTTGAGACCCTGATAGAAAATATCGACATTGGCGGTCCCACGATGATACGTGCTGCTGCCAAGAATTTCAAGTATGTAGCAACCGTCACTGATGTTAATGACTACAAAAATATGATTTTAGAACTTAATGAAAATGATGGAAACATTTCTTTTAATACAAGATTCAAGTTAATGAGAAAAGCGTTCAATCATACTGCAGATTACGATGCTCTAATTTCCACAACAATGGACGAACAAGCAGGAGAACGATCATTACGACTGGCTTTTTCTGACGGAAAGAAATTGCGTTACGGCGAAAATTCACATCAGGAAGGATATTTTTATAAAGAAATCGGAGCAGAAAATTCGCTTGCCGATATGAAGATTCTGCACGGGAAAGAGCTTTCCTACAATAATATCGGGGATATTCAAAGTGCAGTCGATTCCGTAAAAAACTTGAAACGATTTGGTTGTGCGATCATCAAACATAACAATCCGTGCGGATTGGCAGAAGGAAATAACCAACGAAAAGTTTTTGAAGATGCCTGGAACGGAGATCCTATCTCTGCTTTCGGTTCGATCATTGCTTTCAATGAACCTGTTGATTTGAATACGGTGGAATTCCTGAATCTGAATAATGAAAATAAAAGATTGAGAAAATTTGTGGAAGTGATCATCGCTCCCGAATATTCGGAAGAAGCATTGGAATATCTGCAGTTTCACAAAAACCTGCGTGTTATCTGCTTTGATCCGCAGGATTCCAAACAGAAATTTGAAATCAAATATGTTTCGGGTTCGCTTTTGTTGCAGGATTGTGACAATAAACTT
The DNA here is from genome assembly GCA_030600585.1 of Candidatus Cloacimonadota bacterium. Taxonomy (GTDB): domain Bacteria; phylum Cloacimonadota; class Cloacimonadia; order Cloacimonadales; family TCS61; genus Tenebribacter. The sequence continues at coordinate 70,404 of JAUVLU010000003.1, read as the reverse complement.
TATGATAAATTGAAAAATGTAACAGAAAAGCAAATTGATATTGATTTTAAAAAGGGTTTGATAGAATTTGGCATTAAAGCAATGCGGCAGGTGAAATCGAATTCGATTACCATAGTTCGCGAAATGAAAAACGGAAATTTCCAACTTCTGGGAATGGGAGCTGGGCAACCGAACAGATTAATTTCTACGAAACTTGCAATCGAAAAAGCCAGAGAAAATCTAAACAATGAATTTGATGGGAACTCGGAAGATTTAGATCGATATTTCAAAGATGAACTCGGGAAAGCTGTTCTAATTTCTGATGCATTCTTTCCGTTTGCAGATAATGTGGAACTGGCGGCAGAAGCGGGAATAAGGAATATTATCCAGCCTGGAGGTTCCATAAAAGATAAAGCGGTTATTAAGAAATGTAATGAACTCGGTGTGGCGATGGTCTTTACTGGTATCAGACATTTTAAGCATTGATGTTACCGCAAAGGCGCAAAGAGCGGAAAGTAAAAAGTAAAAAAAATGATTATTAAAATTATATCGTAGAGACAAAGTAATGGAGATATTTTATTTAAAATTTTTGCGTCCTTAGCGTCTTTGCGGTGAATAAAAAGGGAGATAGAATGAAGTATTTAGACAAAATTTACACTCCGCAGTTAAAAAAAATACACAGCGGAAAAGTAAGAGAAAGTTTCAGGATCGATGATAAGATCAGGATGATCGTCGTATCGGACAGAGTCTCAAGTTTTGACAGCGTTTTGAATAATTTGATTCCCAATAAAGGAGCAGTTCTGAATGGAATCACAAATTACTGGTTTGAAAAAACACGCAATATAATCGAAAATCATTTTATTAAAGCGGTAGATTCGAACATTAGTTTAGTTAAGGAAGCTGAGCCTATCAAGGTGGAAATGATCGTTCGAGGATATTTGACGGGTTCGATGTGGCGCGGCTATAAAAAAGGAAAACGTAATTTCAGCGGTGTGGATGTTTCAGATGGACTTAACCAGAATGCCAAGTTTTCCAATCCGATCGTAACTCCCACCACAAAAGAAGAATCCGATAGGGAAATTACTCCTGAAAATATCGTTAAAGAGGGTTGGACTTCTAAAGGAATTTATCAGAAAATGAAAGAAATTTCTCTGGAGCTTTTTGAACTTGGGACAAAAGAACTTTCCAAAAAAGGCATTATTCTGGTGGATACAAAATATGAATTTGGACTTTGTAATGGAGAACTTATTCTGATCGATGAGATTCATACTCCCGATTCATCCAGATTCTGGAGCAAGGAAGATTATGAAAAAAATCCGTTGAAAATAGATTCGATGGATAAAGAATTTATTCGCCAATGGCTTCTGAATAATAAAAAAAACGGCGTTGTTCCGAATGTTCTTCCCGAAGATGTGATAGCGGAAGCTTCCAATAAATACGTGAATATTTATGAGAAAATAGTAGGAAAGGAATTTGAAATTTGTGATTGTGATGTCCGGGACAGAATTTATTATAATCTTTTAAAAGCAGAACTCATCAAGGACGGTTTTGTTTCGATAATTATGGGTTCGCCTGCTGATATGGAGCATTGTAAGAAGATCAAAGCAATTTTGGATAAATACAGTATTTTCGTGAATATGCGAGTGGTTTCTGCTCATAAAAATGGAGAACGAATTCCCGAGATTGCCGAAGTTTACAATAATTCTTTAGAACCCGGATGCGTGATTGCGGTTGCCGGAAGATCGAACGGACTCGGTGGAGCACTTGCTGCAAACTTGGCAATTCCAGTTATAAATTGTCCTCCATTCAAAGATAAGATCGATATGATGGTAAACATCAATTCATCGCTTATAATGCCCTCCAAAACACCTGCTTCCACAGTTATAGATGTAAGCTCGGCTGCTCTTGCTGCTCTGCGTAGTTTGGGTATCAGAAGGCTGAAAGATGTGTTTATAAATGAGATAGCAGAAATAAAAGAAACATTGATCAAAGCAGATGAGGAGATAAGGAAAAATTAACCGCAAAGGCGCAAAGAACGGAAAGGAAAAGAAAAATTATGAAGAATAAAGAAAAAAAATAATGCAAAATCTTAGCTTCGCGTCTTCGCGAACTTAGCGGTGAATAAAAAGAAATTAAGGGAAACTTAGCGTTCTTCGCGTCTTTGCGGTGAATAAAAAAAGGAAATAAGTAATGAACAGAGAAAAACTTGAAGCAATAGGAAAGCAAATTGTTGATGCAGCATACTGTGTTCATAAAGCATTAGGTCCCGGTTTGCTTGAATCTGCTTATGAAGTTTGTTTAGTTATGGAGTTGATATTACGAGGTTTGAAAGTTGAACAGCAAAAAGCATTACCTGTGTTTTACAAAGGAAAGAAACTAGATGTTGGCTATCGTTTAGATTTATTAGTTGAAAATGAAATCATAATTGAATTAAAAGCAGTAGAAAAATTATTACCAATCCACGACGCTCAATTAATATCATATCTTAAATTATCAGATAAAAGACTTGGTTATCTTATTAATTTTAATGTTACTTTAATCAAGAATGGTATAAAAAGAAAAGTAAATAATTTGTAAAAAACTTAGCGTTCTTAGCGTCTTTGCGGTGAATAAAAGGAGAAATATGAATATTGCAGTAATCGGTTCAGGTGGCAGGGAACACGCTATTGCCTGGAAATTATCACAAAGCAAAAGTGCTCAAAAAGTATTTGTTCTGCCCGGGAACGGCGGAACAAAAAACAATGTAAATATTGATGTAAATGATTTTGAGGCTATATTAAATTTATGCAAGCATAGAACAATTGAACTTATCGTTGTAGGTCCGGAAGATCCGCTTGCAGAAGGTATTGTTGATTACTTTGCAGATACTCCAGTAAAAGTTTTTGGACCCGATAAAGCCGGAGCTAAGTTGGAAGGGTCAAAAATCTATGCTAAAAGATTTATGAAAAAATATGGTGTGGTTACCGGGGATTATCGGGAATTTGGCGGAATCTGTCAAAGTGAATACTTTCCCGAAAAAATCGGGACTCAGGATAACATTGCAATAAATGACACGATAGTAAAAATGAACGGAGACTGTGTTATAAAATACGACGGACTTGCAGCAGGAAAAGGTGTTTTTGTTTGTTCAACGCAAGAAGAAGCATTTGCTGCTTTAGAAGATATACGCCAAAAATATGGGGTAGAAGCATCCTATCTGATCGAGGAAAAACTGGAAGGTTCCGAGCTTTCCATACTTGCATTTACCGACGGGAATGATTATAAATTATTACTGCCATCACAAGATCACAAACAATTATTGGATGGTGATAAAGGACCAAATACCGGTGGAATGGGAGCTTTCTGTCCTGTTCCATTTTATACGGAGGAACTTAAAAAACGAATCGAAAATGATATAATTAAACCAACGATGAATGGTATAAAAGCTGAGGGATTCAATTTTAAAGGTGTTGTATATTTTGGTTTGATGATAACCAAAGAAGGTCCAAAACTTCTTGAATACAATGTCCGCCTTGGAGACCCTGAAACAGAAGTGGTTTTACCGGCATTAAAAAGTGATCTGCTGCAACTTGTTCTTTCCTGCTTTGATGGAACATTGAAAGATTTCAAAATGGAATTCAATGACGGTTTTTTCGTGGATATTGTTCTTGCTTCCGGTGGATATCCCAAAGCGTATAAAAAAGGAATTCCTATCTGCGGGTTGGAAGAAGCGAAAGAACTTGTTTTCCACGCAGGAACAAAAAAAGAAAGAGATAAATTCCTGACGAACGGCGGACGGGTTCTGAACATTGTAGCTTGCGGAAATACTTTAGAAAAAGCCATCGAAAATGCTTATAAGAAAGTAAAACTTTTTTATTTTGACAATATGTTTTACAGAAAAAATATTGGGAAAAGAAATTTCAGGATTTAATTATGAATTGGAAAAGTGAATTAAAATTTAATGTAACCACCATAGAAGAATTACAAAATTATCTGGATTTAAATTCAAAAGAAAAAAAACTTCTGAAAAAAGTTGTTAAAAGACATCCTATGAGTATTTCTAAACATTATTTGTCTTTGATAGATTTTGAAGACCCTAAAGATCCAATCAGAAAAATGATAGTTCCTTCCGTTAATGAATTAGATTTAACCGGTTCTTATGATACAAGCGATGAAAAAGGTAATACAAAATTCATAGGGCTTCAGCATAAGTATTCTCAAACTGCTTTGATATTATCAACCCACAGATGTGCAAGTTACTGCAGATTTTGTTTTCGAAAAAGAATGGTCGGTGTATCTTCAAAAGAAATATTTCATAATCTCGAAAAAGCCAAAAAGTATATTAATGATCATAAGGAAATCAATAATGTTCTGGTAACCGGTGGTGATCCGTTAATGCTTTCAACAAAAGTAATAGAAAATTTTTTGAACGGATTTACAAAAATCGAACATCTTGATTTTATCAGGTTCGGTACTAAAGTTCCTGTTTTTTTACCGCAAAGAATTTTAGAAGACAGCGAATTGCTTTCTGTTCTAAAAAAATATTCAAAAAGAAAGCAAATATACTTTGTTCTGCAAATCGATCATCCGAAAGAAATGACAAAAGAACTTCAGGCAGCAGTTAAAAAATTATTATTATCAGGGATTATTTTGAACAATCAAACGGTTTTAATGAAAGATATCAATGATAAACCCGATGTTTTAGCAGAACTGCAAAATAAATTGGTAAAAATAGGAGTTAATCCGTATTATGTTTTTCAATGTCGTCCCGTAAAAAGAGTTAAACAATACTTTCAAATACCGTTATATAAAGGTTATCAGATTGTTGAAAAAGCAAAAGCTATGATGAACGGACACAGTAAACGATTCCGGTATGTGATATCTCATAAGACCGGTAAGATTGAAATTTTAGGAATCATTAACAATGAAATATACTTCAAATATCATCAGGCAAAAGATGCTCGCAATGAAGGTAGAATATTTAAGAGGAATCTGAACAAAACAGCCGGTTGGTTAGATGAGTTAAGATGAGAGAAAGCGAATATCCAATATCGAACACGGAATTTCCAATGATGAAGAAAAAACACACCTCCCGACTAAAGTCGGACTCCTACTTCGACAAGCTCAGTACAGCGTCTCAAGAGGAGATTACTTGGCGTTCTTAGCGTCTTAGCGGTGAGAAAAAATATGAAAAAAAAAATTATTATTATGATCAGTAGTCGTGGCAGTAATATGCTAGCAATTGTCAGAAACGTTCAGTCCGGCATATTGAAAGATATTTGCACGATTCAATCAGTATTTTCTAATAAACCGGATGCTGAAGGACTACAAAAAACAAAAAGTTTTGGGATCAAAACTAAAATCATTGAATCAAGAGGAAAGAAGAGAAAAACCTACAATACAATGCTTTTGGATTGGTTGAAACAACAAAATCCGGATTTCATTATTTTGGCAGGTTATATGAAGATTCTTTCACCGAAGATCATAAAAGAATTCCAAAAAATGATTATCAATATCCATCCTGCGGATACTTCTTTTCATCAGGGTTTACACGGTTATGAATGGGCTTTTGAAAATAAGCTGGAAAGAACTATAATCACTGTTCATTTTGTAGATAAAGGACTCGACACGGGAAGTGTGATCGGAAAAAAAGAAGTTAATATTTCGGATTGCGAAACGATAGAAGAAGTAGAACAAACAGGATTGAAAGTTGAGCATAGATTTTATAGTGAATGCTTGAAAGAAGTTTTCACCGCAAAGACGCAAAGAGCGGAAAGGAAAGAACAAAAATGATGATAATTGAAAAGAGGAAAAAGAATAAACCGCAACCGTCTTCGTTACACTACGCCGTGTTAAAAAGGCGCAAAGGACGGAAAGGAAAAGAAAAATTATGAAGAATAAAGAAAAAAAATAATGCAAAATTTTAGCTTCGCGTCTTCGCGGTGAAAAAAAGGAAGAAAATGGAAAAAATAATAATAATTGATTTCGGTGGACAATACACTCATCTCATCGCGCGCAGAATCCGTGATCTGGGTGTTTATAGTGAGATAATAAATCCGGAGAATTTCGGAAAAGACAATGACGTTGTAGGAATAATTTTCTCGGGAGGTCCGCAATCAGTAAACGCAGATGATGCATATCGAATTAAATTTGATATAGCAACAAATGAAATTCCTATTTTAGGGATATGTTACGGACATCAACTTCTGGCAAAAATGGTAGGCGGTAAGATAGAAAGTGGGGAAAACAAAGAATATGGTTTTACTTCCATAACCTGCGATAATAAAAATTCCGTTCTTTTTAGAAAATTAAATACAGAGCAAAAAGTCTGGATGAGTCACGGAGATCACGTTTGTTCTTTGCCGCAAAGCTTCCGAATAACCGCTTCTACTAATTCCGTAAAGATCGTTGCTTATGAGTCTGATAAGTATTTCGGATTCCAATTTCATCCTGAAGTTACGCATACCGAGAACGGAATGAAAATGCTGGATAATTTCGTAGAATTATGCACTCAAGAACGTAATTGGAAAGTGAAGAACTTTAAACAACAATTAACAGATGAAATTCGAAACGAAGTAAAAGGCAGGAAGCTGGTTCTGCTGCTTTCCGGTGGGGTGGATTCGTTGGTTGCTCTTGAGCTTTGCATTCAAGCTGTTGGGAACGAAAATGTATATTCCATTCACATCGATACCGGTTTTATGCGCAAGGATGAATCTAAAGAAATAATGGAACATTTCCGAGAATTGAATTTTAAAAATATCAAAATAATCGAAGCGGAAGACTTATATTTAAAAGAACTGGAAGGAATTGTCGAACCTGAAGAAAAGCGGAAAATTATTGGTAAATTATTTGTTGATATTGCCAATGAGGAACTGGAAAAACTTTCAAAAGAAGAAGAATTTATTTTGGTGCAGGGAACTATTTATCCTGATACAATAGAAAGTGGTTCAACGGATAAAGCAGCTCTGATAAAAACTCATCACAATCGGGTTGATGAAATTGAAAAACTGATTTCGGAAGGAAAGATCATCGAGCCGATTAAAGAGCTTTATAAAGATGAAGTCCGCAAACTCGGAGAAGAACTCGGGCTTCCGCACAAACTTGTTCATCGTCATCCATTCCCGGGTCCGGGACTGGCAATCAGAGTTATTTGCTCGGATAAAACAAAATCACAAATTGATTATACAAAAGAAGAAAAATTTATGAATAAAATCCTGAGTGAATTCAAAATGGAAGGCAAAATTCTTCCAATAAAAAGTGTAGGCGTTCAGGGTGATTTTCGCACTTATCATCATCCGGCGATTATATGGTTCAAAAAAGATATCGAAGCAGATTGGAAAGTGATAAATGAATGTTCCTCTAAAGTAATAAATAAATTAAAAACGGTAAACAGGCTTATATTTTCTTTGAATCCTGTTGATGATTTGCATCTGGAAAAACTATTTTTAGAAAAACACAACCTTGATGAATTGAGAAATGTTGATGCGGTTTTACGGAAAAGAACTGATGATATAAAAGAGATCTGGCAGATGCCGGTTGTTCAATTGCCATTAAGAAACACTGATAACAAGTTGTGTTATGTAATGAGACCTGTTTGTTCATTCGATGCAATGAGTGCCAGTGTGTATGAAATGGATTTTACAGAATTTCTAAGACTTTCAAATTTGATTAGAAATATTGACGATGCGGGAAATCTGCTTTATGATATAACCACCAAACCACCGGGAACTATTGAGTGGGAGTAGAATTATTTTGATAATTTATAAACCATATTTTTCTATTAAAAATGGTTTTAAATTCCCTCCAACACATTTACATACTTCCTGCCAAAAAATTATGTTACATCTCGATCTCAATGAAACATTTTTAACACATCTTACAGTTAAATAAAAATCCCTAATTAAATCTGGTCTTCTTGCATCACATAAAAGGATAAAGTTTACACCATCTTGATAAGCTGCTAAAATATTTCTAATTAACTGATATTTATAATATTTATTGGAATCTTGCTCTAAATAATTTTTTTCAAAGACTTCCTCAAACTTATCGTAAGATTCTACAATACTTTTATCTTTTTTAGTAAAATCAGATTCAGTCAATTTCGCTTCAATATACATATTTTTTAATTTCATATCAATTTCAGTATCATCCGGTTTCCCACCATCTTTTTCAACTCCTGGTTTGTAACCAAAATTGGGTTTAATTTCTACTTGATTAAATAATTTTTTGATCGATTTCCATTTATTCAATTCTGGATGGCAAAAAATATTCATTAGAAGTGCATCTGAACTATTTGAAGAGCTTAATTCTTTAACATTTGAATTTGGAAAATGGGTATGAGGTTTTTCTAATCTTTTTTCCCAATCATTACTACTCTTTATGGGCTTATATGACGATGTTATGATATTATCCTTAATATCAAAAATAAGAGCACTTTTATGCTTTTTGTAATTTGTAATATTATGGTTCTTTGCATACTTTATTCCTAATTCAATTAATTGAGTCTTAAGCTTTCCTGAATAATTAGCTTTTTTATATAAATGAAACATTTCTTCCTCCTTTTCAAATTTAGATTTCAACTCTAAGAATACTTAAATCTAATGTAAAAAATTCAATTCCTAATGCTAAGGATAGTGTTTTTAGTTTTGGTCTTTTTCCAAATTCCATTTCAGTTAATTCTTGAGATGGATTACATACAGGCACTACTAATACAGTTGGAATAACATTTATATCACTTAGATTTGATTTTAATAACACTTTTGATAATATAAATTTACTACTCAAATAGTCATTCATGAGTTTATCTTTATCTGCTCTTTTATAATAAGTGTATGCTTCAAGAACAGCTCTAAGTAATGTTTCATCATTATTGTTGTATTTTAACTCGATTAAATGCAGATTATTATTTTTCTTATTATAAGAAATCAAATCAATTTTTCCAACACCTTTGTCATCCCTTGAATTTTTTAAGGGTATTTGATAATCTAAAATCACTCCGATTTCATCGATATTTAATCCGGTAATTCTTTTTGCAAAAATTTCTTCATCTCTATTGCTTTCATTATAGTTAAATTCAATGTTAAAGTGATTTTCTCTGCAGTAAGGTTTTGTTCTTGTAATTGGTTTTATGTTTTCAAATTTCGTTAGGTTTCTTAATAATTCATGTGCAATTACTTCAGTGTAGAAATCTTTAGTATCATTAGTCTTACCTCTTCTTGCAATGCATTTAGCATTATACAAATTATTTATATCACCTAACTCTTTCATCAATTCATCAATAATGTTTTTTTTAGTCATCTTATTCTCTCCCCATTAAGTTTAAATTTTTTAAACATTACAATATCAACTTTACAAAATCAAATGTTTAAGATATGGTAATGTATGAATTTCCTTAGGTAAATTAATAATGTTATTACTTCTAAGATCTAAACAAGTGAGGTTTATTAATTTTGTAATTTGTTTTTCTATAGATTCGAGCTTATTGCTTTCAAGGCTCAGATCGGTTAATTCAATTAACTTGAAAATTGCTTCAGGTATTTTGGAAAAATTATTCAAACTAAGATCTAATTCATTTAATTTTTGAAGTAATGAGATTTCAGGTGGTAAATCATAAAGTTCATTTCCAGATAAATCAAGAACCTCAAGATATTTGAGTAATGATAATTTCTTAAGTGTATCAATCAAATCAAGATCAGGTAAGTTCATCAATCTAATGCACCTTAATGAAGTAAGATTTTCGATACTTTCCGGTAATTTACATATTTCACAATTACTTATAATAAGAGTCTCTAATAATGCTAGTTCCGAAATTTCGTCTGGAATTTTTTTCAAATCTTTGCCGAAAATCTCAAGTAGTTTTAATCTCTTTAAATTATTTATCTCTTTTGGAATTTTTGATATATTTAAAGAAAGTTCTACTAAATCTTCATAATTCCATATTTCATTAGGAATATTCTCAAACTCATTTCCAGAGAGATCTAATTTTTGTAAATTCTTAAGTGTGAATATTTCCATTGGGAATTTAGTTCTGTATTGATGGCTTAAATCTAAAGTAGTAACGATTTCCGGAAAATATAAAGCTTCATCTAAGTTGTTAAAATAATTGTAGTCCACATCTTCATCTAATAGATATTTTTCTTTAAACATCTGATAATGAGTATGGATTTTTGCAGAAGAGTATTTTCCATTCAAAAGATGTTCAACCATATCTTCAAGATAAAGTATCTTTATGTGATTTCGATACTTTGGTAAAATAATATCCTCAATAATTGTTTTATTTTTGTTTTTGATGTTTTCATTTTTATTAGGATATAAAAACACAACATACGTTTTATCATCGATGTATGATAGGTTTCTAATTATTTGATAATTCTTCCTAAAATTTTCATTAAAACTACAATACTCTGGTTGGATTTTATTAATAAGTCTTGGCTTATAAATTTTGTTAAATTTATCTTCATGCGATTTAGAGTTTTTTGCAGTTCCAAATGATTCTTCTGTATACTTGATCTCAAAAAGAATTTTTATATTATTTTTATATTCAAGATAAAAATCAAAATTAGTTTGTTCTTTTTTATCCAGTATTTTTTCAAAATTTAATTGAGCAGGGTTTAAGAAATTTATATCTGTCATCCCCTTATAGTGGTAATAAAAGTCCTTCAAGATAATATTTAAAAAGCATTTTATAAAATCATAATTCCTATATTGATATGAAATTACAAATTCATTAATTAGTGGATAGAAAAGATTAAAACACAATGCTTGAGACGAATTCAAATGATGAAAACCTGTATGCAATTTAATATCTTCATTCATAAATGAATAATCCCAAAATTCCTTTCTGAAAGTTTCAATAATATTTAATTTTTCCAAGTTCTCGGGAAGAATATGTTTGTAAGGTTTCTTATTTTGTTTGAATACTCCATCTTCACAAATTTGAAGTCTTTCTTTTTTATATTCTGCCATATGTCTTTTTACTTTAGTGGAATAGATTTTCCAACTATCCCCTAGAGCGGATAATCTTTCCTCTATAAAATCAAATTCGTCATAAGGAAATCTGCACCACACTACATCTATATTACGTGGAATCTCTGCATCAAAATCAATAAATTTTTCGAGATATTCATACACTATTAACAAAGGAACTAAGTAACCCTGTCTTTTGTAACGGGAAATAAATTTTTTCCATTCAGTTTTAGTAGTAATAAGCGGATCAATAATAAGGTATCGAAACTGGTTAAAATCAATATTATGCAAAGATTTTAATTCAACAAACGGTTTATAATTTTTCAAACACCATTTTTTAATAAATTGTTTTATTAATTTACTATTAGTTGCAAATCCTATTTTATTCATTGAATCACTCCTTTGGGTTCATCATTTTTACGATAACGAGATGCTTTATTAAATAATCCGTCGTTTACCAAAACATCTCGCTGATCTACTTCATATTCTCTTTCTTTCATTATATGTTTCACCATGTGTCCTATCATTTGTTTCACCCTCATTTCTTTTACTTGCTCACCAAATCTGCTTAATAATTGGTTTGTTAAAGCTCTTACTGCAGGTTTTTTTAAATCGGTAGCAGTTTCCATTCTAATTAAATTGTCATGTTCATTCAGGAAATTCCATAGTTGCTTCCCAAGATTACTTTCAGCTAATTTTATAAATTTCCATGGATCATATTCCATAACTCCTCCAATCAATACTGGTCAAAAATGACCAGTCATAAATTTTTGTCAAGAGATTCGATAAGATTAATAGATTTTTGTTTTGTTATAAATAAATACATTTATTTATAAGAATTGTATAATAAAGACTAAGGAATTATAAATTTATAATTCCTCATTTCAAATTTCAAATTCTTTCTTACTCTATTTCTCTCGTGCCTTCAAAACTTCTTCTTCAATACTTTTCGGAACTGCTTTATATTCACTGAATTCCATTGTGAAATCTGCTTTACCCTGAGTTACAGATCTGAATTGTGTAGCAAGTCCGAAGGTTTCTGAGAGCGGCATTTCCGAATCTATTCGCGTAAAATTATCATCGATGACCGTATCTGAGACGAGACCTCTATTCTGGTTGATTATTGCCATGATATTCCCGCGGAATTCCGAAGGAGTTTCCACAGAAACTTTCATTACAGGCTCCAGAATAATGGGTTTAGCTCTTCGGTAATTCTTTTTAAATGCATTTCTTGTTGCAACTTCAAAGGCAAGCTGTGAGGAATCAACAGTATGAAAATCACCATCATCCAAAGTCATTTTTACGCCAACAACCGGAAATCCGGCAAGCTCTCCTTTTTGTAGTACAGAGAAAAATCCTTTTTCACAACCAGGAATAAATTGACTTGGAATATTACCACCACGCACCTTATCTCTGAAAATATTTTCATCTTTTCCCGAATGCGTTAAAATCCCTTTAACACGTGCAAATTGACCACGTCCGCCGGATTGCTTTTTATGAATATAATCAAATTCAATTGCCTTGGTAATGGTTTCTCGATATGAAACCTGAGGTGCACAAGCTTCCAGATCAACGCCATATTCTCTTCTGATCCTTTCGATATAAACATTCAAATGAAGTTCACCCATACCATGAACAATTGTTTCATTGGTTTCTTCATCGACATTAGCTTTAAAGGTTGGATCTTCTTTAGTGAATCTTGATAGTGCTTTGGAAAGTTGATCCTGATCATTACTATCTTTGATGCCGATGGCAAGAGAGATAATGGGTTTTGGAACATAGGATTCGCGCATTGTATAGTTGTTGTTTCCACCATTAAAAGTATCCCCCAAGGCACAGTCAATTCCAAACAAAGCTACAATATCACCTGCCTTCGCACTTTTGATATCTTCCATATTATCGGCGTGCATTTTTACAAGTCTGCCCACTTTTATTTTATTTCCGGTTCTGGCATTTCTCAGATCAGATCCTTTAGATAATGTACCCTGGTAGATACGCAAATATGTAAGTTGACCATATTGTTGATTTTCCAATTTGAATGCCAATGCAACAGTCGGAAGTTCAGGATCGGATACAAGTTTTAGATCTCTCATATTATCATCTTTATCATGTGCAATATTTACACCTTCTGTTGGATCGGGAAGATAGCGGATAACCGCATCGAGAAGTAATTGAACACCTTTATTCTTAAATGCAGAGCCCATAAAAACAGGTGTCATTTCCATGGCGATCGTAGCTTTTCTTACAGCTTCAATGATCATTTCTTCAGTTTCATTTCCATCTAAAAATGCTTCTGCCAGATCATCGCTAAACATAGAAACAGCATCGATCATCTCTTCTCGCATTTCTTCAGTTTTATCTATATATTCGGCAGGGATCTCAGTTTCTTTTACCTGTTCTCCTTTTGGTCCTGTAAAGTGTCTTGCCTTTCGGGAAATAAGGTCGATAATACCTTCAAAGTTCTCTTCCAGTCCAATTGGAATCTGCATTAAAACTGCATTATGATCAAGTTTTTCACACAGTTGATCCTTAACTTTTTCCGGATCGGCTCCAACTCTATCCAATTTATTTATAAATGCGATGTGGGGAACTTTATATCTTTTTAATTGCCTATCGACTGTAATCGACTGAGACTGAACTCCGCTGACTCCGCAGAGAACGAGTACTGCACCGTCCAAAACACGAAGTGCATTTTCAACTTCGATAGTAAAATCAACATGTCCGGGAGTATCGATAACGTTAAGGTTATATCCTTTCCATCTTACATTTGTGGCAGCAGATGCAATCGTGATCCCTCGTTCTTTTTCAAGCTCCATGGAATCCATAGTTGCTCCCACGCCGTTTTTTCCACGAACTTCACCAATCCGATATATTTTGTTACAATAATATAATATCCGCTCTGCTAATGTTGTTTTGCCGGAATCTATGTGAGCGCTGATCCCGATATTTCTAAATTTTTTAATATCCATTTCTACCTCTTTTTCTTCTTAATATCAATAATTCATTTGAAGTTTAACAAATTGAAAAATAAATATTTATAGATTAATAATTTAATTTATTAATTATTAAAGTCATAAATTTTAGGCAGGTTTATTATACAAGAAAAATATTCTTTAGTTGAAAATTTCTTTTTTCTTGACTTCCAATGACTCTATATACGAAATTAATGTATATTTAGATTAAGCAAAATTTTGGAGGATGATTATGTGGAAAAATATCTTAATTATTGCAGTTTTATTTTCTCTTTTTGGATGTGACACTCGTACTATAGATCCGGAAGATGCTAAATATGCTTGGCTACATGTGTATTACACAGATAACCTGATCTATGAAGAAGTGTTGGATGAGACTGATGATTCTCAAACATATATTTTAAATTTACCTGATGATTCTCAAATAACACTAGATAAATTTGTGAATATTATTTATCCTGTAATTCCTGATCAAGGAGAAGAAGAAATTTCACGCAGTTACATTGTTTGGGCAAAGAAAGCAGATTATTATACTCAATTTGCTCAGGGAAATTACCTTGATACATTAATGATCAATGCCAGCGGTGGTTTTACTCCTGTGATTCCTGGTGAAGTTTGCGGCACTATTTATACTACTTCTCATATTCCATTTACAAATTATGAATTCTACATTTTGCAGGATAGTGTTGTTGTAGATAGCATTACAACATCTTCAAACGGTTATTTTGATATCGATATCGCTTTCGGAAATTACCAAGTATGTGAAGCTGATTTTTTTGACCCGGAATATTTTGAGGAATTCAATATTGATAGTTTTTATGATGATTATATTGTAATAGGTGTAAGTTATGAAGAAAAACCAAACATCTACATTTATCCGGAAGAGCAAATGGATCTCGATGTGAATATTATTTTTCCACACGGAGGAGAGGTTACTGCTTCGATACCGAATTATAAAGGAGGATGGAAAAATCTCAGCATTGAATCCTCTGGAAAAATTAACAATGAATTCTCCTTTCTATTTTATGAGAGTCAAAATCCAGATCTTTGTCAATATGAAGAAGGTTGGATTGTTGCACAGAAAGATTTGGAAAATTTCTTCATTCAGAATCTAACTGAGACAGGTTTTGAGGGGCAGGAAATAATTGATTTCACAGATTACTGGATTCCATTATTAACAGATCATCCATGTTATGCAATCTATCCTCAATATAATGAACAGCTTAGTAAAATGGTTGAACTGGAATTTTCGATAAAACCTGATAATCTCTTGCGTTTGATATATGCGTTAGAAGGGCAGCAAGATGACTCTATAATTTTATCTGAACCCGAGATACCTGATTTCAAACGAGAAGGGTTTTATGTAGTTGAATGGGGTGTGAGTTTTAGAAATGCTGAACAGTATTCTTTTTCTGATTAGCAAATGGAAAAGTAAGGTGGAAAATTTGTTTTGATATTATGGTTTGGCAACGGCTCCAATTATCAAATTCTTATCATTTCTTTTATAATTTATGTATGTAAAAATTGTTTCAATCCTACAATTATGTGTAAGTCCAATTTCTAATTGACAAAATAAAGCCTAAAAACATTTTTTCCAAAAAAATTGCTTTGGAGATATTATGAAAAAAATATTAGTAACAGGTTCAGTCGGTCAGATTGGTTCAGAATTAACAATGCTGTTAAGAGAGCTTTATGGAAATGACAACGTAGTAGCCGGCGGCAACAGAACTAAACCCACTGGAAAACTGCTCGAATCAGGTCCTTTCGAAATCGTGAATTGCACTGAAGCACATCAAGTTGCGGATGTCGTGAAGAAATACGATATCGATACTATTTACCATTTAGCAGCCATACTTTCGGCAGTTGCAGAAGCAAAACCAAATTTAGCTTGGGATGTGAATATCAATGGTTTGTATAATGTTCTGGAAGTTGCACGTGAATATAATTGTGCTGTATTTACTCCAAGTTCAATCGGTGCTTTCGGTCCTTCCACACCACCGGACGATACACCTCAAGATACAATTCAACGACCCAACACAATGTATGGCGTAACAAAAGTTGCCGGAGAATTACTTTGCGATTATTATTACAAAAGATTTAATGTCGATACACGTGGAGTGAGATATCCGGGTATTATTTCTAATGAAACTCTGCCCGGCGGCGGTACAACCGATTATGCAGTAGATATATATTATGAAGCAATAAAAAAGAAACAATATACCTGTTTCCTTAAAGCCGGAACTTTCCTCGACATGATGTATATGCCGGATGCTTTAAAAGCGGCTGTTGACATTATGGAAGCAGATCCTTCCAAACTTATTCATAGAAACGCTTTTAATGTTACAACAATGAGTTTCGATCCGGAAATATTAGCTGCGGAAATTCGTAAGCATATTCCCGAATTTGAATTGAATTATGATATAGATGAAGTGCGGCAGGCTATTGCAGAAAGCTGGCCTAATAAAATGGATGATTCTGCTGCCCAAAAAGAGTGGGGCTGGAATTACGATTATGATCTTCCTAAAATGACGGAAGATATGCTGAATGTGCTAAGTAAAAAACTTAAATAATTCGAGGAGGAATTATGAGATTTATAAAATGGATTTTTATTCTTATAAGTTGTATATTCATACTTTCTTGTGAAAACATTATGAATCCAGGAGATGTTGTAATCACAATAACTCCATCTGTAGAAGATTTTATCTGGGAAAATGAAATATTGATTTCTGCAACTGCAACAAAAATCGATGACCTTGATAAAATTGTTTTTTATATCGATGGGGAAGAGGTCTTTGAAGATAATATAGAACCATTTGAATACACTTGGAATACGGCTACATTAAGTTATGAGAATCACACAGTAAAAGCTGTAGGACACTATGACGAGAAAACAAGCCGAGATGAAATAACCGTTTTCTTTTCACCTTGTCCGATCTTTGAGGAAGATCTACTAAATTTTGAAGAAATTACTGAGACAGATATTCAAGGTGAACTCGTTGATGGTGGTAACATTGATGATGATGACTGGAATTTTGGAGAAGGAATTGTAGGAACAACATTCGGTCCGGGCTTTCCGAATCCTGCCGATTTGTATTGTAACATTCCATTTACTCTTGAAGAAGAACATTATGTTACAATTGTTATTATAAACAATGACCATGATATTATCAATGTATTGTGTAACAAAGAATTATTTCAAGCAGGAAATGATCACTATAAAACATTTCAACCACCTGCAAATGTTAGTAATATCTACAGAGTTGTTTTTCATATATCTCAAGATCAGCATTGGCATGGAGATGTTCTAGTAGAATAATGAAATATTTCCTTTGTATCTTAAGTAATTTCATAGTAAAAAAATGATCTACGGTATCGGTATCGATAACATCGAAGTAAAAAGGATTAAACATCAAATCGATGGTAATAATAAGTTTAAAGAAAAAATATTTACTTTGAACGAGATCGAATATTGTGAATCTAAGAAGAACTACGCCGAAAGCTTTGCAGCTCGCTTCGCAGCTAAAGAAGCATTTTTAAAAGCTATCGGAACCGGTTGGAGCGAAGGTTTACAATTTACAGATATTGAAATTTTGAATGATGAAAAAGGAAGACCAAAGGTTTATTTGCGTGGAAAAGCAAAACAAATAATGTTGGATAATGATCTTAATAATATTCAAGTTTCATTATCTCATATAAAACAAATAGCAACAGCTATAGTTATAATAGAAAAATAAATAATAAGAGAGGAAATTATGGCACTCAAAAGATTAAATGCCGCACTTAATAAAAATCTCGAAGAATTACGTACTACCGGAAGAGATAAAGGTGCGGAACTGGTTATTAGTGAAATAAAAGAAGCGAAAGGTGAATTTGGACCACGTTACAATTTAGTAGGATACGGAGAGCAGGAATTCATTAAAATGAATGCAAATTCCTATCTTGGAATGTCGATGAATCCCGAAGTTATCGAAGCTGAAGAAGCAGCAGCTCAAAAATTCGGTGTGGGACCAGGAGCCGTTCGATTTATTAGTGGAACTCATACTCCACATATAGCTCTGGAAAAGAAACTTGCAGAATTTCACCAGCGCGAAGCCGGAATGATATTCAGTTCTGCTTATGTTACAAGTCTCGGAGTAATTTATCCGCTCACAACAAAAGAAACAGTTGTCGTTTCCGATGCGCTGAATCATAATTGTATTATTCAGGCAATGCGGCTTTCACGTCCGGCTGCAAAGATGATCTTTAAACACAATGATATGAACGATCTGGAAGCAAAGCTAAATGAAGCTGTTGGGAAAGGAAAGCGCTGTTTGGTCATTACAGATGGTATATTTAGTATGCGGGGAGATTATTCTCCATTAAATGAACTTACGGAAATATGTGCTAAATTCGATGATAAATTCGAGGAAGGAGTTATCACGATCGCCGATGATTCTCACGGTGTTGGAGCTTTTGGAAAAACCGGTAGAGGAACCGAAGAATTCACAGGTGCGAAAGTAGATATTCTTATTGGAACTTTAGGAAAAGCTTTTGGTGTGAATGGTGGTTATGTAGTAGCTTCCAAAACTGTATTAGATTATCTGCGTGAGTCTGCGCCAATGTATATTTATTCCAATCCGATAACTTGTTCCGAAGCTGTAGCTACTCTAAAAGTTTTAGAAATTATTGATAGCGAAGTCGGAGTTAAAAGATTGGAACACCTTGCAGCTATGACCAAAAAATTTGAAGACGGATTAACTTCTTTAGGATTTGAAACGATCGAGGGACCGCATCCGGTTGTTCCACTGATGGTTCGCGATACAGCGGAAACCACAAAACTGGTTAATTATCTTACAAAGAATGGTGTTTTGGGAACAGGTCTCAATTTTCCGGTAGTTCCAAAAGGAGATGAAGAGATCAGATTCCAGGTAAATGCAGATCATACTGAAGCTGATATTGATAAAGTATTGGAAATCCTTAAAAATTATAAGGAGATGTAATACTTCATTTAATTTTTTTAGAAAAATTGGTTATTAGGATAAAAAATATTACTTAGGATTTATCCTGATATTACAAATGGCTCAAAATATTTTGAGCCATTTTTTTTTAAAATCTGCTTCACATTTTTTAGTTCTTGACACATCGATTTGTAAAATCAAATGAATATCACATTATATACAGGGAGTGTTATATGGGATATAAAAATGCAACACGATCACTCACAAAGGTGATCGAAATGAAGAACATCACCAAAAAATTTGGTGATTTTGTAGCATTAGATTCTGTAAATCTCGATATCTTCAAAGGAAAAGTTCATGCACTGCTTGGCGAAAATGGAGCCGGAAAATCTACCTTGATGAACATATTATACGGCTTGTATTATTCTACCTCAGGTGAAATATTTATAAACGGGGAAAAAGTAAATATCACAAATCCCAACATTGCCATAGAACACGGGATTGGAATGGTTCATCAACATTTTATGCTTATAAAACCTTTCACAGTAGCTCAAAATATTATTTTAGGCAGAGAACCAATTTCAAAAATGAGTGTTCTAAATATGAAGAAAGCACTAAAGGATGTTAAGGAAATTTCCGAACGCTATGGGCTTTATGTAGATCCTAATGCTAAGATCGAAGATATATCTGTTAGCATGCAGCAAAGAGTAGAAATTTTAAAAGCATTATATCGTGGTGCCGAAATTTTGATTCTGGATGAGCCGACAGCCGTTCTCACACCACAAGAGATCATCGAATTGATACAGATAATAAAGAATCTTACAAAAGAAGGAAAATCAATTATTCTTATCAGTCATAAATTAAAAGAAATAAAAGAAGCTGCTGATTTTTGTATGATCATAAGACGTGGTAAACATATTGATACAGTTGTGGTTTCCGAGACAACCGAAGAAGAATTAGCTTCAAAAATGGTTGGAAGGGAAGTAAGTTTTGTAGTTGATAAAAAAGACAAAAAAGCTGGTGATGAAATATTCTCGATCAAAGATCTTGTAGTTAAGGATAATCGTAATATTATTACAGTTGATAAACTTAACCTTTCTGTTAAAAAAGGTGAAATACTTGGGTTAGCCGGAATCGATGGGAATGGACAAACCGAATTACTGGAAGCAATAACAGGTCTTAGAAAAATTGAATCCGGTGAAATTAAGATCAATGGAAATGATATTACAAACAAGACACCTTTCCAAATAATAAACAATAAAATAGCTCATATTCCTGAAGATAGGCAGAAACGAGGTTTGGTTTTAGATTTTGATATTTCGGAAAATACAATTTTAGAGAATTACTATAAAAAGCCATTCTCAAAAAAGGGAATTCTTCAATATAATAACATAAATGTTTATGCAAATGAGTTGATCGATAAATTTGATATTCGTCCCAAAAAGGCATCTAAGATGGCAAGAACTCTTTCCGGTGGTAATCAGCAGAAGGTGATCGTAGCGAGAGAAATAACAAATGATCCTGATCTACTTATAGCAGCTCAACCAACAAGAGGTCTTGATGTAGGCGCAATTGAATTTGTTCATAAATCATTAATTGAACAACGGGATAATGAGAAAGCAGTTTTATTGATTTCTTTTGAACTGGATGAAGTTATGAATGTATCGGATAGAATTGCCGTGATCTACGAAGGAAAAATTGTTGGAATTGTGGATGCAAAAGATGCTGAAGTTGAAAAGTTGGGACTGATGATGGCAGGCGGGGGCAATAAATGAAACTAAATTGGAAAGAATTGAGAAAAACAATCTACATCTTTGCCACTGAAAAAACAGTTGGATTCACCTTAATATCAATTTTCCTCGGTCTTGTGGTTGGTGCAATATTTCTTACAGCTGCCGGATTTAATCCATTTCAGGCTTATGGAATAATATTGCGTGGTATCTTCTCTAAACCAAGTTATATCTCTTATACGATCATCCGTGCTACTCCTTTGATCTTAACCGGACTTTCCATAGCATTTGCTTTTAAAACAGGTTTATTCAATATCGGGGCTGAAGGACAATTCATTATCGGTTCTGTTGTTGCTACAGCTACCGGCTATTTCCTACATTTACCTTTGTTAATACATATTCCTGTAGTGATAATTTCAGCGGTTCTTGCCGCAGGGATATGGGGTGGACTTGCCGGATATTTCAAAGCAAAATTTGGAGTTCATGAAGTAATATCGACAATTATGCTTAACTGGGTAGCGCTGTATTTCCAAAATTTCCTTATCTATACAGAAGGATTCCAGAAACCCGGAGGAGAAACTTCCTACTCTATCCAGCCAACCGCAAATATGATGATCTTAAAAACATGGAAACAATCTGCTGCCGGTCGTGAATGGTTATTACAGCATCCATTCTGGAAGGATTTATTGAGAACACCGGCGAATTGGGGTTTTATAATTGCAATTATAATGGCTGTATTAGTTTGGTTCGTTTTAAATAAGACTGCTCTTGGCTATAGATTACGCGCAGTTGGATTTAATAGATTTGCAGCAGAGTATGGTGGGATAAATGTAAATAAGAATATGATCATCTCAATGTTTATAGCTGGTGCACTGGCAGGTCTGGCAGGAGCTTTGCAGGTTGTTGGAGTATCTCACAAGGTAACACTTATTGCAGCAATGGAAGGTTATGGTTTCGATGGTATTGCCGTTGCCTTGATAGCTAACAGTAATGCATTGGGATGCATATTGGCAGGATTATTATTTGGGGCACTGAAGTATGGAGGCGCAAAAATTCAACCATTTATGCAAGCACCTTCTGAAGTTGTAAGTATTGTAATTGGTTCCATAGTTTTTTTCATCTCGATCCCAAGATTAATTAAATTAATATTATCAAGAAAAAATAAAAAAGGGGGTACAAAATGATAGATACAATATTAACTAATCTTGCTATGATAATTGCCACAACTTTAATGTATTCAACCCCCCTTGTATTTACCTCGCTCGGTGGAGTAATCTCAGAAAATTCAGGTGTGATCAATATCGGTTTGGAAGGAATGATGGTTATTGGCGCTTTTATTGGAGCAGCTTTAGGGTACTTTATAGGAAACCCATGGCTCGCTTTTATTGGTGCAGGAGTTGCAGGTGGTTTATTTGGACTTCTTCATGCATTTGCATGTGTTACATTCGGTGCAAATCAGATTGTTTCCGGGATTGCCATTAATTTTCTGGGTCCGGGTATTGCCTTATTCCTCAGCCGTATATTCTTCGAGGGTGCTACAATGACAAAATCCATTTCACTTGATAATAAAATGCCAAGACCATTAAACGGGATTTTTCCGGAAGGGTCGTTATTGAATATAATTTTTGATAATCAATATGCAACGGTTTATCTGGCATTAATCATGGTTTTCTTGTTCTGGTTCTTTCTGTATAAAACAAAATACGGTTTAAGATTAATATCTGTGGGAGAACATCCTACAGCAGCCGATACTCTGGGAATAAACGTTATGAAAATCCGTTATTTTGCTGTAATTATGTCAGGTGTTTTTGCCGGTTTCGGTGGAGCTGCAATGAGTTTGGCAATTGTATCAAATTTTAGACCTACTTTAATATCAGGTCATGGTTTTATTGCACTTGCAGCTATGATATTCGGGAAATGGAAACCGCAGGGAGCTTTACTGGCGTGTCTTCTCTTTGGAGGATCTCAGGGTTTAGCAGTATTCCTGGGACAATTTGATTTTGAAATATCTTCTCAGTTGATAAGTATGTTGCCTTATGTGATAACAATTGTTGTGCTTATAGGATTCGTTGGAAAATCTGCTGCACCATCGGCTGACGGTATCCCATATGAGAAGGAACATAAAAATTAATGTTTATCACTTGACATTAAAAGCGTAATAAAAGTGTTTTGGATAGTGAAAAAAATGCTGCTGATAAGTAGCTTTAAAAAAATAGGAAAGGAGATGCAAATGTTAAAACGAATTATTACGATTTTTGTTCTTGCACTATTCGTAATGTCTGTTGTTAGTTGTGGACAGGCAAAAAAAGAATCAGGTCTTAAAATTGCGATGGTAACTGATGTTGGTGGAATTAACGATCAATCATTTAATCAATCTGCATGGGAAGGATTAAAAAAATCTGAAGAAGATTTTGGAATTGCAGTTAGTTATCTTGAGTCAACTCAGGATGCGGATTATGCACCTAATATGGAAACTTTGCTTGATGCCGGAAATGATGTGATTTGGGGTATTGGTTTTAAAATGGGTGACACAATTAAAGAAAAAGCTCTGGCAAATCCAGATCAAAAATATGCTATCATTGACTATGCATATGGCGATGAGACTCCGGTAAATGTAGTTGGTGTTGTTTTTAAAGAGCAAGAACCATCATTCCTGGTTGGCTACATTGCAGGTAAAATGACAAAAACCAATAAAGTTGGTTTTGTTGGCGGAATGAAATTCCCACTTATCGAAAAATTTGAATATGGTTTCAAAGCCGGTGTAAAATTAGCAAATCCTGATGCTGAGATCTTTGCACAATATGCCGATTCGTTTACAGATGCTGCGAAAGGTAAAGCTATTGCAAATCAAATGTATGGAAAAGATGCCGATATAGTTTATCATGCTGCAGGTGGTGTTGGCGATGGTGTTATTGAAGCTGCAAAAGAGCAAGATAAATATGCCATTGGTGTTGATAGAGATCAAAATTCTCTAGCTCCAGAACATGTTATTACATCAGCAATGAAAAGAGTTGATAATGCAATTTATAATGTTGCTGATCTATTAGTTAAAGATGAATTCCCTGGTGGAACGACTGTTGTTTACGGTTTAAAAGAAGGTGGAGTTGGAATCGCTCCTACATCAGATAAACTTGTTCCCGCTGAGATTTTGGAAGAAGTTGAAGAACTTAAAGCTAAGATCATTTCCGGTGAGATCGTTGTTCCAAGTACACCGGATGCATATACTGAATGGATAAAGTAATTTAGTAAATTGCAACTGTTATTAAATTTGGAAGCCCCTGATAAATGGGGCTTCCTTTCTTTATTAAAGTAGAAAATTAAATGAAGAAAACAGGAATTCTATTTATAGTGCCAACACCAATCGGGAATCTTGCAGATATTACATTTAGAGCCGTTGATGTTCTAAAAAAAGTAACAGTGATAGGTGCAGAAGATACACGGAATTCAAAAAAATTATTAAATCATTATAATATTGATACGCCAATGATAAGTTATCACAAATTCAATGAACGTAAACGAGTAGATCAATTGATCTGTAAATTGCAGAATGGTGAAGATATCGCAATTATCTCCGATGCAGGAACTCCGGGAATATCCGATCCTTCAGGAATAATTATAAAGGAAGCTATCAATTATGATATCCGAATTGAAGTACTACCGGGTGCAACTGCTTTCATTCCTGCTCTCGTTGCATCAGGATTAAATTGTGAAAGATTTCAGTTCATTGGCTTCCTGCCGGAAAAAAACAAAACACGAGATATATTATTTGAAAATATTAAAAATTATGAAAATACTCTGATCTTTTACGAAGCTCCGCATAAACTGCAAAAATTCTTCCAATATTTATTCGATCATCTGGGAGACCGCAAAATTACCGTTGTTAGAGAAATTTCTAAAATATATGAAACTTATTATCGTACAACGTTAAAAAAAATTATTGATGTACCTGAACAAATAACAGCAAAGGGTGAATTTGTTATCATTGTTGAAGGATTTAAAAGAAAAATTATTAGCGATAGTGAACTAAAAGATAAACTTATTAAATTAATAAAAAATGGAGAAACAAAAAAAACAGCAGTACAACATGTTTCAGAAGAAACAGGTGAACAAAAAAATAGAATATATCAACTGGTTTTAGAATTGGATACTGATTAATAATTTGACTTTAAAAGTAGCAATAAATTAGTTGATAAAATTAAATATAACATGGAGGATTAGATATGTTCCCAGGTGGAAAGAAAGGAATGAAAGATTTGATGAAGCAAGCCAAAAAAATGCAGGATGAGATGATGAAAGCTCAGGAAGAGCTTGCTAATAAAATTGTAGAAGGAACTTCCGGCGGTGGAATGATCAAAGTAGAAATGAACGGTAAAAACCAGCTTGTTTCTTTGAATATCGATAAAGAAGTTGTGGACCCCGATGATATTGAGATGCTGGAAGACCTAATAATAGCTGCTGTTAACGAAGCTCAAGATAAAATTGCAAAATCCAGCGAAGAAGAGATGGGAAAGCTGACCGGTGGTATGAAAATACCGGGAATGTTTTAGATTGAATCATAATGTTATGGTCGGTTCGCAGGTTCTCCGATTTATCGGAGAAGATTGAACTATAATGTTCTGGTCGCATCAGAATGATACGACCTGCAATAGTTTAGAATGATAGAGAATTTGAATTTATAGATAAAGGCGAATTATTATGTTTAATGGTTTTTTAGAAGATCTAGTAAATAATTTAAAGAAACTTCCGGGAATTGGTTCTAAAACAGCACAACGTCTGGCACTACATCTGATAAGCATAGAAAAGGCAGAAGCATTAAATTTAAGTGATTCAATCAAAATTGCTGTTCAGAGTTATAAGAATTGTTCAATTTGTAATATGCTTTCAGAAACAGATCCCTGTAGATTTTGCGAAGATACAACTCGAATATCCAATGTGATCTGTGTTGTAGAAAATACTCAAGATGCCTATTTGATAGAGAACCTTCATGAATTCAAAGGCAGATATTTTGTTTTGAATAAATTGCTTTCTCCACTCGACGGAATTGGACCGGATGAAATTAATTTCCCAAAATTAGAAAAGATCATAAATTCCGGTGAGATACAAGAAATAATTTTAGCATTAAATCCTTCGGCAGAAGGTGAGAGCACTATCAATTTTATGGCATTACAATTTGAAGATAAAGATATTAAGATCACACGCCTTTCTACAGGACTTCCATTTGGCGGAGACATCGAGTACACCAGCTCGCTAACTTTGAGTAACGCATTTAAAAGAAGATATTTGGTAACAGAATAGTGCTTAAACTATTTACTACTATATTTCTCACTTTGTGTATTTTATCACTGAAATTAAATGCAGAATCAATTAACGAAAGTGTGATCTTATTACATGGACTTGGTGATGTTAAGCTTTCTATGTTAAAAGTGGAAAGTGCGTTGAAAGATGAAGGTTATATTACTAAGAATATTGGTTATTCATCAATTGGAGAAACTATTGAATCTTTGGCTGAAAAGGAATTATCGGAAATTGTAGAAAAATACAAAAAAATAGGATTTGATAAAATTCATTTTGTTACACACTCGATGGGTGGACTAATTGTAAGATATTATTTACAAGATCACACTCTTCCAGCAGGAAGCCGCGTTGTTATGTTAAGTCCACCAAATCAAGGATCAGAAGTTGCCGATTATTTTCAGGAAAGTAAATTTTATAAACTAATAGTTGGTGATGTGGGACAGGAATTAACAACAGATTCCAATGTTTTATCGGAACTTAAACCCATAATTCCTGAAGTTGGAATTATCGCTGGGAATAAAAGTTCAAACCCGTATTTTTCTAAGATGATTCCAGGTGAAGATGACGGCAGAGTTGCCGTTGATAATACAAAACTTACTGAAATGAAAGATTTCATCGTTGTTCCCAGCACTCATCTTACAATCAAATATAATGATGATGTCATAAAACAAACTGTATTCTTCTTGAAAAATGGGGAATTTAAACATCATGATAAAAAATAAATGAAAATCGCAAAGTTAATTATTACTTTTTTTTTATTCATTCTCATATTTGGATCTGCATCCTGCGGGCATAAAAAAAATCCTACAGGCGGTAAAAAAGATACGATCCAGCCGGAAATAGTTTCTGTGATACCCGATGAATACAGTGATATTTCTGATTCTAATATTGAAGTTATTTTTTCTAAACCTATAGAGCGAAATACAATTTTATCCGGTATTTATATCTATCCGCCAATTTTAAAAAAGAAATACACTTGGGATGGAAATATTTTAACAATAAAAATTCTTGAAGAACTCGAGAAAAATACGAACTATTATTTTACTTTTTCCGATAAAATAAAAGGTGAACATGGTAATTTCCTTATTGAAAGCAGCACATTTATTTTTGCAAGTGGCAAACTAAACGAGAATCGTATTTCAGGAAATATTTTTTATGAGGAAATAGAAGATAAGAATAAACCCATTCAAATGACGATTTTAACAGCAGATTCAACTGAGATATTTTCTCTAATAGTCAAAGGGGAAACATACTTAATTGAAGATCTCAATAATGTAGAACACATTGTTCGTGCCTATATCGATAAAAACAAAAACCAAAGATATGATAACGAAAGTGAACCTTATTTCCAAAAATCAATAGATCCAGCCGGCTCTGCAACAATGGATATTTCTCTTGCTTATGCGGATACGGTGAAACCGCAACTTAAATCTACAAATGTGATCTGCAATAATAATATCGATATAAAATTTTCCGAACCCATTTCATCTTTTTCCAAAATATCCATTATAACGGCTGACTCATTAGAAACTAAAGTGGATATAATTGCTTGGTATCTCCATAATGATGAATTGTCGCTCCTTACGGCAGATTTAGATACGCTTAAATATAAAATTCAAATTAGTGATATTTTAGATCTAAAAAACAACATGACTTCAGAAGATTCACTTATATTTGATGGAATTTCATTGCAGGATACAATTCCACCGGAAGTAATTTCTTCAAATCCACGCACAGGATCTTCTGTAAATTCTTTCCTTCCGGAAATTTCAATATTATTTTCTGAGATCATACTGGAAGATGATATCGAAACAAAATTGATCGAAGTTGAAACCGGAAATATTGAGGATATTGTTATTCTTAATAAGAACTCAAAGCATTATATTTTAAGTCCGCAACATCGATTAAATAATTATTCTTCCTACAAATTTACAATACAGGCAAAGGATAGTAACGGGAATGTAATGACCAAGCCGCTTGAGATCGTTTTTCTGCCAATTGTAAGGAAGATGAATAAAAAGTGAAAAATTTGTTAATAGTCAACTTATTGGAATATAAGTAGATAAAAGCATGGTAAACAGGATGATGAAATGCTGCATAAAATTATAACTTACAGTTATATAAACAGATAGCAAATATGTGATAAATATTTCTTGACACAAATCTTGATTAAAATTCATTTAGGCGAGTTCATTAATATTAGAATAGAATGTGATAATTAGAAAACGAGTGTTACTATCGTAATTAAGTAAGTTAATTAAGTTTAACTATTGTGTGTGTTAAAAAAATCTAGGGAGAAAAAAATGAAAAAAATTGTATTGTTTATGTTAGTATTAGTGTTTGTATCAACATTATTTGCACACGATGCGTGGATGAGATTTCCACTTATTGGAGCTGATACACCAGAGGATGATGCTGGATTTAGAGCAGATTATATGAGTCTTGGCTGGTGGGGAGCAGATTATGGCTTCCATCTTGACCTTTCTACAGGACATGGTTATCATGATGTTACTTTTAACTTAGCTCATGCTTTTAAAACTATTCCAATTGGTCCCGTTACTTTCCTTTTTGGTAAAGATGAAGTTCCTTTTGGTAGAATCTCTAATCCATCTGGATTTGCTAATCTTAACTATATTCGTGGACACTGGTGGGGAAGCCATATTCGTAATACAGAGTGGATGTTTAAATTCAAAGGTGATGTTGCAAAGGTTAACTGGCAAGTTTATTTAGCAAATGAGTATAATTATTGGGCAACAAATGTTGATTCATTAGGAATTCCAAATGAATTTGATTACAGTGCAATGAATGCCGGTTTTAAACTTGGTTATAATGTTGCTGGTGCCGATGTTAATTTTGCCCTTAAAATGAGTACTCTTAATAAAACTCAAATAATGCTAAGCGGGGATGTAGATATTGATTCAACAATGGACTGGGCTTTTGGTTTAGATTATACAGCAGCAGAAATGGTTGCAATAGCTCTTCAAGTTGCTACAAGAGATGATGGCATTGATGATACAGATGACTTAGGTTATTATGCTATTCTTAATTATGCTCCAGGTTTTGATGCTCCAGTTGTTGGAAACATCAAGCCTTACTTTGGCTATGCTACAAAAGTTGGTGCTGAAGGAAACTGGAATGATGAGAATGATATGTTCTTCGGTCTTAATATGACACCAGTAGAAAATGTAAGAATTAAACTTGAATACTTGATGGAATCAGATATGGATGATGATTCTCTTGATCTTGTATTCGGTTTCGGATTTTAATCTAAATTGAATTAGTATTAAACCCCGCAGAAATGCGGGGTTTTTTGTTTTTTTAAGGAAGAGTATGTTGCTAATTTCCTTCCGAAGCCTTTCTTTCATTTTATCTTGTGTATGAGGATTCGGAAGGTAAAAAACCTTGCGAATAATGCATCGGCTTGAGTAACAAACGATGCTGGAATTCTCTTTCTTGTCTCACGGTTGTAACCCTTCGCAATAATGTATCGGCTTTCAACTTGTTGAAAACGATACTGGAATTCTTTCTGCCAACTAATGGTTGAAGTAATAAATATAATGATTGAAAACATTCCAACCATTACGGAGGTAGAAGAGGAAGTGAAAGAGATTTCATTAACCATCCGTAAGGTTTATATAGTCGGAAGATAACTTTCCAAAATGTGAAAAATCGTGACATTACATTTAACGAACTCGTAAAAAGTCAAATAGAATCTAAAACTGTCATCTTGAGCGGAGACGAAAGATATAGCAAACAAACATGTTACGAGATTCTTCGACTCTGCTCAGAATGACAACATCGGGCTTTTTACGAAACCGCTACATTTGAGAGAAATATTAACATTTGACAACGAAATACCCCTTTAACAAAAGTCTTTCAAGGAAATAATTATGTTGAATGAAAATATTAGATTTTTAAAGAAAAGTTTTAGATTCAGAAGATTATTTAATGCGGTTAAAGTATATATTTCTTATTATATTTCACTTATAACTAAAAACGCAATATATTGGGGATCTCCACCGGTTGTAATGATAGAGCCTACTAATATTTGCAATTTGCAATGTCCTCTTTGCCCTTCCGGTAATGGAACTTTAAAAAGAAAAAAGGGTTATATGGATTTAAAAGTTTTTAAAAAGATCATTGATAATATAGAAAAAACTGCATTCATGGTTGTGCTTTGGAATCAGGGTGAGCCTTATTTGAATAAAGATTTTTCTAAGATGGTGAAGTATGCTTCCGATAAAGGTTTGTTCACACTTGTCTCTACTAATGGGAATATAGATTACAAGGCAGAAGAAATCATAAATTCAGGTTTGGATTCAATGATAGTTTCGTTGGACGGTACAACACAGGAAACATATAATAAATATCGAATTAATGGTAAATTGGATAAAGTATTAGAAGGCGTGAAAAAAATCGTGGCAGCTAAGAAAAAATTGAATAAATCAAACCCGCTTTTACGTTGGCAGTTTTTAGTAATGAAACATAACGAGCACGAAATTGAAAAGATAAAACAACTTTCAAAAGAATATGAAGTTGATAATCTTGAACTGAAAAGTGTTCAGATATATTCAAAAGAAGATGTTCATAAATTTTTACCGGAAAACACAAAATACAGAAGATATAAAGTTAATGGAGATAATTTCGAATTGAAATTCGGGATAAAAAATCGCTGCCGCCGCATCTGGACCAATGCAGTTGTTAATTGGGATGGAGAAGTTGCGATCTGCTGTTTTGATAAGGATGGAGAATACAAAGTCGGAAATGTGATGGATACAGGATTAAACCAACTTTGGAAAAACAACAAGATTATGAAAATTAGGAATCAAATACTTGAAGATAGAAAACAGATACCGATCTGCAGAAATTGTCTGGAAGGTGTGAAGATCAAATTGGAAGAAAGAAAAGTATGATCACCTCAACCCCAGCCCTCTTTAGATCGTTTGCTTCGCAAGCCAACCCATACCTGCGAGGAGAGGGAGAAATAAACCTTACGAATGATAAAAGATACGTCGATTTGCTCCCCTTTGCAAGGGGAGAAGCGAACTTTGTTCGCAGAGGGGTTTTCTTAGATTTTATATATGTCGAAGATAAAATAAAGGAAATATCGTTAACCATCCGTAAGATTTGCAATATGAATCACCTCACCCCAGCTCTCTTGAGATCGTTTGCTTCGCAAGCCGACTCATACCTGTGAGGAGAGGGAGAAATAAACTATTTAGTTTTCAGTTTTTCTGATTTCTTTTTCCTAAGAAATAAAACTAATCCTACAATTGCCGGCAACACAGAATTAAACAGAAATATCGTCAAAGTTACGGTTACTGAAATCTCAGCAGAAATTGTATATTTCGAAAACACTTCAATTGCAAATTTCTCGCGTAATCCCAACCCTGCATAAGTGATGGGAATAAGATTGGAGGAGAGAATGAGCGGTATGGAGATGATTGCTGAAAAGATGTGAAAACGCAAAAAGGCATTAACCAGAATAAAATATTGAAAAATGGTTAGAAACATGTAAGTGATCTGCATCAAGCTGATGTAAGGTAATATTCTTATATATTCCATGAAATACTTTTCAATACTTTTAACGCGGTAAAGATGCTTGATCCAGTAGATGAAGAGAGGCAGGAAAATAACTAAAATAAAAACTGCAATCGGGATTGATATGTTGATTTTCCTAAAATAGAAGATAGCAGCAAAGCTGGCAAAAAGCAGGTTGATCCAAATTTGAAAAAACTTTTCCACCCCTAAAGACATAAATGTGTGAGATTTAGAATTTTCAATGAAAAAAACTTTCCCTGCCGCACCTAAACCACCCGGGATCAAAAGACTAAGAGAATGACCTATCATGTGAGATTTAAAAATCTCCGACGGTTTAGGTTTATATTCGGGGTTAATCGTGAGATAATGTCCCCAGTTCTTATATTCGATAAAAATCTTAATCGCTGTCGTAATTAACATAACGGCTATTATCGAAACTCTGATTTGCCTGAAGGAATGAAAAAGAACCTGAAAATCAATTTTCCTGAAAATAAAATACAATATTACTGTAGTTATGATGATCTTAATAAAATAAAAATAACGATTTCTAATTAATTTTTCCATTTCCAATTCCCTGATAATCCCAATATTGAGTAAAATATTAAATAGTACGGATAAATGACAATGAAAAATAAATCGATGGGAGTAAAATTATATTTATGTTTAAAAATATTTGCAAACCAAAATAGGATTGCACCAAGATAACAGCTGAGAAAACACTGCCATTCTTTCATAAAAAATATTTTATAAGGAAGATATAAATAGAAACAAAAGATCAGGATTGAAAAAAGTTGAAAAAGTGGTGAAGATATTCCAAATTTACCGTACTTCCTTTTATTTCTATGGTGTGAATTAAGAATATCCACTTCCGTTGAAACAAGTACTTCCGGATTATACTTTATTTTCCATGAAGTTCTTTTGATCAAATTCAAGAGTTGTTTATCGTCTCCTGCAATATTCTGCTTGATCTTCTCATAACCATCCACCTCATCAAAAGATTCTTTTCGCACCGCCATATTTCCACCGGCAGCACTAAATGGGAATCCCAATCCTATCGTGCTGGCAAAGATCGCAGATGACATTTGATTGCGGAATCTTCTAAAGCCGCCTACATTACTTTCTTTATAGCTTCCGGCTACAAATCCTGTTTTGTTTGTGAAATATTTATTATAGGAACTTATCCAATCTCTTTGTGGGAAGCAATCTGCATCTGTGAAAAGCAGGATTTCAAATTTTGCATTTTTAGTCGCAAGTTTGAGAGCGGCTTTCTTTCCAAGATACTCTTTACTTTTTTCTTTTAAATGGAAGGAACTTGCATTCGATTGTTTTTTACAAAAGGCTTTGATCAAATTTGATGAATTATCACTCGAAGCATCATCAACGATTATGATCTCGAACTTCTCATTTGGATAATCGAGGTTTCTCAAAGAGTTAAATAATTTTGGAAGGTGTTTCTCTTCATTTCTACATGCGATGACAATTGAATAATTCAGCTCTTTAAATTCAGTCGTTTTCCAAGAACGTAATATTCCCATTCCAAGAATGATGAGAAACAAAGAAAAAGTTAAAACAAATGGATCCATATTAATATGATGCCTGATAACTTATGCTGAATTGATGCTCGATTTCTTCATCGTCAGTTTTAACAGCAGAATGACCGGCTAATATTCTATGATGGGTTAATGGCTGCCATTTCAGAGCTGTTCGTATTCCTGTATTTTCAGTTATATCACCTTCTAACCAGCTTGCAGTATCATCGGGTCGGGTTTCATAATTTATACTGAAATCATTTCCCAAACTACCTTGTTTAGTATAGGAACTATGAATATTTATAGTTAGAGAATTAAATAAATTATAATTGAATTCTGCGGCAACTTGAATTAGATTGCTTCCTTCCGGAAATCCTAATCCTATTTTATCGTGAGAATATTTATTATGTAAAATCTTGTGAGTGTACATCCAGGGTCGAACGGCAGTAGCTTCCAAAGTAATGCGAGCATTTTTTGCCTTATCGATCAAATAGGAGTTCCCTAACTGAACTGCATATTTATTTCCCCACCAATCTGTAAAAATTTTACTTTTAGAAAGTTCATCGAAAATAAAATTTACATAGAAAGTGTTTTTGGGTAAAGGTTTCAGATTCATTCCAGCAAAAATGAGGACATTATCTCTATCACGCAGATTATGCTCGGTAGCTCGCAGGAAAGTTTGCGGAAGAAGATAACTCGGATCAATACTTCTGCCGCCATAAATAACCTCTTCTCCTGCAAAAAAATGAATTGCATTATTTGGTTTCCAGTCCAGTTTCTTCACTGTGATATACTTATCTTCGTAGCTTTTATATTCATGATTTCCAAAAGCATCTACCGTTGTGCTGTCCGGCAAGAGAGTTCCATGCATTAGAGAAATGGAGAATTTGTTGAAATCCAGTTTCCCGCTAAAATAACCATAGTCGTTACAGGCATCATTCAATATCACGCTGCCGCCAATGTTATTTCCGATAATGTGTGTTCCTCTTCCTATAGTAAGTGAACCAAAGTTTTTCATATAAACGATCTTACCGCTAACATTGTCGATAGATGTTTGTGAGTAATCATCAGAATTTTGTGACCAACTGTCAAATATGGGAGAGGTTTTAAACAGGTCTTCATCGCCTGTGAAATGTCCGGTCCACCAGTATCCATCAATAAAAATAGTATTATCAATATTCGCAAATAGTTTAGTTCCATAATAAACAAAGGAGTAGGAATTCTTTTCGTGTATATTTGTGTAATAATCAGCTCCGGTAAGCAGATTAAAATAAAAACCTGATCTTAATGGAATATAGTTGTGATGAATATATGAGCTTGTTGGTTTCATGGTAAGTGTATCGGGAGTATGAAGTTGTAGAAAGTGTGAAGGAAACTCCTCGTTGGAAAAAAAGTTTGAAAGTGCTTTCCTGAAGTTAGACCACGATGATACTGCAAGATCGGTTTGCGTGAAGTTTACAACTTCTTCATTTTTGATCTGCAAGTACGAATTATCATCGAACCTTTCTTCCAAAAAGGAAAAATAATTCTGAGAAGTTATTTCCGGCGTATTCCAATCTATTTCAGATGCTGAAACATAAAATGATAATACTAATAATAAAACTACAACTATTTTTTTCATATTTATCCTCTTTTTAAAAATTTAATGTTAAAAATTGAAAAATGATGTCAAGAAAAAGGTGGTAGTCACACATCCCCCGAAAAAAATTACTTTCGTTGTTTTGTTTTTGAAAATAATAAAACAAATTATTAGAAGCCCACGAATTTATTCGTGGTAATAATTACCCAAAACTGCTTATATTAACCATTTTAATGGTTTCTATCATATTTTATAAACGGTTAAAACCGTTATCTTTTTCTGTGTGTTTTTGGTTCCCACGAATAAATTCGTGGGCTTCTTAGAAAAATATTTATTTTAGATATTTCAACAATATTTTCTTTTATTTCAATATGTTAGTATTTTTGTTTCTAAAATTTTCGGAGGATGCGTGAAAGGTAATAGTAATCCAATAACAGAATATTAATAAATTCGATTTCTTTAATAAATAATGAAAATATTTACAAACTTTAAATATTTATCTTAATAATGACTTGACTGAACTTAAATATAAAAATTTTTTATCAAAAATTAATTAGAGGTTATATGGATCTTAAAGAACTAAATTATTATTATAATAAGTTTAAATTCGGTGAAGATAATTTTCATGAAATGATGAAGAAAAAAGTAAATGAAATATTGCTGGTTTCTACATTTTATGATGCTTATATTTTTGAACAGGATGGAAGACTTTCGGAACAGATTCATGGTGAATATATGCAGCTTAATTTAAGTACTTCTCCACGAATAACAAGTGTGCCAACAGGTGCTCAGGCACTTGAACTTCTTAAAAATAGAGATTTTGATCTTGTTATAACCATGATGCGAATCGGTGAAATAAGTCCATTTAAATTGAGTAAAAAGATAAAGAAAAAATTTCCTGATCTACCAATATTACTTCTTCTTAATGTTTCTAATGATATCGGCCTGATAGATAAAGAAAGTGAAGAAATGAAATATATTGATAATGTTTTCAGTTGGAATGGTGACAGCAAAATATTTCTTGCGATGATCAAATATGTAGAAGATTTATGGAATGTAGAAAATGATACTAAGATCGGAAACGTAAGGGTTATATTATTGGTAGAGGATTCCATTCATTATTATTCTATGTTCCATCCTCTACTTTACTCCGAGATCCTAAAACAAACACAACGGCTTATAAGTGAAGAACTAAATGATATCAATAAAAGATCTCGTATGCGTGGTCGTCCCAAGGTATTGCTGTGTCACACATTTGAAGAAGCTATAAGTACCTATGAACAATATAAAGAATATGTGATTGCAATAATTTCTGATATCAGATATAATTATCAAGGAAAGATACACCCTAAAGCAGGTATCAAACTTATTCGGCATATGCAGATGCACAATGTTGATTGTCCAATATTACTACAATCTTCCGAATTGGAAAATGAAAAGGATGCTTTAGATTTAGGCGTTAGCTTCCTGAATAAAAACTCTAAAACTCTTCTACATGATCTGCAGAAATTTATTTTGGGGAATTTAGGTTTTGGCGATTTCGTCTTCAGGGATAAAAACGGTAATGAACTTGATAGAGCAAATTCACTGGAATCATTTGGTGAAAAATTAATAACTATATCAGATGAATCTTTGATCTTCCATAGTAAACACAATCATTTTTCTTCCTGGTTGATCGCTCATAGCGAATTTCTATTTTCTAAACGATTGAAAGCTCTTAATATTAAAAATGGTGATGATTTAAAAAAATTCAGAAAGACTATAATAGATATATTTAAAGAGGTTAAACATGCCCGAACGCGAGGTAAAATCCTTCAATTTGATATAAACTCTTTAAATATTGAAGAAGGGATCATTAGACTTGCTGAAGGCTCATTAGGCGGGAAAGGACGTGGACTAGCATTTTTGAATTCCCTTTTTGTTTCAATGGATATTGAGAGTAAATATAAAGAAGTAAGTATAAAAATTCCTAAAACTTTTATTATTGGAACTAGTGAATATGACCAATTTCTTGAAAATAATAAAATTGATTCGTGGTTGATTGGGAAAAATGATTCAGAGATAAAGAAGTTTTTTGTAAGTTGTGAACTTTCTTCTGAATTAATTAACATACTTAGCCAATATATAGAAAAAGTAGATTACCCTATTGCTGTCCGTTCATCCGGACTATTAGAAGATTCACAATCACAACCTTTTGCTGGAATTTATGAAACGTTCATGCTTCCAAATAATAATAAGGATGATAATATCCGCTTAAAACAAATATGTAATGCAATAAAGTTAGTATTCTCTTCAGTATTTTTACAAACAGCAAGAAATTATCTGGAAAGCATAAATTACAAACTTGAAGAAGAGAAAATGGCTGTGATAATTCAGGAATGTGTTGGTAACGAATTCGATGGTTATTATTATCCGCATTTTTCGGGAGTAGGACAGTCATACAACTTTTATCCAACGTCTTATTTAAAGAACAGCGATGGAATTGTATCTTTGGCAGCTGGTTTAGGAATAGCAATAGTTGAAGGTGATAGAACATTTCGTTTTTCTCCAAAATATCCTAAGATGGAACTTCTTTCTCAAAATGAGTTATTAGGAGAATCACAGAAAGAACTCTATGCTATTGATATAAAAAACCAGGAATTTTGTGTCA
Organism: Candidatus Cloacimonadota bacterium; assembly: GCA_030600585.1. GTDB lineage: Bacteria > Cloacimonadota > Cloacimonadia > Cloacimonadales > TCS61 > Tenebribacter. The sequence goes on along the minus strand of JAUVLU010000003.1, from coordinate 33,248 downwards.
CTGATTATGACAAAGGAGATATATCAAAATTAAAAATAAGGAATGTAGTGAAACATAAAACTCTGGATCATCTAATTTCAACCTGGGATATTGAAAATGACAGATTAGTTGATGGACCTGATGCGAAAGGACCAAAGATCGTAACATTTGCTGATATTATTAAAAATAATTATTTCCCACTTGCTAATGTTTGTGAGGATATTCTTGAAATTGGAGAAAATGCAATGGGAGTTCCGATCGAGATTGAATTTGCTGTAAACCTTAACAAAGACCTGAAAAATGGTATTAAACCTACTTTCTATGTACTTCAAATCAGACCGCTAACAATAAATACAGATGATATATATATCGACTCAGACAGCCTTGATATGAAACAATTATTTCTTTATACATCAAGTGGAATGGGTAATGGAATTATCTCTAATATTAATGATATTATATTTATCGATCCGGATAAATTTAATAAATTAAAAACAATTGAAATGCAAAAAGAAATTGCATATCTGAACCAGAAAATGAAGGATCTGAACCGACAATATATATTAATTGGTCCCGGAAGATGGGGATCACGCGACAGGTTTTTAGGTATTCCGGTTCAGTGGCATGATATTAATAAAGCTAAAATAATCGTTGAAACAGGAATGAAAGATTTTATTGTAGATGCTTCACAAGGAACACACTTCTTCCATAATCTTATCTCTATGAACGCAGGATACTTTACTGTTCCATTTAATTCAGATACTGATTTTATTGATTGGGAATGGTTAAAAAATCAACCAATTGAAGAGAAAACGAAACATTTTATCCATATTCAAACAGATGATCCGACTGTAATTAAAATGGATGGAAGAAATGGGGTATCCTTTATTTATAAAAATTAATTTCAAGTGGAGCAACAGTGAAATTAGAAGATCTAAACAAATATTACAATAAATTCAAATTTGGTGAAGATATCTTTCATCATTTAATGCAGAAAGAGATCAAAGAGATCCTGCTTATATCAAGTATATTTGATGCTTATGTTTTAGAGCAGGACAGCAGGCTTTCGGAGCAGATATATGGCGAATACAAACAACTGAACTTGATGATGGCTCCGCGTATAACCACAATTTCATTCACTGATGACATAGATTCTGTTTTAGCAGAAAAGAAGTTTGATGCTGTTATTATTATGATGCGGGTTGGAACTGAAACTCCGGGCAAATGGTGCAATAAGATAAGAGAGTTTGATGCAGATCTACCGGTTCTTTTATTGCTGAATAAAAAATCTTATATTGAGCTTATTGAACAAAAACCTGAAATATTGCTGCCATTCAATGAAGTTTTTATTTGGAATGGAGATTCAAAATTATTTGTTGCAATGATCAAATTGATGGAAGATTTTTTAAATGTTGAAAACGATACGAAAATAGGTGATGTTCGAATCATCCTTCTGATAGAAAGTTCAATCGATTATTATTCAACCTTTCTTCCTCTTATGTATTCTGTAGAAATGCAGTTAACACAGGAATTGATAGATTCTGAAGCAGAAGTTATTAATAAAAGATTAAAAATGCGTGCACGTCCAAAGCTGTTGATGGCTCATAATTATGAGGACGCAATTTCAATCTACAATAAGTATAAGAAAAATATTCTTAGTGTAATTTCTAATGCAAATTTAAAAGTTAATGATACTTTTGACATTGAGGGCGGAATAAAGCTGATGAAAATAATCAGAAAAGAAAATCCGTCTATGCCTATGATGCTGCAATCAGCTGATGAAAATAATGTTCATTTGGCAAAGAAGATAAAAGCAGAATTTCTATATAAATATTCAACTTCCCTTTATCGTGATCTCAAAGAATTTATCAAGACCAATTTGGGATTTGGAGAGTTTGTTTTTCGGGATGCAAAAGGTAATGAGTTAGCGAGAGCAAGAACATTATATCATTTAGAAAAAACGTTAGAAAAAATTCCTGAAGAATCAATATTATATCATTTTGAGAAAAATCAATTTTCATCGTGGTTGATGGCTCACAGTGAGTTAGGGATTGCAAAAAAGCTTAAGGACAAAACTGATGCCGATTTTAGCTCTACAGAAGAAATTAGACAATATTTATTAACAACAATCAAGAAAGTAAGACAGCAGCAAAACCGCGGGAAAGTAGTCAAATTCGATCCAACGATCTTCACCGAAGAAGATAAGATAATTCAACTTGCAGATGGTTCAATGGGCGGAAAGGGAAGGGGATTAGCATTTCTAAATGCTCTTTTGGTAACTATAGATTTTGGAGAAGAATTTGATAATGTTAATGTAAAATTACCCAAAACTGCAATTATTGGCACTAATGAATTTGATTTATTCATTGAAAAAAACAAAGTTATCTCAAGTAAATTCAGAAAAAAAAGTGATGAAGAAATTAATAATTTATTTCTTAATGGGAAATTAACTTGTGATTTAGTTTCAAAACTTAAAACACTAATCCAAAATGTGAAAGTTCCATTGGCTATAAGATCTTCAGGTTTGTTGGAAGATTCTCAATCTCAACCTTTTGCTGGAATTTACAAAACATTTATGCTTCCTAATAATAATTCCGACGATGATATTCGTCTAAGGCAACTTTGTGATGCTGTTAAGCTAGTATTGGCTTCACCGTTTTTAAGAAGTGCCAGAAAATATATAGAAGGTATTAATTATAAGATTGAAGAAGAAAAAATAGCGGTAGTAATTCAGGAAGTCGTAGGTTCAAAAGATGCAGAGAATTTTTTTTATCCTCATTTTGCAGGTGCAGCTCAATCATACAATTTCTATCCACCAAAAGATATGTTTCATGATGATGGTATTGTTGCATTAGCAGCCGGTTTGGGAAAAGCAGTTGTAGATGGTGAACGAGCTTTTCGTTATTGCCCTAAATATCCAAGAGTTAATCTACTTGAGCCAGTAGGAATTGTTGAAAATAATCAGAGAGATTTTTATGCAGTAGATCTTTCTATAGATGAGGAAAAAGATATTAATTGTGAAGATAAATTCTTAAAAAAGAGAAAGATCAGAACTTCACATAAAGAAAGTGTATTTAAAGAAATCACTTCAGTCTGGGATTATGAAAGATTCCAATTCATCGACGGCACTTATGTTCGAGGTCCTCGCATGTTTACTTATCGAAATATCATTTATTACAATAAATTTCCTCTTTCTGATATTTTATTACGGATTCTGGAAATTGGAGAAATTGCCAGTGGAGTTCCTGTTGAAATTGAATTTGCAATAAATCTTGATGGTAATCAAACCAATAATTTACCAACATTCTATTTGTTGCAGATACGACCTCTTTCTGTAAATAAAGAGAATATCAATATAAAATTGGATAAAATTAAACGGGAAGATATGATGCTGTCAACTTCCATGGCAATGGGTAACGGAGTGATCAAGAATATTAAAGATATCGTGTTCATTGACCCTGAAACATTTGATAATATTCAAACTCTTGAAATTGTTTCTGAAATAGAGAAGATAAATAATTACCTTGAAAAAAATAATAGAGAATATATTCTTTTAGGACCTGGAAGATGGGGAACAAGTGATAGATTTCTTGGTGTTCCAGTACGTTGGGCACAGATCAGTAAAGCAAAAATAATTGTAGAAGCAAGTCAGGAAAATTTTACTGTTGAAGCCTCGCAGGGAAGTCACTTCTTTCATAATTTAGTCGCAATGAATGTGGGATATTTTACGATATCACATTCATCAGATTCCGATTTTATAGATTGGCAATGGCTTAAATCTTTACCTGTAAAATATTGTGGGAAATTTGCAATTCATGTTGAATTGCAAAAACCGATTAATATACAAATAGATGGCAAAAAGGGAATTGCAGTGATTTCGAAGATATCAAAATAATATGAATAAAAGAAATATATAGAATTGCTTGACATATAGAATTGTTTAAAATTTTTACGACATTATTAGAAATAGTCGATGAAAAATAAAAAAGGAGATTAATATTATGACAATGAAAGAATTTTTAGCTGATATTAAAGCAAAAAATCCAAACCAACCTGAATTTATGCAGGCAGTAGAAGAAGTAGTAGAAACAATATGGCCAGTGTATCAATCAAATCCAGTATATATTGAAGCGAATATCCTTGAAAGGATAATTGAGCCTGAAAGAACTATTATGTTTCGTGTACCTTGGGTACGTGATAATGGAAAGGTCCAAGTTAATCGTGGTTATCGTGTAGAATTTAATAGTGCTATAGGTCCATATAAAGGTGGATTACGTTTTCACCCAAGTGTAAATCTCAGTATTCTGAAATTTCTTGGATTTGAGCAGGTATTTAAAAATAGTCTAACTACTCTCCCTATGGGTGGTGGTAAAGGTGGATCGGATTTTGATCCTAAAGGTAAAACTGATGCAGAAGTTATGCGTTTCTGCCAGAGTTTCATGAGTGAACTTTTCCGTCATATCGGTGCAAATACTGATGTTCCAGCCGGTGATATAGGTGTTGGTGGAAGAGAAATTGGTTTCATGTTCGGTCAATATAAGAAACTTCGTAATGAGTTTGTTGGTGTGCTTACCGGTAAAGGCCGTAACTGGGGTGGAAGTTTGATCAGACCGGAAGCTACAGGTTATGGTCAGGTTTATTTTGCAGAAGAAATGTTGAAAACCAAAGGAGAATCATTTGAAGGGAAAGTAGTTACAGTATCAGGCTCTGGTAATGTTGCTCAATATGCAACAGAAAAAGTTATCGAACTTGGTGGTAAAGTTGTTACAATGTCAGACTCTGCTGGTTTCATTTATGATCCTAATGGTATCAATAGAGAAAAACTTGATTTTGTAATGGAACTTAAGAACATAAAACGTGGAAGAATTAAAGAATATGCTGAAGAATTTGGTGTAGAATATTTCGAAGGTAAGCGACCTTGGCAAATCAAATGTGACATCGCTCTTCCGAGTGCAACACAAAATGAGATCAATGGTGAAGAAGCTAAAATGCTTATCGATAATGGTTGTATCTGTGTTTCTGAAGGTGCAAATATGCCTTCAACTCCAGAAGCAATTGAAGTTTATCTTAAAGCTAAGATACTTTATGGACCGGGTAAAGCAGCTAATGCTGGTGGTGTGGCTACTTCCGGCCTGGAAATGTCTCAGAATAGTTTGCGTCTTAGTTGGACCAGAGAAGAAGTTGATGAAAGACTTCATAATATTATGATCGCTATTCACGAACAATGTGTGAAATATGGAAAAGAAGGCGATTACGTTAATTATGTAAAAGGTGCTAATATAGCCGGATTTATCAAAGTTGCAGATTCAATGATTGATCATGGTGTTGTATAAACACATCTTATGAATGAAAGTAAGCCTTCGATTAATCGGAGGCTTTTTTGCTTCCATAACTTCCTACTGAGTAAAACAATACAATAGAATAAAAAAATATTTTACAAAGATTGACAATAAAAAATCTAATTTCTTTTTGTCCTCATAATCAATAAAAAAATCGGAGGATATGATGGATAAGCAAAAGTTCATCGAACAAGTTGCAGTAAAAAATCCTGCACAACCTGAATTTCTTCAGGCTGTTACGGAAGTTGTCGATTCGGTATGGGAAATTTATGAAGCAAATCCCAAGTTCAAAGAAGCCAAGATTATGGATAGGATAGTTGAGCCGGAAAGAACTATTATGTTCAGAGTTCCATGGACAGATGACAAAGATGAAGTTCATGTTAACCGTGGTTATCGTATTGAATTCAATAGTGCAATCGGACCTTATAAAGGTGGTCTTCGTTTTCACCCAAGTGTAACACTTAGCATACTTAAATTCTTGGGATTTGAGCAAATTTTTAAAAATAGTCTTACTACTCTGCCAATGGGTGGTGGTAAAGGTGGATCAGATTTTGATCCTAAGGGAAAATCTAATAATGAAATTATGAGATTCTGTCAGAATTTTATGGCTGAGCTTTATCGTCATATTGGACCTAACACAGATGTTCCTGCAGGCGATATTGGAGTCGGCGGTCGTGAAATCGGTTACCTTTTTGGAATGTATAAAAAACTCCGTAATGAATTTACAGGTGTTCTTACCGGTAAAGGAATCAATTGGGGTGGAAGTCTTATTAGACCGGAAGCTACCGGATTTGGAAATGTTTATTTCGCAGAAGAAATGTTAAAGACTAAAGATGATAATTTCACTGATAAGATCGTAACTGTTTCAGGTTTTGGTAATGTTGCCTGGGGTGTAGTTCAAAAAGTAGATGAATTAGGTGGAAAAGTTGTTACAATCTCCGGTCCTGATGGTTACATTTATGATAAAAATGGAATAAAAGGTGAGAAAATTGATTTCTTGTTAGAAATGAGAGCTTCAAACCGTGACGTAGTAAAAGATTATGCTGACGAATTTGATGTTCCTTTCTTTGAAGGAAAACATCCTTGGGAGATTAAATGTGACATTGCTCTTCCTTGCGCAACTCAGAATGAACTTGATGAAGAAGATGCAAAACTGCTTATTGCTAATGGCTGTACTTGTGTTTCTGAAGGTGCGAACATGCCATGTACACCTGAAGCCGTAGAAGTTTTCCAAGAGGCTAAGATTCTTTATGCTCCGGGTAAAGCTGCTAATGCCGGTGGCGTTGCTACAAGCGGACTTGAAATGTCTCAAAACAGTCTTCGTTTCAATTGGACACGTGCAGAAGTTGATAAAAAGCTTCACCAAATTATGAAAGATATTCACGAACAGTGCGTGAGATACGGAACCGAAGGTGATTTTGTAGATTACGTAAAAGGTGCTAATATTGCCGGATTCATGAAAGTTGCTAATGCAATGCTCGATCATGGTATAGTGTAAATTAGAAACTGAATATAATATGTAAAAGCCTGTAAAATTTTGCAGGCTTTTTTTAATTAATTACAAAAAAACTTTACTTCACAAGCTTCGATCTTAAATGTGATTTCAATATAAACTGGGGGTACTGATGAACCGGCATATAGCTGAATCAGCACAAATAGAAAAGGGAACCATGATCGGTTTTAATTGTGTGATATTGGATAATGTAAAAATTGGAACAAATTGCATGATCGGTCATAATGTGGTTATCCACGAAGGAAGCGATATTGGCGATAATGTACGTATTGATGATAATACAATTATTGGAAAACAACCACTCAGCTCACCACGCAGTATTTTTAAAGTGGATTCCAATTTGAAACCTGCAAAGATTGGTGATGAATGTCAGATCGGTGCGAACGTAATTATTTATGTTCAAGCGGATATTGGAAACAATTGTCTGATCGCAGATCTGGCAACAATTCGTGAAAATGTTACAATTGGAAATCTGAATATTATCGGCAGAAATGTAACTATAGAAAATTTTGTGAATATTGGAAATCGCTGTAAATTTGAGACCAATTGCTATATCACGGCATATTCGGAGATAGAAGATTATTGTTTTGTAGCTCCGGCAGTTGCTACCAGCAATGATAATTTTATGGGTCGTGATAAAGAACGTTTTAATCATTTCAAAGGGATCATAATGAAAAAAGGCAGCCGCATTGGTGTAAATTCTACTATACTGCCCGGAAAAACGATAAACGAAGATGGAGTGGTAGCAGGTGGAAGCCTTGTAACCAAAGATATTCCTGCAGAAAAGATCTGGCAGGGAACTCCAGCAAAACCAAAAACAAAAGTACCTGAATCACAATTACTAAAAAATAATCTGGATAGAAAATGAAAACATTAGTTATAATTCCCACATATAATGAAGCTGAAAATGCTTCAGCAATTATTGACGCAGCTCTCAAACAGGATAAGAGCATAGATGTTTTGATAGTTGATGACAACTCACCGGATGGAACTTCCAATATAGTGAAGAATAAACAAAAGAAAAACAAACGGATTCATCTAATTACACGTGAAGGAAAAATGGGGCTTGGCTCAGCTTATGTTGCCGGTTTCAAATATGCAATACAAAAAGGATACGATTATATCTTCGAGATGGATGCTGACTTTTCACACGATCCTGATGATATTCCCAGAATCTTAAATGAAATGGAGCATAACGATCTTGTTATCGGTTCAAGATATTTAAAAGGTATTAATGTTGTAAACTGGCCGTTGCGGCGGCTTATCCTCAGTTTCTTTGCGGCGCAATATGCTAAGTTGATCACGGGAATGCCAATAAATGATCCAACCGGCGGATTCAAATGTTTTAGAAGAGAAGTGCTTGAAAGCATCAATTTGAACGACATCCTGTCCGATGGATATTCATTCCAAATCGAGATGAATTTCCGAACATGGGTTAAGAAATTCAGAATTAAAGAACTCTCAATTGTCTTTACCGATAGACGAGTTGGACAATCTAAAATGTCAAAGAAAATTGTTCGTGAAGCAATAGTCGTAGTTTGGAAATTGAAATATTATAAAATTAAGAAAAGAATAAAATGAGAATAATTAAAGAACTTAAAATTGAAAAACTGGTTTATAAAGGGCTTGGACTTGGTTTTGAAAATTCACAGCCGGTTTTTGTTTCTAATGCAGTTCCCGGAGATGTCCTTGATGTGCTGGTTATAAGCACAAGACGACAGGTAAGTTTTGCAAAAATTGAAAAGATCATTAAAAGCTCATCTCAAAGAATTCAGCCGGATTGTGAAGTTTTTGGAAAGTGCGGTGGCTGTGACTGGCTCTGCATTTCCTACGATGACCAACTAAAATTTAAGCAAGAAATAGTTGAAGATATCTTCAAGAATGTTGAGATAGAGAAGATCAATAAAATTATTGCTTCCGGTAAAGAACCATATCGCAACAAAAGTTTTTTCCCAATTGCAAAAAGAGATGGAAAGCCAATTACCGGCATGTTCGAGAGCAGATCGCATAATGTAATACCGCATAAAAAGTGTAGTCTTCAACCACAACTATTCGATGATATTTGTGATAAAGTAATATCCTATATAGAAGCCTCGAAAATGCAGGTTTACAATGAGAGAAATCATGCGGGGAATGCGCGTCATATTGGCATACGTTATGCTATTGGAACAAATGAGATCATCGTTATTCTGGTAACAAGAAACCGCAAAATACCATTCTCTAAACAACTTGAGAGAATATTATTAGAAGCTTATCCGAATATTGTTGGAATAATCCAAAATATTAATCCAGATAAAACAAACGTTATTCTGGGTGATGATGAGAAGATATTATTTGGACGTGATTTTATCTATGAACAGATAGGGAAGATCAAGTTCAAACTTAGTTATAAATCTTTTTTCCAGGTAAATACAAAGCAAGCTGAGAAAATGTATGAATTTGTTAAACAATCTATTTCAGAAGGATCACATGTTATCGATGCATATTGCGGTGTTGGTTCTATCGGACTTTTTCTATCAGATAAAGCAGCGAAGATAATTGGTATTGAAAGCAATAAAAAAGCTGTGCAGGACGCAAAAGAAAATGCGGAGCTTAATAAAATTGATAACTGTGAATTTGTTGCAGGTTATGTAGAAACAACTTTGCCGAAAGTATTTAAGAACAATAAGGCTGATACAATTATTTTTGATCCGCCGCGAAAAGGACTTGAACAAAGAATAATTGATAACATTTCACCTGAAATAAAGAAAATAATTTATATTAGTTGTGACCCGATGACGCAGGTTAGAGATGTGAAAATAATGATTGAAAAAGGTTTTATACCAAAAGAGATGCAGCCTTTTGATATGTTTCCTCATACCTTCCATATTGAGAATGTAATAATTCTGGAGAGATGATAATAAACTTTGTCATCCTGAGTTTGGCGTTAGCCAAGTATCGAAGGATAGTGAAAGTAAACAAGATGTAAACTCAACAATTCGATAGTCCACTTTGCTCCTACTCAGTGTGGCAGTTAGTTTTATCGGTCAATTTGGAAAATTGACCCTACATTGTAATCCTCAGCTTGACTGGGGATCTCATATTTTTGTTGGAACAACTTGAAACTTGTCCTAAGCACCAAAGGTGTCTTGGGATAAGTTGGTTGCCAAAACTTCTGATTGTCCGCAGGACATCCGAATGTTTTTGTTAATGGTTTCCAACACTCGGCGTAAACGCCATGGTGATGTGTGGGTTGTCATTATCCCTATGCGTGACCCGGTGGAATAAATAAGGATTCCACAGGTTAAAAACGCATAGGTTATTTATGGATGATAAATGAATGCAAACCAGAAAAAAAGGCGACAATGGCATTGTCGCATTCAAAAAAATAGCCCAGTCGTTTACGGCTGGGAATGGATTGAATTTATTATTAATACCTCCCCGATTTTTTCTTATTCATATATTATTGACATATTTAGATATAATAAAATTTTTGAAAAAAAATTGAGGTGAGTATGTTTAAGCTTGATGAGAAACATCTGGACAAAGCTAAGGAATTTGCGGTTCATAACAGAAAGAAGAAGAATTGTAATAATTGTTATGACCGGGGTTATATTGGAACTACACCGGAGAATACACTTGTATTATGTCCTAAATGTGCGGATATGGAAAAAGTGATGGAAGCATGGAAGAATTATGTGAAGGATATTCCTGAACTTAAAGAACAATATAGCGAGTTATTTGAAGACGAAGAATCGTAACTCGAGACTCCGATCTCGAAAAAACTCAACATCGGAATACGCTACAGCGTACAAGTGTTGATTTACAAAAATATTAGGAGAATAAATGTATAATAAAGTTGATATAAAAGAAAAGACATCAGCTCTGGAAAAGAGAGTACGAGAGTACTGGAAAAAAAATAATACAGCATTAAAAAGCGAAACAAACAGAAATAATGCAGAAAAATACATATTTTTTGAAGGTCCGCCAACAGCAAATGGAATGCCGGGTATTCATCATGTTATCGCCAGAACTTTAAAGGATTCTGTATGCCGGTATAAAACCATGAAAGGATTTCAGGTTAAAAGAAAAGCCGGTTGGGATACTCACGGACTTCCGGTAGAGATCGAAGTAGAAAAACAGCTTAAACTTAAGGATAAAAAGGAAGTTGAAGAGTACGGACTTGAGAAGTTCAATACAAAATGCCGAAACTCAGTTTTTACCTATGAAAAAGAGTGGCGTGAGATGACCAAAGAGATGGGATATTGGATCGATCTTGATGATCCGTACATAACACTTGAAAATGATTATATCGAGACTGTATGGTGGATTTTGAATGATTTCTTTAAGAAAGGATTGATCTATAAAGGGCATAAGATCGTGCCGTATTGCCCAAGTTGTGGAACTCCGCTTTCCAGCCATGAAGTAGCGCAGGGTTACAAAGATATAGAAGATCCATCAGTGTTTATTAAGTTTAAATTGAAAGATGAAGAAAATACATATTTTCTTGCCTGGACTACAACACCCTGGACTCTGATCTCAAATGTTGCTTTAGTTATGCACCCTGATGCCAAATATGTTAAGATCAAACTTGAAGATGAATACTTCATTTTAGCAAAAGCAAGATTGGAAGTTATTGATGAAGAATATGAAATAATCGAAGAATATACGGGAAGCGAACTTGAGCACACCGGGTACGAGCAGCTTTTCCCATTTATAAAACCTAAAGAAAAAGCCTTTTATGTTGGTTTGGCAGATTATGTTACAATGGACGATGGAACCGGTGTTGTTCATACTGCTCCTGCTTTTGGACAGGATGACAACGATCTTGGTAAAAAATACGGACTGCCGATAATTCAACCTGTGGATGGTGCTGGTAAGTTTACTGAGCAGATCACCGATTGGGCTGGTATATTTGTAAAAGATGCCGATAAAGACATCATCAGGAATTTGAAAGATCGTAAACTTCTTTATAAAAGAAAGCAGATAACTCACAGTTATCCTTTCTGCTGGCGTTGCGATAGTCCGCTCATCTATTATGCGCGTTCAAGCTGGTACATCAAAACAAATGAATACAAACAGCAGATGATCGAAAATAATAAGAAAATAAACTGGTTTCCCGATTTTGTGGGTGAGAAACGATTTGGTGAATGGTTGGAAAATAATGTTGATTGGGCTATTTCACGAGATAGATTCTGGGGAACTCCTCTGAATGTTTGGATTTGTGAGAAATGCGGTAAATTGGAAAGTGCCGGTTCTATAAAAGAATTACGCGAGAAAGGAAAAATGCGAGATGGCTCCAATGTTCCCGAAGATATAGAATTGCACCGTCCGTATGTGGATGAGATTGAATTCAAATGTGAATGCGGTGGTAAGATGAAAAGAACACCTGAAGTTATCGACTGCTGGTTCGATAGCGGTGCTATGCCGTTTGCACAATGGCATTATCCGTTTGAGAATAAAGATAGATTCTTCGAGGAACTTTTCCCGGCAGATTTTATCAGCGAAGGTATCGATCAGACACGTGGATGGTTTTATTCACTATTGGCAATTTCTACAATGCTTACCGGAGAAACTTCATATAAGAACGTTCTGGTTAATGATCTTATCCTTGATAAAAATGGACAGAAGATGAGTAAGAGCAAAGGCAATTCTGTCGATCCTATGCGGTTAATGGAAGATTATGGAGCAGATGCAATACGATGGTATTTGATGGCTGTGAGCCCACCCTGGATCCCGACCAAATTTGATGAGCAGGGAGTTATCGAGATAGTTAATAAATTTTTTGGTACATTGAAGAATGTTTATTCATTCTATGTAACTTATGCCAATATTGATAATTTTGATGCTTCAAAATATAAATTTAATGAGAATAAGACTATCGAAATTGATAAATGGATCATCTCAAAATTGAATAATTTAATTGGAGTTGTTATTAATAATAATGATAAATATAATCCTACCAAGAGTGTTCGTGCTATTCAGGATTTTGTGATAGATGATCTAAGCAACTGGTATGTACGCCGCTGCCGCAGAAGATATTGGGAGATGGAACTTTCCGAAAATAAGAAAGAAGCTTATCTTACATTGTATCATGTATTGGTAGAAGTTTGCAAACTGATGGCTCCTTTTGCGCCCTATCTTTCAGAGGATATCTACACGAATCTTACCGGCAAAGAAAGTGTTCATTTAGATGATTTCCCCAGTGTAAACAAAGACGCGATCCATTCCAAATTGGAAGAGGAGATGGATTCTGTTATTAAACTTGTATCTTTGGGAAGAGCTGCGCGGAATACCTGCCAGATAAAGGTTCGGCAGACTCTTGGTGCGCTTTATGTTCCAAAAAAATACAAACCGCTTATTGCCAGAATGGAGAATCTGATAAAAGAAGAGATCAATGTAAAAGAGATCAAATATATTGTTAATAAAGATAACTTTATTACTTATGAATTCAAAGCGAATTTTAAAGTGATGGGTCCAAAATATGGTAAACATGTACAACATATTGTTTCAGCTTTAGAACAAATGGATGCAAACCACATTGTTGACACTCTTCATAAGGGAAAGGAGTATTTTCTTGAAATGGATGGAAGCACATTCAAACTTACAGAAGAAGACCTTATTATTTCCTTAAAAGATAAAGAAGGGTTTGTATTTGAATCATATAATAAAGATATGTTCGTTGCTCTTGATACAACTCTGAATGAAGAATTAATTGAAGAAGGATTAGCTCGTGAGCTGGTTGCTAAGATCCAGAATACACGTAAAGATAAAGGAATGGAGATCATGGATCGCATAAAAGTATTCTATGTTGGAAACGACAATATCAAGTCTGTTTTCACAAAATTTGCTGAATATATAAAAGCAGAGACATTATCCGATTCCTTCAATTGCTGCAAAGATAAACATGAAGATATGATCAAATGGGATATCAATGGTAATGAAGTGTTCATGACGGTTGAGAAAACGTAAATCGAGACTCCGATCTCGAAGAAATAAGCTCAACATCGGAATTGAGTTACGTAAATCGAGATTCCGATCTCGAGGAAAGAAAAGATAAATATGGATAATTTAAAGTATAGAGAATTTTATAAACGAAACTTACCGCATTATCAACCAGAATGTGGGATTTTTGCGATAACTTTTCGCTTAGCTTTTTCTTTACCTAAAAGAACAAAAGAGAGTCTTAAAGAAAAAAAAGAAGATTTTGAAAGGAATATATTGATATTAAAAGGGGAAAAGTTACAAGATTACAAAAATGAATTTGAAAGAAAGTATTTTGAATCTTTCGATACATTTCTGGAAAAATATTCACAGTCACCTATGTGGTTATCTTCAGATTCCATTGCAGCAAAAGTGAAAGAAAGTCTTCATTTTATGGATAATAAAATGTATGAGCTATTCGCTTATTGCATTATGCCGAATCACGTTCATATGATGATTAAACCATTGAGTAAAAACAATAATATTGTTCATTCATTAGCAAATATTATGTATTCATTGAAAAGATTTACTGCTAATGAGTGTAACAGATTATTAGAAAGAAAGGGACAATTTTGGCATAATGAGAGCTATGATCATTTTATCCGTGATGACAAAGATTTTGAGTATCAATTACATTACTTGCTAGATAACCCAATTAAAGCAAAACTTATTGATAAAACTAAAACATGGCAACACAGTTGGATAAATAATGATTATGTAAATCGAGATTCCGATCTCGAAAAAACAAGCTCAACATCGGAATTGAGTTACTATAAGGAGAAAAAAGAATGGCAAAGATCCAACCTTTTCAAGGAGTTAGACCTGCGGCAGATAAAATTTTAGATGTAGCGTCTCCTCCATACGATGTATTAAATTCAGCAGAAGCTAGAGAAGAAGTCAGAGATAAACCAAACAGCTTTCTTCATGTTGTAAAACCGGAAGTAGATCTTCCCGAAGATATCGATCTTTACAGTGATAAAGTTTATCAAAAAGGCAGAGAAAATCTTTATAAAATGTTAAGTGAAGGTGTGCTTATTCAAGATGAGAAACCCTGTTTTTATCTCTACCGTCTTATCATGGGAAACGTTGACGAGATCGGGTTGGTTGCGGGAGCTTCCATAGAAGATTACGAAAACGGTATTATAAAGAAGCATGAGCATACAAGAGCGGTTAAAGAAGCAGACAGGATCAAGCATGTTGATACTTTGAATGCCAATACAGGTCCGGTTTTTCTTACATATCGCGCTCGCAAAGATATTAATGAAATAGTTGAAGAAATCATTAAAGAAAATCCACTTTATGATATTGAAACTGAAGACGGGATCAAACACATTTTCTGGAAGATCGATCAACAAAATGATATCGAAAAGATTCAGAAAATATTTACCGAGATTGATTTCCTTTACGTTGCAGACGGGCATCACCGCTCTGCTTCCGGTACAAAAGTAGGGCAGAAGCGTAGAGAAGCAAATCCTGATCATACCGGTGAGGAAGAATATAATTATTTCCTTTCGGTTATCTTCCCGCATGATCAGCTTTATATAATGGATTACAATAGAGTTGTGAAAGATATGCATGGAAATTCTGTTGAAGTATTCCTGGAAAAAGTTGCAGAAAATTTCGATGTTAGAATTCATTCAACAACAGAGGGTTATCATCCGCAGAAGCTGCATAATTTTGGAATGTATCTCGATGGTACATGGTACAATCTGACTGCAAAAAAAGGTACATTTAACGAAGGTGATCCGGTTAAATCTCTCGATGTTGCAATTCTTCAGGATAACCTGCTAAATCCTATTTTAGGGATTGGTGATCCGAGAAAGGATAAAAGAATTGATTTTGTAGGCGGAATCCGTGGTTTGGAAGAACTGTCGAAACGTGTTGATGAAGGTGAAGCAGTTGCTTTCAGTTTATTCCCGACTTCTATAGAACAGCTTATGGCAATTGCTGATGCTAATGAAGTAATGCCGCCAAAATCTACCTGGTTCGAGCCGAAACTACGTTCCGGTGTGATCACTCATTTATTGGATTAATTTGAAACCACGAATTAACACAAATTAGCACGAATATGAATGAATCGTATTGTAAATTTGTGGGAATGTTAAAAGAACACCCCCCACGGCTCAGTAAAGATGAGAGAAAAGCGATCGTTTCGCAATTATTGCGAAGCCGACGCATAAAAGCCGTACCCCTCTCAAGAGGGGATTATTAATAGATTATGCAGGTCGTATCATTTTGATGCGATCAAAATATTCAGGTTCAATCTAAAAAATTAAACCTGCAATGGTTAAAGAGAAAAAATGAAAAAGTATTCGATAATAAGTTTGGGATGTTCTAAGAATCTGGTTGATAGTGAAGTGTTTGCATATATCACAGAATCAGCGGGTTATAAATTAACTGAAGATCTACAGGAAGCTGAAGTCATCATTGTAAATACTTGCGGTTTCATTATAGATGCAAAAGAAGAATCAATTTCAACAATTCTTGAAGCTGCAGAATTCAAAACATCAGGGAAATGTAAGAAATTGATAGTTACCGGATGTTTGGTAAAACGATATTTCGAAGATATCAAGAATTCATTCCCTGAGATCGATGAGGTGATCCAATTAAAAGATTTCAACGCATTCAAGGGAATATTCAGAGTAAGTTCCACTGAAAAGCGGAAGCTGCTTACACCTCCTCATTTTGCCTATCTGCGTGTAAGTGACGGTTGCAATAACTATTGTTCATATTGTGCTATTCCGGCAATTAGAGGCCAACTGGAAAGTGTACCGATCGAAGAATTAGTAATTAGTGCGGAATCTCTGGTTGCATCCGGTGCGAGGGAGCTTATTCTTACAGCTCAGGATACTGCACGATACGGGGTTGATATTTATGGAGAACAGAAACTTCCTGAATTATTACAAAAATTAAATGCAATAAAAGATCTGATCTGGATAAGGATTTTGTATCTTCATCCTGCGCATATTACATCTGAGATGATCGATATGATAGCCAGACTTCCTAAAGTTTGCAAATATTTCGAAATTCCCATTCAGCACATTAATAATGAAATTCTTGAAAGCATGAACAGGAAAGTAACTAAAGAGAGAATATTAGAAATAATTACAGATATCCGCACGAAAATCCCCGATGCTGTTATTCGGACAACTCTTATCACGGGATATCCGGGTGAAACAGAACAAAAATTTGATGAACTAAAGAATTTTGTGAAGGAAATGAAATTTGAACGTCTCGGTGCTTTTGCATATTCCAGAGAAGAAAATACGCCCGCTTATGATTTGGAACCGCAGGTCCCGGAAGA
This sequence comes from Candidatus Cloacimonadota bacterium, assembly GCA_030600585.1. Classification (GTDB taxonomy): domain Bacteria; phylum Cloacimonadota; class Cloacimonadia; order Cloacimonadales; family TCS61; genus Tenebribacter. The sequence goes on along the minus strand of JAUVLU010000003.1, from coordinate 16,150 downwards.
GATTGCAGAGCAAAGAAAAGATGAACTCATGCAGATCCAGCAGGATATTTCTGAAGAATTCCTTGCAGGATTAGTCGGGGAAAAGATAAAAGTTATTATTGATAGGAATAGTAGTGAAGAAGGTTTTCTTTTTGAAGGAAGAAGCTATTTCGATTCACCTGAAATTGATGGAGTGGTTTTCATTACGGAAGGTAAAGCCGGAATTGGTGATATAGTTGAAGTTGAAATCATCGATGGTTGGGAATATGATTTGATTGGGAGAATTGTTTAATTGAAGATTTAAATTGAATATTAGAAGAGAATCCCTCTGCTGTCTCCCTTTTATGTGAAAAGGGAGAACATAAGAAAATGTGGAAGAATTCTTCTTGCGTTTCTACGTTTCCCTTTCGTAAGTGTCGGCTTTCCGCAGGAAAACGAACACCTGTCTTTCATCTTTTCTAACAAAGGAAATTTATAAGCCTTAGGCTTACTACAAGGGATTTCTTTGTTAGTTATAGTTCGTTGTTAAATTCGTTGATAAAAAGTAGGTGATAAATGCAAGAATCACAAATAAAATCCATTCTCAAAGATACATTCGGATTTAATGAATTTCGACTGTTACAACAAGAAATCATCCAAAATATTCTATCCAAAAAAGATACTCTGATAATTATGCCGACCGGTAGTGGAAAATCGCTTTGTTATCAACTTCCGGCTCTCATCTTTGAAGGTTTGACGATCGTTATTTCTCCTCTTATTTCATTGATGAAGGATCAGGTTGAGCAACTTCATGAAATGGGAATCAAAGCAGTTTTTCTGAATAGTTCATTATCTTACGATGAATATCAGCATAACATAAATCTTATTTTGGAAAATAAAATAAAACTGGTTTATCTCGCTCCGGAAGCAATGATGACACAGAAATTTCTCACTATTCTCTCAAAAGTTACAGTCGATTGTATCACCATCGATGAAGCACATTGCATTTCCGAATGGGGACACGATTTTCGTCCTGAATACAGACAAATGATCGAAGTAAGGAAACTTTTCCCAAAAGCTGTTTTGTGTAGCTTTGACTGCAACAGCAACTCCGAGAGTTCAGCAGGACATTAAAGACAATTTGGAATTTGAGAAATCAAATGAATTCATTTCGAGTTTTAATAGAGAAAACCTGTTTTTACAGATCATTCCAAAAACAGCACCAGTTTCTCAAACTCTGGAATTCTTGGAAAAATTTCCTGATCAATCGGGAATTATTTATTGTTTTTCACGAAGACAGGTCGATGAACTTTATGAAATTTTGGATGAAAAAGGCTTTTCCGTAAAACCGTATCATGCCGGTCTTTCCGATAATGACAGGAAAGTAAATCAGGAACTTTTCATTAAAGACGATGTACAAATAATCGTGGCTACAATTGCTTTTGGAATGGGAATAAATAAGCCGAATATTCGTTTCGTGGTTCATTTCGATCTTCCCAAGAATCTTGAAGGTTATTATCAGGAAATCGGCAGAGCAGGACGAGACGGCTTGAATTCACACTGTTTGCTGCTTTTTGGTTACGGTGATATCAGTAAGATCAAATTTTTTATCAATCAAAAAGAGGGTGATGAGAAACGCATTGCATATTTTCATCTCGAAGCTTTAGTTAATTACTGCGAAACGAATACATGTCGGAGAATTCCGTTATTAAACTATTTCGGAGAGGAATACTCGATTGAAAATTGCGGGATTTGTGATAATTGCGGAGAAGATAAAAAGGATTTAATTGATATAACAATTCAAGCACAGAAATTTTTATCATGTATGAAACGAACCGGAGAATATTTTGGAGCAGGTCATATTATTGATGTTTTACGAGGCTCAAAATCACAGAAAGTTATGGATCGAGATCATCATCTTTTATCGACTTACAACATCGGAAATGATCTTTCCAAAAAACAATGGTTCCATCTTTCACGACAATTTATTCGACAAAATCTGATCAATAAAGATACACAATACGGTAGTCTGAAAATCAATGATAAAGGTTGTGAAGTTCTGCAAAACAAGCTTTCTGTAACCGGTTTATTGATAGAAGAAAAGATTAAATTCAAAAAAATGAAAGAAGTCGATTTTGAATTTGACCACACATTATTTGAGACACTTCGCACAAAACGAAAAGACATTGCAAATGCTTCAAATCTTCCACCTTACATAATTTTTGCAGATAAAGCATTAATCGAAATGTCGGCATTCTTTCCTAAATCAGAAAAAAGCTTTCTGAAAATCATCGGTGTTGGACAAGCGAAACTGGAAAAATATGGTGAAATTTTTCTGAATATAATTAAAGATTATTGTAATGAATTTGGGATTGAGGAAAAAATTAAAGAAGACAGAACTCAATATAAATTAACATCTGAAAGTTCCGAACATAGAAGTTATTCAATAAATCCAAATTCAACTTTGGAAGAAATCCGGAAAGAATTTCCTAAAGCTTACGAAAAATGGACTGAGATCGATGACAAATTGCTTGAAGAAAGTTATCTGATAGATACAAATATCAGTGGTTTAGCAAAACATTTCCAACGAAAACCCGGAGCTATCAGATCACGTTTGAAAAAAATTGGCTTGATAAAATAATGCATATGGAAATTATTGGATTTGGTAATTTGATATTTAATATTAAGAAAAGAATTCATTGCTGATTCAAGAAAATATTTCTTTCACAAATTCTTGTGTTCTCCCTTTTTTTGAAAGGGAGACAGCAGAGGGATTTAAAATTTATAATCAGGAGAAAATATGGCAAAAAAAATAGCCCTTACAGGCATAAAACCAACCGGCACACCGCATATCGGGAATTATTTTGGAATGTACAAACCGGCGATAGAACTGGCAAAAGAATATGATACTCGTTATTTCATTGCAGATTATCATGGATTAAATTCGATGAAAGATCCGGAAAAGATTCGAGAATTAACTTATGAAGCCGCAGCGATCTGGCTGGCAATGGGTTTAAATCCCAAAGAATCAATTTTATATAAGCAATCAGCAGTTCAGGGAACTTTCGAGTTGGCAATTTTTCTTTCAGCATTCACTTCCAAAGGACTTATGAATAGAGCACATTCGTATAAAGCCAGAGTACAGGAGAATCTTGAATTCGGAAAAGATCCTGATGATGGTGTGAATATGGGACTATTCACTTATCCCGTTCTTATGGCAGCCGACATACTGCAATTCGACAGCGATGTTGTTCCTGTGGGGAAGGACCAGAAACAACATTTGGAAATGACAATTGATATCGCTCAATCAATTAATCATAATTACAAAAAAGAACTTCTGAAAATCCCAAAAGCTTTGATTCAGGAATCGACAGGATATATAACCGGTTTAGACGGCAGAAAGATGAGTAAAAGTTACAATAACACCATTCCGTTATTTCTTCCTGAAAAGAAGCTTAGAAAATTAATAATGAAGATAGTAACAAACTCTCAGACTTTGGAAGAAATTAAAGATCCAAAAACCTGTAGTATTTTTTCTTTATACAAGCTTTTTGCAAATAAACATCAGATCGCTGAATTAGAGAGTAAATATCTAACTGGTGGAATGGGTTGGGGTTACGCTAAACAAGAGCTTTTTGAAGTTATGAATGATACGCTTTCACCAATCAGAGATGAATACAGCAGGTTAATTGAAAACAAGGATTATATCGATCAAGTTCTGAAAGACGGAGCAGAAAGAGCGAGTATAATTGTATCGGAAAAAATGAATTTCATCCGAAAAGAAATTGGTTTGGAATAATTATAAATTACAATAAAATCTGTTTGACACAATATCCAGCATAAATATTTGTGTTTCGCAGTAAGTGATTAGGAGAGATAATGTATACAGTTTTAATGATAATACATGTTATAATTTCAGTAGCATTGATTTTAGTTATTTTGGCTCAGTCAAGTAAAGGTGGAGCTCTCGATGGATTGGTTGGTGGAGCTGCATCAAATGCTCTTGGCGGTCAAGGTGCATCAAAGTTTTTAAACAAGGCGACTCAAGTACTTGCATTTATTTTCGTGATCAATTGTTTATTACTTGCTTTCCAATTAAAAGGTGGTAAAGCATCAGCAAGCAGTAAAGCAGTTGATAAGATGAAAAAAGAACAAGTTACAGAGCAACCAATGGAGCAGGAAGAACTTCCAGCATTTCCAACTGAAAAACCGGTTGCAGAGCCAACAGAATAAGAAATTAGCAGAAGTGGTGGAATTGGCAGACACGCAAGACTAAGGATCTTGTGCCCAATGCGGGTGTGCGGGTTCAAGTCCCGCCTTCTGCACCAATATTAAAACCGTTCGAGAGAACGGTTTTTTTTATTTTCTATTAGCAATTATTCTATTAACAATTATTTTATAAACAAAACGGAGGTGAGTATGAAAAGAACGATTATCCCAATTATTATGTTAGCTTTTTGTATAAGTTTATTGGCAGAAGGTGCAGATACCAATGTGCCGATAAGAGAATTAAAAGAGGATAATATTGTATCCGGTTCTGTGTCGGCTACAAAAGAAAATTTAGTTCAATATGGATCTCCAATGGAAGCGAAAATAATGGTTGAAGAAGCTGTAAATTACATGATAGAAGGTGATCTTGAAAAAGCATTTTTGGATTTCAGAAAGAAAGAAGGACGTTTCCATATTAAAGATCTTTACCTATTTGTAATTGATATGGATGGTAATGTTCTATGTCATGGAGGTGAGGAAGCTTTAATCGGTACAAACGTAATTGATCTGAAAGATTCTGCCGGCAAATACTTTATTAAAGAATTCATCAAACTCATGGAAAAATCAAATAATGGCTGGAAAGAATACTACTGGAGAAATTACGAAACTCAGAAAGTAGAGATGAAATTAACATACCTCAAGAAATTCAATAAAAATATCTTTGTAGGTTGTGGAGCATATCAGCCAAGACACTGATCCTAATTTACTGAAAGTTAATACGTGAAATTCTTTCCACACAATTTCCAGCTTCCCGATTCATAAAAGAAATATGATATATCACCATTTTCATCAGAAGGTTCTTCAGTAAATGTGTCATCCAAATGCATTAAAAAATAAGCGGTAGCATAATTTCCATTCAATACGATTTCTATATTCTCAAAGTTCAATTCATCATAATCGGCAATTCTTTGTTCCCATATAAACATCTCCCAATCATAATCATCTTCATTATGTAAGAAATCCTGATGATAGTATTGCATAATACCATATAGATCATCAAATTGGAAATTAGATTGAATTGAATCCAGAATATCAATGATCTCATTTTTATCCAGTTCTTCCGATGATGTAATATCACATGAAATTATGAAAAGAAAAATTAATGCTAATAATGGGAAAAAATATTTTCTCATTTATTTGTCCTATTTATAAACATATATTTTGAAATCACCAATATCATCCGCATCATTAAGCGGCATATTGAATTTCTGCAAAACTTTTATATATCTCTTTCTGGTTTTTGGCGGGATCGTTATGTGTGTGAGTTTGTTGGCAAGCAGTTCGCCGGATGTAGTGTAGATCTCGATCATGAAAGATTTTTCAAGTTCCACACTGGCACGGCTGGCAATTGTAAAAGATATATCTAAACTTACTCGGGTTATGTTAGAAAGCTGAATATCAGATATTTGAAGGTTCTCACCCTGAGTTTTCTTCCAACAAGTATGTAATAATAATCCCATGATAACAGCTAACATTAATATTAGTTTTGCTGCCGGCGGGATTGTTCTTTTTGTATTAATATCGATTCGATCAACTGATTTCATTATTTATTACTCCTTAAATTTTATATAAGGCATTTTCCAGTCATTTCATCAGGTTTGGGAATTCCCATGATCTTTAGAATTGTCGGTGCAATATCAGCAAGCTTTCCATCAGCTACATTTTTGTTATTTTCTAATAAGGAAATAACAATTGGAACTTTATTCAAGCTATGAGCTGTAAAAGCGTTTCCATTCTCATCCAGCATTTTATCTGCATTTCCATGATCAGCAGTAAGTATGATATTATAATTATTTTCTTTGGCAGCCGGTATGATCTTGCCAATGCATTTATCAACTGTTTCTACAGCTTTTACAGCAGCATCAAAATTTCCTGTATGACCCACCATATCACAATTTGCAAAGTTTGTAACAATGAGAGAATATTCATCTTCTTTTAATGCTGAGATAAGTTTATCTTTAACTTCATAAGCGCTCATTTCCGGCTGTAGATCATAGGTGGCAATTCTGGGTGAATTAACTAAAATCCTATCTTCATTCTCAAATGGTTTTTCCACACCGCCATTAAAGAAAAAAGTTACATGAGCATATTTTTCTGTTTCTGCTAAACGTAACTGTTTCAACCCATTTGCAGAAACAACTTCACCCAGTATTTTGCGTAATTTTGGAAGCTTAAAAGCAACACTAACATAATCATTGAATTTAATATCATATTCATTGAAAGATACAAATTTAAGCTTATCAAGATTTATTGTTTTGAATTCTTTAAAGCCGGGAATCTTGCAGACTCGTGTGAGCTGTCTCATTCGATCCGCCCGGAAATTGAAGGCAATAACCGCATCATCATCAGAGAGCTTTGCAATTGGTTTTCCATTCTCAATTATAACTTTAGGTATGATGAATTCATCCGTAATGTTATTATCATAACTATTTTGTATTGCGTCGATCGGTTCTGAGAATTTTTCACCTTCACCATGAACAATTGCCCTATAAGCCTTTTCAATTCTATCCCAGCGGTTATCGCGATCCATTGCATAATATCTTCCGGAGATTGTTGCAATTTTGCCAATTCCAATCTCTTTTGCTTTATTCTGGAATTCTTTTATAAAGCCAATTCCTGAGTTTGGCAATGTATCACGTCCATCCATAAAAGCATGAAAATAAACCTGTTTGAGTCCTTCCTCTTTTGCAAGTTCTAATAATGTCCAAATATGGTTTATATTACTATGGACATTCCCGTTAGATAACAGACCGAACAGGTGAAGTTTGCTATTATTGGTTTTAGTAAAATTTATTGCTTCAAGAAGTTCTTTATTACTGAAAAAAGATTTATCCCCGATTTTTTTCATGATTAGAGAGTTCATCTGATAGACAATTCGACCGGCTCCAATATTTAAATGTCCAACTTCAGAATTGCCCATATCACCATCTAATAATCCTACATCGAGTCCGCTTGCTGTAAGTCTTCCTTCCGGATTTTGTGAGCGGAAATTATCAAGATTCGGTGTATTTGCTGCAGTAATTGCATTACCGTATTTCTGCTCATTGATGCCGTATCCATCTAATATTAATAGAAGCACTTTATTCATTTTATCTCCAAACATAATTTAATTCAAAAACAATCATTTCTGTTAAGAATGCAGTGTCAAGAAAGAGTTATAGCAGGAAGAAAATAATGGATATTGGATCCATGCTTAGTAAACAAAATGTGTTCATGTAGCAATATTGCAGATATTTCTTTGCTTGACATCAGGCAATTCCTAAAAAATTTGAATTTAGCTTTTTGTATTATCTTTAAGGAGTTTAGATGTTAAAAGTAGGAATTGTTGGTGTAGGTCAATTTGGGCAGAATCATGCAAGGATTCTTAATGAGAGCACGAAATGTAATTTTGTAGGGCTTTATGATAAAAATATTAAACGTGCTGAGGAAATCTCTTCCAGATTGGATACAAAGTCGTTTAAAGATTTTGATTCGCTTTTGGATGAAATTGATGTTCTGTTCATTGTGGTTACCACAATATCACATTTTGAACTTGCAGAGAGGGCTTTGAAGAAGGGGATCCATGTTTTCATTGAGAAACCTATTACATCAGAATTATGGCAGGCTGAGAAGTTGATCGAGCTGGCTGATAATAAAAAACTTAAAATACAAGTTGGTCACATAGAAAGGTTTAATCCTGTTATCATGGAGATCGAAGATAAAGTTAAAAATCCGATTTTTATGGAATGCCATCGTATTGCTCCGTTCACACCGCGTGGAACCGATATCCCTGTAGTTCTCGAACTGATGATCCACGATATTGATCTGATACTTTCTTTTATGGAAAGTAAAGTAAAACATATTAGTGCCAGTGGGGCAGGAGTGATGACCAAAAGTATCGATATTGCAAATGCAAGAATCGAATTTGAAGATGGAGCAGTTGCCAATATTACTGCCAGCCGGATTTCATTGAAACGTTCCAGACAGTTAAGAATATTCCAAAAAGATGGTTATTTTTCAATTGATTTTCAGGATAAAAGCGTAAAGCATATTAAAAAATCTAAAAATCTTTATAAAGTGTTGCCTAAGATAATGATGGGTAATTATGAAAATATCGATACAAAAGATGTCATTGATATCGTGGAGGTGAATGCTTCCGATCGCAAGAAAGATGCTTTAACAATAGAGCTTGAGTCTTTCATTCATGCGGTTGAAGCTGATATAAATCCGGTTGTTGACGGAATAGCCGGAATCCGTGCGTTAGAAGTTGCATTAGAGATAGTAAATAAAATTAATATAAAGAAATAATTTTGGGAGAAATAGATGAAATTAATAACTTTAAAAGATATAAAAGATCATATTGGTAAGGAAGTAAAACTGCGCGGCTGGGTAAGAAACTACCGTAAAAGCAGCAGTAAATTACGATTTGTTATTTTCCGTGATGCTCACTCCGATATTCAAGCTGTAGCATTTAAACCGGAAATGGGTGAAGAAAACTTTGAAAAAGTAAAACAGATCTCATTGGAAGCATCGATTGAGATGATCGGGATCCCTCAAGAACATCCAAAACGTGAAGGTGTTTTTGAATTCCAATTGAAGAATATAAATATTATTGGTAAATCTGAAAATTATCCAATAGGGAAGAAGGAACACGGTGTTGACTTTCTGCTTTCTCACAGGCATTTGTGGCTTAGATCTAAAAAACAGAATGCTGCTTTAAAAATTCGCCATACTATTTATTATGCGATTTGCGAGTATTTGAACAAGAACGATTTTTACAGATTCGATTCACCCATACTTACACCAAACGCAAGTGAAGGAACTACTACACTTTTTGAAGTTCCCTATTTCGATCTGGGTTCAGCCTTTCTTTCTCAATCAGGTCAGCTTTATCTTGAAGCGGGAATTATGAGTTTGGGCAAAGTTTACGATTTTGGTCCGGTTTTCAGAGCGGAAAAATCCAAAACACGTAAACATCTTACTGAATTCTGGATGATGGATGCGGAAGCTGCTTTTGTGGAGCATGATGAGAATATGGAAATTCAAGAAGAACTAATCCGTTACGTGATCTGCACCGTTATAGAAAGAAACTCAAAAGAACTCGAGATCCTTGAACGCGATGTTGAAAAACTAAAGAAAGCTGACGCTCCATTTAAGAGAATGACTCACAGAGAAGTTATTGATATGCTTAAAAGCAAAGGTGTTGAAATAGATTATCTCGACGATTTCGGTGCTCAGGAAGAAGAAATGATCACAGACGGAAGTGATGTTCCTATATTTGTGGAAAGATGGCCAAAAGAGATAAAATCATTCTATATGAAACGTGATAAAGATAATCCCGACCTTGTTCTCGGTGCAGATTTAATAGCACCGGAAGGATTTGGTGAGATCATCGGCGGATCGCAGCGTGAAGATAATCACGATATTCTGCTGGGAAGAATTAAGAAAGAAGGATACGATGTGAAAGATTATCAATGGTTTCTCGATCTGAGAAAATACGGCTCGGTACCGCACAGTGGTTTCGGGATCGGACTTGAAAGATTGATTCAATGGATGAGCGGTATCCGCTACATTCGTGAAGTTATTCCATTTCCAAGAATGATAAACAGGATCAATCCGTAATTTATAGATAAAGCTTAAAATTAAAACCTTCCAAGTTAAATACGGAAAAGAAGAATTGTTGTAAAACTTGAGTTAAGCAGGCTTCAGCCTGTCTTGACATAAGTTATTTTACGTTGTTTTCAACTTAACACAAGACCTTTCAGACTTATGTCAAGTTTCGTTCAACTGTTCATTGGGAATCAATTATCTTCATAATTAAATATGTATCGGAGAATGTTTGTTATTAAATAAAAACTTAATGCTGAATTGAAAACACTAATTGCTTAATCGATTCCGCAGAATAATAATTTCAACATCATCCATCAACTATATGGAAATATAAAGATAAGTTAAGCAAATGCCATTAATACAGGACTTTATTAACAGATCAACACTAATGATAATTTGATTTTTTTTAATTGGAATAGCAATTGCAATTTTGTATTACGTATCAAATAGAGTGGAAGAGATAAAATTCTTGACTTAATTAGTTTGCATCAGATGAGTTCAACATGAAAATCCAGTAATTAATATTTCGAATTATTTTTTTGCAGAATGCAGTAAATGAGCTAATTCATTTTTTTTTGGGGAGGAGGAAATGAAATATTATAGTTTATTCATTTTTTTAATTATCTATATAAATTTATCTGCTAATATAATAAACATTCCTGATGATTATACAACAATACAGGAAGGTATTAACGTAGCAGTTGACGGCGATACAGTGCTTGTGGCAGATGGAGTTTATACGGAAGAGTTAAATAAAAATCTAACTTGGGATGGTAATGAAAAACACATAATTGTAAAATCTGAAAACGGACCTGATAATTGCGTTATTGATTGTGAAAATGATGGAAGAGCTTTTTGTTTCAATCAGACAAATCAGGACACATCTGACGTAATTGAAGGTTTTACAATTATGAATGGATTAATATATTTTTACGAACATAGTGGTGGTGCTATTTATTGTCATTCGGTATCTCCCAAAGTTCAGAATAATAAATTATTTGATAATGTAGCTTCTGACGGTGCTGGAGGAGGAATATATATTAAATTCGGTTCTCCTATTGTGAGAGATAATGTGATAATTTCAAACAGTGCTGAATATGGTGGTGGTATATATTGTTCCTCATCTTCTGCTATTATTGAGAATAATTTAATAGATGGTAATGTTGCAGCAGTGCTCATCTGGCTTGAAACTTCAAAGGGTGGAGGAATATATATCGGTGGTGGTTCGCCATTAGTTAAAGATAATATAATTCAAAACAATATTGCTTTTAATGATGATATTGAAGGTTATGCTATGGGAGGAGGAATTTATATATTCAGATCTGAAGCATTAATAAAAAATAATTTAATAATGGAAAATTTGGTTGTTATATTCGGAGGTTATGGTTCTGGTAGTGGAATTGCAAATCAATCTTATCTTAGTGATACCCTTCATTGTATAGTTGAATTTAATACAATAGCAAATAATCTTGGTTCGGGGTTATATTCATTAAATGCAACTATTATGAATAATATTATTTACGCCAATTCAAATTCAGGTATTTCTTATTATCCTCAATCAAATAATGGAATTATCAATAATAATAATGTTTATGGAAATGAACCGGATTTTAACAATTGCCCTCCTGGGATTGGTGATACATCCTGGGGTTTTAATTATAATGGAACAGCTTGTGATAGTTGTTTTAATATATGCGAAGATCCTCTCTTTGTTTCAAATCAGAATGGAGATTTTTTTCTTTCACAAATAGAAGCTGGGCAAAATGAGCAAAGCCCTTGTGTAAATGCTGGCAGTGGGGATGTAATAGAGTTCGATCTTGAGAATTATACAACTCGGACAGATTCTATTGCGGACATTGTGATTGTTGATATTGGTTATCACTATCCGGATGGGATTGTCATTACAAATATAGAGGATGTTGAATTCCATCCAAAATTCTATCAACTTTTTAATTATCCCAATCCCTTCAATCCAAGCACTACTATTTCTTTTTCAGTAACACAAAATTCCGATTTTGTGACTTTAGAAATCTTTAATATCAAAGGGCAGAAGGTAAGAACACTTCATCCATTCCCAAACAGGGGTTTGGGAACGAGATGTGTTGTTTGGGATGGAACTGATTCAAGTAACAAACCCGTCTCATCAGGAATATATATGTATCAATTAAAAGTTGGTGGTAAAGCAATTGCCAGCAGGAAATGTTTATTATTGAAATAAATTAAAAGAAAAAACTATTCTAAAACAGCGACAGCCCCGGATTGCTCGGGGCTGTCGCTGTGTACGATGAGGCTTATGTACTATTTAAGGAGAATCATCTTCATGGTGTTTGTATAAGAACTGCTCTTAAGTTGGTAGAAATATACACCGGAACTAATTTTTCTTGCATCCCACTCAAAGTTATGAATACCGGATGTAAATTTCCTATTCTCAATTATCTGCCCCTTCAAATTGAAGATTGTTAAGGTGGCAGTTTCGTTATCTTGAACACTGAACTTTATGGTAGTTGCCGGATTAAATGGATTCGGGTAGTTACAGTGCAATTCAGTAAATTGAGGGATAGTAACAGGATCATCATTAATGGTATTTCCATTAACCGTTATTATAACTTCATCAGGTTCGGAATTTAATTCACCATCATTAACTATAAGTTGGATATAGTATTCAACTTCATCGGGAATATCCGGAGCGAAGAAAGTTGGATCCACTATAGTTGAATCTGACAAAATTATTTCTTCTGGAACTATCCAGTGGTAGGTAAGCTCTTCACCTTCCGGATCGTAAGAACCAGAGCCGTCAAGCTGAACAAGAACACAAGAATTTACATATTGATCCTCACCTGCATCGGCAATGGGTGGTAGATGACTATTTATTACACTAATTCCCCAGATGAATTGTATTGTTTCTCTTGTAATTGCATCTGTTGATACAATTAATTGTAAATTATAATATCCTACGGTATATTCATTAGTATCAAAGAGGAAATTGTTAACTATTGATACTTCATTCCCATCCAGCGTCCAACTGTAGTAGATGTCACCGTAAGGATTATCAGCAATAATGAAGAAGTTTAACGAGTCACCCAGTGTTATGCTTAATAATCCAGGAGTCGGTTCTATTACTTCGATATTGATATTAGGATTAATATCTTCAACTATTACATTCCATTCAAATTCCAGAGAGTTATCAGAGAAATTATCAGTAACGAATAATGTTATGAGATATTCTCCTGCAGATGTGTAAGTTGTAATAAAATCGTAAGAATCAGTTGTGGAAACTTCAGTTCCATCTAATTCCCAAATATATTCTAGATCATTTCCGTCGGGATCATAAGCATCTATCGATAGATATAAAGTCTCCATCTCAAGCATAGTTATAAGTCCCGGTTCCGGTTCAAGTAAGTTTATCACAATAGGTTGATCGACATCGTTGACAATGATGTTCCAAGTGAATTCCAGAGTTGTTACCGGTGACAGATCATCACAAACTGTTAAAATAACAACATATTCTCCTGCAGAGTTGAAATCAGTTAGGAAATCATAAGAAGCTTCTATGGAAACGCTTACATCGTCGAGCATCCAATTGTAGGTTAGTTCATCACCATTTTGGGCATAAGCATCAATGAAGAAATTTATTGTATTTGTTTCATCAATTGTTAGATTTCCTGGTGCGGGGGAGATCTCAGTAATAACGATATTACCGGAAGGATCTAAAACTGTAATATTCCAGGTGAACTCAAGTGAGTTGTCTGTAAAGTTATCATCAACTATTAAGGTAAGTGTATAGAAACCTGTTGAGCCGGTAGCAGCAATAAATTCGTAAGAATTTGTTATGCTTACTTGTGTACCATCCAGATTCCATGAATATGTAAGTTCGTTTCCATCAGGGTCATAAGCATCAATTGAGAAATTAACGGATTCTCCTTCATTCAGAGCTACAGTAGTTGCATCAGGTATCAACTCAACTACTATTATTTCCTGATCAACATCTATCACAGTCACATTCCAACTAAAGCTAACGCTATTATCAGCCAGGAAATTATCAGTAATATCCAGCGTAACCTCATATTGTCCGGCTGAATTGTAATCAGGTAGGAAATCGTAACTTGCAGTTGTGGAAACTTGTGTACCATCCAGTTTCCAGCTATATTCCAGCGGATTGCCGTCAGGATCGTAAGCTTCGATGACAAACTCAATAACTTCATTTTCGAAAGTTGTTATATCACCTGGTTCAGGCTGAATAGATTCGATAACAATGTTCTGGTCTGTCTCAAGCACGATTACATCCCATTCATAATATAATGTATTCTCACTAAAACCATCTGTAACATCTAAGGTAATGAGATATACACCACCCGAATTAATATCGGTATAAAAATCGTAAATATTAATAGTAGAAACTTCTGTACCGTCTAATTTCCAGGAATATTCAAGCGAATTCCCATCAGGGTCGTAAGCATCGATAAGGAAATTTATAGTTTCAGTTTCACTTATTGTAACTTCTCCCGGAGGCGGCTGAATATCATCAACTACAATTGGTTGATCAGATTCAAACACTATGATGTTCCAAACAAAATTCAGAGTAGTATCGGCAGCTTCTTCATCTTCTACATCCAGTGTGAGGACATAATCTCCTGCTGAAGTAAAATCTGTTGTGAAAAGATATGTGTTTGTTGTAGAGACTATATTTCCGTCAAGTTGCCAGTTATAGGTTAGATCATCACCATTGAAGGCATAAGCCTCTATAATGAAATTGATCTCATCGTTTTCAAATAGTTCAACATCACCCGGAGCAGGATCAACATTAGTTACAATTATGTTAGAACCGGCATCCAGAACCGTAATGTTCCAATTAAACTGGATAGAATTGTCTGAGTAGTTATCAGTAACAAATAGTTCCATATAATAAGTTCCTGCCGAACTCATATTGGTTATGAATTCAAAGAATTCGGTTGTGGAAACAGTTGTTCCATCCAATACCCAATTGTATTCAAGTGCGTTTCCATCCGGGTCATATGCATCAATACTAAAATTAATTATTTCACCTTCTTGAATAAAGATATTCCCGGGTTCCGGCAATATCTCATTTACAACTATTTCCTGATCAACATCTATTACATCAATATCCCAGATAAAGTTAAGTGAATTATCTGAAGCGAAATTATCGGTAACATAAAGAGTTAAAATATACGAACCGGCAAAAGTGTAATCTGTGATAAAGAAATATTCTGCAGTTGTAGAAACTTCTGTTCCGTCCAATTGCCAACTGTATTCTAAATCGTTTCCATCCGGGTCATATGCATCAATATTAAAACTAGTTGTTTCACCTTCATTCATTGTTATCAATCCTGGTTCGGGAGAAAGTTCAACAACAATTATAGGTCTATCAATATCTATAACTGTGACATCCCATGTGAAATTAAGTGTATTGTCGCTTCCAAAATCATCAGTTACTTCTAACATAATTGTATGTAACCCAGCTGAATTATAATTGGAGACGTATTGATAATATTCCTGGTTAGAAACGATTTCAGCATCGAGATACCAAGTGTAGAAAAGTGGATTCCCATCCGGGTCGTAAGCATCGATTGAGAATTCAATAGATTCTAATTCATATATTGTAATAGGTCCAGGTGTTGGGATCAACTCGATAACCACAATATTCTGGTCAACATCGTTAACTGTAACATTCCATGTAAAATTTATGGAATTATCAGAATAATTATCAGTGACATCCAGGGTTACATTGTAAGATCCTGCAGATGAGTAATTTGTAGTGAAATTATAGGAATCAGTTATGGAAACTTCTGTTCCATCTAATTTCCAGCTATATTCCAGAGTGTTCCCATCCGGGTCGTAAGCATCGATTGAGAATGCAATAGATTCTAATTCATCAATTGTGATGTTTCCTCCAGCCGATGGTAGTATTTCATTCACAACAATGAATTGATCAACATCATTAACTGTAACATTCCAGGAATAATTTATGGAATTATCAGAGTAATTATCGGTAACATCCAGAGTTACTATGTAAATTCCGGCTGAATTATAATCAGTAACAAAATCATAGGAATTTGTAATAGATACTTCTACTCCATCAAGGTTCCAATTATATTCCAACGGATTGCCGTCCGGGTCGTATGCATCGATGAAGAAATTTATTGTTTCTAATTCGTTGATGGTTACATTTCCTGGAGGAGGTTGAATGTCATTTACAACTATCGGCTGATCCACATCGAGAACCGTTATATTCCAAAGATAGGAAAGTGTATTATCCGATACAAAATTATCAGTTACATCCAGAGTTATAATATGAACTCCTGCAGAATTATAATCT
>JAUVLU010000021.1 GCA_030600585.1 Candidatus Cloacimonadota bacterium | reverse complement strand
GAATTAAAAGTTAATTGAGAAAAAATCCCCATTAAAGCACTGCCATGTTTCAATCCTTGTTATATTGGATTTACGAATTAAAAGATAATCGAACTTTTTTTGTCTTAATTCTTCATCATATTGTTTCAATCCTTGTTATATTGGATTTACGAATTAAAAGGCTTTATGAACTTCTTCATCCTCAGTTTGATCGGCAATGTTTCAATCCTTGTTATATTGGATTTACGAATTAAAAGAGGAAAAATAATCATGAGTATTAAATATTATGCAAGTTTCAATCCTTGTTATATTGGATTTACGAATTAAAAGGTCCTTCAATGTCCGGGAAGATCGAGAAGCTGTTTGGTTTCAATCCTTGTTATATTGGATTTACGAATTAAAAGAAAATCATCGTGTTTGGGATGGAGATGGAGACGGAAGTTTCAATCCTTGTTATATTGGATTTACGAATTAAAAGATTGCTGCCTGAAAACAGTGATATTTTAGGTGCAAAATGTTTCAATCCTTGTTATATTGGATTTACGAATTAAAAGGAGGAACGACGTCTTTTATATGTGGCTATCACACGCGGTTTCAATCCTTGTTATATTGGATTTACGAATTAAAAGGCGTTTTGAAATTCAAAATATTGTAGAGTATAATGTTATCTAATTTTCTTAACAATGTTAAATGAACATAGATTAACTACAAAATATATCAAAACACCTATTTTCTTTCTCTTAGACTTTTCTTAACACTTCTATTTGCAGGTAAAAGAACAATTTTTACTTAAAATGTCAATAATTTTGATTCAGACCGAGCAAATATTTCGATAAGTGCAATCCAAACATTTATTTTTGTTTTTTGTTGCTTTAGGAAAATAATTTTGGTTCAAGATATCGAATATTTCATTCACAATCACGATAGCTTCCTTTTTCATATTTTCTGTAATCCGAATTTCCTCAAGATGATTTTTGCTTCGTACATAAACGAGAAATGCTTTCCCCACTTTCTTGTTAAAATTTTCTTCGATCAAAAGTGCATAAAGAGTCTGCTGAATTCTCAATGTTTTATATATTCTATCTTCCCAAAAAGCATATTTGTAATCGAGTGGTGCTGCTTCATCGTTTTCCAAAAAGAGAACTTCATCTATCCTTCCCACCAATTTCAATTTTTTGGAAGTAAGATAAACATCAATTTTTTTATCGATAGCACCTATCTTTTTTCTGAGATAATCTTTGTTGCAAACCATTTTAAGAATATGAATGTCCCTTCCTTTATTCACCAATTTTCTTTTATGTTCGTGTTGTTCTATTTTCAGAACATTCATAAAATAAATGAAGCGAGGACAAAATAAATATTCAATAACTTCAGATGGGGTGACGAAAATATTTGTTTGAATGCGACATTTGCCAATGTCGCCTTCGTTGTTTTCACATTGTATGCAACATTTGCCAATGTCGCCTTCGATTTGAGATATATTTTCTTTTATCATTATCTATCCTTATAAAAAAAGCGTCTTTATCTCATCTGCGATCAACTCTTTATTAAATGCCTGTCCTAATAATTTGCATTTATTGAAATCTTCACTACACATTGGGAACACATAAACAGAGTCTTCATCGATATTCATCAAGTCTTTCAAATTTGTAATAAGCTCTTTTCTTTGAGCATTGTTCAGATCACCAAGAAAGATGGAATATTGAACACGGTAAATTCCGGATTCTTCACATAATTTGGCAATTTTATTTCGTGTTCTGTCTTTTGGAATATCATACATTACCCATGTTAACATAAAATCCTCCGGTTTCCTGTATGCGACATTTGCCAATGTCGCTTTCGTTGTTTGTTTGCGACGTTTGCCAACGTCGCCTTCAATAATCCTTTCTTTTGCCGATCAAGAAATTTGCAAATGCATGAGCATCTGCCTGTATTTGATTTATATTCTTCATGTTCCTGTTTTTATGCCTGATCTTTTTATCAAAACTTTCCATTAATTCTGTTATGAAGAATTTCTTACCTTCCTCGTTTAAGATAACACCATTATTTATTTCATCATAAAAAGAATTTTTTATTTTTCGACGACTGAAAAGATAAAAAACAGGTTCATCGATTAAAATACGATAAGGTTCAATGAAATCGAAAACCAGAGATTTCTTATTGTAATTATCTGTGTGCAACAAACCTATGTAAGGATCTAAACCCGCAATGATCAGAGCTTTTTCAACTTTGCTGTAAAGCACACCATAACCATAATTCAGGAAGGCATTGAAAGGATCTTTTGCAGGTCGGCTGCTTCTACCGTGAAAATTATATTTCTCAGGAAGCAAAACAGATAAAGTTTGGAAATATACACGAGAAATATTTCCTTCAATTCCAAGTATCCGGTAAGCGGTTTTAGAAAGAACATCGTTTATTTGAACCAGTTGATTTTTTAAACGAGAAATTTCATCAATTTTATTTTCCATTTTTAGATGAGGTCTCTTTTTCAATATTTCTTTCAGGAATTTTAATTGATTATCTGTTTTTCGACCTATCCAGCGTTTCACGAATTCCAAACCGGTATCGTTCTGATAAATTTCCAATAAACGTCTTCGAATATATGTAGTACTTCCGAGTTTCGGCAGCCACAAACGACCATAAGGAGTACCATATTTATCCAAAAACACAATATCGATATTATATTCCAAAGCCATTTGAATTGCATCTGTCGTGATTTGGGCTGCATTGGAAATGATAATAGACGAAATTCTTTTGGGAGAGATGCGTTTGCTCTCGTCCTCGATACGAACCTCGAACATTTCTTCTTTTTTGTGAAGATATGTGCCGTATGTGTTTAAATATAATTCCATATTTTACCTCTGTTGGCGACGTTTGCCAACGTCGCTTTCGACATCATCGCTTTCGACATCATCGCTTTCGAGTTTGTTTCCGACATGAAAGCGACAATGGTAATTGTCGCCTTCGACATCGCCGCATTTATTCAATTTCAAAATCATTTATATCATCGATCAATTCCGGATAATTCAATCCCGTGTATTTCCAATTTTCCGGCAGGTTATGTTTCAAATAATTATACATCGTATAATTCCAATGGTTGTTGAAATCCTTTTCATTCCGAATGATATGATCGTGAAATGATTTTTGCCATTTGAATTTTGGATGTTGAAAATCATTCCCGAATTTTGCAATGTATTGTTGTCGATATTGATATGTGGTTTTGTCGAATTCCCTTTGAAGGCGACGTTGGCAAACGTCGCCTTCAAAATCCTTCAAAATGCCAACGTTGCCTTCAAAATGATCATAATTCAAACAAAACACATAAAGATCATATTTCATAATTTCTTCTGCCATCTTTAATCTTTACCGGTGTATTATGTGTTTTCATAAACCTCATCCAAAAAATCGATTGCTTGCTGTTTAAACCATTCGTGTTCAAATTCATACCATTTTTCCTGTTCTTCCGGGAAGTGATACAATACATCCTTGAATCTGCGGAACGCACCTTTCCCATTTAAAGCAACATTCAGAAGCTCTCTCAATCTATCATTTTGTCTTGAAGCAAAATCTTCCATAAGATTGTATTTTTCATAAGATTCGATTCCATCGATATTAATCCATTTACTCAAATCAATATCAACTTCTTCATCCTCATCATAATTTGTAAAACTGGTAATTTCCAGTGTCTTTTTATTAAAATAATAAGTCGTTTCAAAGTCAGCATTATCTAATGCTTCGATAATGTTTTCAATTAATTTATCCGAATATTTCATTCTGATCTTCTCCTTTTTGAATTATTGAAAATATTAACAAATATCATTTTATTCCAACTTTTTTGAGTTCATCTTTCAATGCCGGTCGCATTTTATATTTTTGCAACAACTCTTTTAAATATGAATTTATTCCCGATTTAATTTTTGAGTCTTTAATTTTTAAAAGAAGTTCTAACCAATGAGCAACTTCTACATAATATTTCCTTCCTACGTTTTCTTTCAAGTAACCATCGGATTTATTCTTTATAATCTCAAAACATTTTTCTGGATAAACATTTAGAATAGGTTTTATGAGCTTTACGAAATGCCAATCATCGGTGTTCTCTTTAACAAATTGTAATATCGTTTTGTATTCACCTTGTTCATTTAAAAGATTGATATAAAAAAGAGTTTTTTGTTTCACCTTTTCTATAAATTGTTTTGCAGCTTTTTCACCAAAATTATCTTTAATTTCTCTGAATAAAGGTAGGCTTTGGGTTTTTTTAGCATATTGGAACATAACCTCTTTAAAGAAATCCCGATCATATTTTATATTCAGATTTTCGTAGAGATATTCATCAAAATCATTTGCCCATTTCTGAAAGACAATTTTTCCTATTTCGATGAATTTATCCATATTTGAACTTTTATAATAATCCAGTAATTCCTGTGCAATCTCGGTATTATTTTTATAATATTTTTCAGCAGTATGCAGCCATTTTTCACTATCGTTAAATATATCATAGATTTTTAATTGAACCGTATCTGTGGATGAATTAAGTAACTTCATTTTATTGAGATATGAAAATAGATGTTTTGCTGTTTCCTGATCAATTATCAAGGCATTAAGAAAATCACGGAACAGAAACAAATCATAGCTAAAGTCTTCAAAAGTTGATTTTGTATAGTAAGTAACTCTTTCAAAGAAGATATCAATAATCCTAAAAATAGCTTGTGAAGTTTTTGAAGCAGAAAAAAAAGATGGAATGATATTTTTCAAAAACTCAAGAAAAAATATCTCTACCTGATTTTTGAATTCACCATCAAAAATACCAGCAGGATCATTTATCTCATAACAATCTGTTAATGAAATACCCTCATAAAGTCCAAACATCAATTTTGATGCATCAATGATATTTCCATTCTTAATATTTCTTTCGATTTTTATAGTTATAAAATCAAGACTTTTATTCAATTCCTCATTTGCTCCATCGAATATTGTTTCCCATTCATCCCGATAGCCATATCTGTTATCATTGTAATCATAAAATCGTTGATAATTTTCCAGATCGAAGTTTTCTATAATATCAATAACCTTATCCCTTATGGGATCAATTATGATGCTTGATTCCAGTTCGGTTTGAAGTAAGATCGCTGCAAAGAACTTTTCTTTATATTCTTGATTCTCCCGAAGAATTTTTTGCAGAAATTCATCTTTCTGTTTAGAAGTAGCTTTATTCATAATCTCAACTACATCAAATTTGTCTTCGGTTTTCAGTTTCTTCCTTGATTTAGCCTTTTTTACAACTTCTTTATCATGATTTAGAATATAAAGTCCGACGGCAATGCAGTGTTTACAGATACCTCCCCAATCGTAGGGACAGGTACAAGAAAAATCAATATCATTATTATTTTGTGTGATCTTTACTTCATAATGATAATTGCCAGTAACAGATGCAATATATGAATTATCTTGTACTCTTAAGTTGGAAACAAAGTCTGATCGATAATAATTTCTTCCTCTTCTAAAGCTCTCATTTGTAGATCTGTCTTTTAACAATTCCAATGTTACTTTTGGCAATTTTGTATTGCTCATTTTTTTTACCTTTAAATATTTTATTGAGAATCGGTAATATCATACAATCTTGTCTTCATACAACAAACATCCAATCCGAAGAGGTGACGTTGCGCATTGTTGTCATTTTGAAGGCGACGTTGGCAAACGTCACCTCCATTCACAAACAGGATGTTTGTGTCACCACTCCAAAACCTCTCGCACTTTGTTTTCCCAAACCGAGATGATCAGGGATATTGAAATTGGTCATAAAATCACCCTTAAAACAGAGCATTTTCTTGTTTTTGAAATTTACCTGTTTTGGCTTGAAATAACCTTCAACTTTAATCTCAAAATCATCTGGTATGTTATAATGAAAACCTTTTGCCATACTGATTATATTACCAATCAGTATTCGTTTCAAAAGTTTCTGCTGTTCGATTTTATTGAGTTGAATATATTTTGCGTAATTATCTTCATTCAGAGCCATCCATGGTGATATGAAACGATAATTGATAAAGTTATCTGCTATTCCGAATTCTTTTTCTGTTAATATTATCTCTTTTTCGTTAAGTGAATATTTGCGGTTACTGATGATAATTTCATCTAAATCGAAAAATATTTTTTTAAGAATATCAATACCGTCATTAATGCCGATGAGAACAGGATGATGATCTATAATTCTGTATTGAATTTGAGGAAATTTATAAGAAAATTTTCCACCCGGAAGATGATTATGAAATTCTGTGTTTTGTGGAAATTTATTTGAAAAGAAACCTCGTAGTTTAGGAATTTGATACACTTTCAATTTCATGTCTGGAAAAGTTATACTAATAATCTTTGTTTTCATAAGCTTCCTTCAAAAATTTGAATAATTGAGAAACAATACTTATTTCTGAGATAATTTAAAAATCAATTTGAAAAAAATGATAAGGTTAAGTTGTGTCAAGAATAATACTGCCCAGCCAGTAATAATAACAACGAAATATAATACATTTATTTACAGTCATAAAATAAAAAGGTCACAGAAAACTGTGACCTTTATTTGAATTCATTTAAATATTATCTGCAAATCTTATCTATTATTTTCTTCGTTCATTTTCTTTTCGACGCTCTTTACTGTTCAACTTCCAAAGCGCAGAATCGAAAACACCCTTTTTCCGTCTATTGTTAAGCCTGAAAGTGTGTCTTCTTTCTGCCATATGATCTTTTCTATTCAGAATATTACCGATGACTTTTATTTTAATATCGACCAACATTCCAATATCGATAGAATTATACAATTTTATAATATCGTCATTCTTCATTCTTATACATCCATAAGATGCAGGAATTCCAATATCTCTTTCAGACGGTGTACCATGTATCCAGATCCCTCTTTCGTATGAATCTATGTTATTACCTTTATTGATGCCCTTCTCCATTCCCTCTAATTTAATAATACGAGTTGTTATTAAGTCTTTACAATCTTCTTCTTTACTATTTATTGCAGCTATTTCTTTAGTGAATTTACCGGCTTTAAAAATTGAATTTTTCTTAATGCGATTCCCCACTTTTTCTTTGATAACATGATATCCCAAAGGTGTCATATTACTTCCGATTTTATTTCCAATACCGAATTTGGAAGTTGATACTGGGTATTCTGCAATTATATAATTATCTTGTATTAACATCAATTTTTGATCGTTTATACTTATCAATATCACTCTCTCAAGCTTTATCATATATTTATCTCCTAATTATTATAATTGTAGCCTAAACTTTTTCTGATATTGGCTACTGTCTCCTCTACATTTGTAAATACAATTCCGGCAATTCCAATTTGTTTTGCAGCCTCAATGTTTTCCAATTTATCATCAATAAACAAACAATCCTCAGGTTTTAGATCAAATTTTTCTAAAGCACGTTCATAAATTTTTTTCTGAGGTTTAACCGAATCCAGCTCATACGACAACATCAGGTTATCTTCAAAGAAATGAAGTTCTGGAAATTCCTTCCAAATAAGTGGGAAATGAATCTCATCTGTGTTTGAAAGAATGTAAACATTATAATTTTCTTTTAATTCACGGGCGTAATTCACCAGCGGTGTAAGCCCTGTAAAAACACTGCACCACACTCTTTCAAAATCAGTAATAGAATGTTCAAATTTATAGATCTCCTTCAGTTGCTGATAAAATTCCTGTCGTGTAATTCTTCCCGATTCAAACTTTAGAACCGGAATAGTTGATTCCATAAGAATTCCAATTTCAGGTTTATAATCTAATTCTTTGTAGAATACATCAAAATTATAATCAACCAAAACCTTACCGAGATCAAAAATAATATCCTTCATTATTTCTCCAGAATCATCGTGACGGGACCATCATTTAATAGTGTGATATTCATGTGTTTACCGAATTCTCCAAGTTTTGGAATAATGCCGTTCTGCTTTAAGGCTTCGGCAAAATCGAGATACATTTTCTCAGCTTTTTCCGGTTGGGCAGCATTTAAGAAATCCGGTCTGCGACCCTTTTTACAGTTTCCATAAAGCGTAAATTGTGATACGAGTAATATCTCACCACCGATATCTTTTAGAGAAAGATTCATCTTCTCCTGTTCATCTTCAAATATCCTCAATTCAACCGCCTTTTTTGCCAGCCATTCAATTTGGGTTCCATCGTCTTCCTTAGAAATACCAATAAAGATAAGTAACCCCTTCCCAATGCGGGATACTTCTCTTCTATCAACTTCTACTTTAGCATGTTTTACGCGTTGAATTACTAATTTCATTTATTGATCCGTATAATTGTTTGGAAAAAGAATTCTCTCGATCGTTTCAATAATTATATGAAGAACTGTAATATGAATTTCCTGAATTCTATCGGTTGTTATGCCGGGAGCGATAATTTGAAGATCACATTTTCCATTTAGCTTTCCGCCATTTTTCCCCAGTAATCCAAAGCTTATCATTTTCTTTTCTGCTGCTATTTTTACAGCATTGATCACATTCTGCGAATTCCCACTGGTTGAAATTGCAATGAGCACATCACCTTCTTTCCCGTAAGCTTCTACTGATCTTGCAAAAATTTCATCAAAACCATAATCATTTGCAACACAGGTAATATGTGAAGGATCGGTTAATGCTATTGCCGGAAGCGCGCGGCGTTCTTTACGGAATTTCCCTGTTAGTTCTTCAGCAAAATGCATTGCATCCGTAGAGCTGCCGCCATTACCGCAAATAAGAACCTTTTTTTCGTTTTCAAAAGCTTGCGCAATCGTATTGGATATTTGTTCAATTATATTTATATTTCTTTTATCTAGAGCAAAATCTGCAAAATTTTGTGCAGATTCTATTAATGACATTTCAATATTTTTATTCATCATTTCATCCTTTCCCACTTCTGACGAAAGAATTATTTTCTATCTATTCAACGTCAATAGGATTTTGCGTTTCTTAAAGAAAATTATCATTTTTTTTAGAATTCTGCTTTCACTTCTACACTAAGTTTATGAACCTGCTTCTCTTCCGGATAGCTGTTTCCGGAATATTGAAGATTTAATGAAGTGTAATTGCTCATTCGATAGTCCATATTGACATCCCATTTGAAAATATTCCCTTCTTTTTTATCGGCAAGGAAGCTCAAGAATCCTGAACCGTCACGATTATTCCGTTTATAACCGGCTTTGACAAAGAACCTGTATTTCCGTTTATAGAAGTAAGATGCCGATTCTTCTATTTCAAAGGCGCTGATCGAGTATTGATTTTCATTTGCATCGTCACCCCCCTTTTCATAAGAATAAGAAACTGATGATTTTAGCGTTATATCATTAGAGAATCTGTTTTGAATATCAAATTCAATCTGATCCAAATCAATATGCGAATTATAATGTGAATCTTCTTCTCTAACATGATCGAAATGCAGTTCCATATTTGTGTTTTTAAATGCTAAAACACGTAATTCTGCATCCCAAGTTTCCACATTTTTTTTTGCAGTCTCTTCATTATAGCGGTTATCGAGGGTTTCCTCTAATTTATAGCCCAGTTTAGAAGTTAGCTTTCTTTCTAAAATATCAAGCCATAAAGTCTGATGCAGAATTCTTCGACCGTAGATCGTTGTGACCGAATCCATTAATACCTCAGGATTCAAAATGTAAACTGCCTTTTTATCCTCTTCTCTGGAATTTTCCGTTATCATAATATATGTTTCTGTTTGGAATTTCTTTAGGAAAGAATTCGTGATCATTTTTGGTGTGAGATGCAGCGAAAGGCTGGCATTGATCTCCACTGACATTTCGGGATTTTCATAATCTATCTCAATAATTTCCCAATCATAATCTCCCTGAAAATCTCCTACAAAAAGAGTATCAATATCATAGGAACCCATATCTTCACCAACATATTGAAACTCTTTGATCTTTGGATAGAACTCGATATTCTTCAGTGAGTAATTGGAATTAATATTCACCAGATCCTTCAAAAAAACATTCCTAGCAGAAAAATCTGCAATATCAAATTCGTTGGTTACATTCTGTTTTAACTTATTAACTTGCCGATGTGTTAATGCAATGTTCACCCGGTGCTTAGAAGTATTTAAAAAAGTTTCAATTCCGTAGGTGTATGATCTCTGGTCACTATTAATTATCGATTCTATTTCATTATCTTGTCCTTGTAAATCATCTCTCATTTGCCCGAATATGCGAGAAGTTATCCACTTTAAATTTGCAGTTTCAAGCTGAGTTTTCCAATTTTTATTTCTCTCGTAAAATTTACTGTTTTCTGTATTTTCATATTCGTAATTGCGGTTTGAATAATCTAAGCCATAAACAAATTTTCCAAAACTGTATTTACCTTTTAGATCATGCTGCTCAATTTTAGAGTCATTAATTTGCTGATCTTCCGAAGTTTGTTTTACTGAAAGATATCGATGATAAAATTGTGGAATAATCTTGATCTGTTTAATATTAGAAGTTACGGAAATATATTGCTGATCAGCAAAGTCAGGTACTTGTTTCTGTTTGTAGATAATAAATGGTGAATATATTTCAAGAATATTCATACTCAATTCAGCCGAATATTCTTCACTATTCAAACTATCCGGTAACTGCGTAAATTCGTGAGCATCCGCAGCACTTTGCAATTGAGCAAAAGCAGAAAGGTTTCCACCAAGTCTTTCATACATTAATTTCAGATCGGGATTGATCTTATCATAATCAGGGAATAAACGAACACTAAATCTGGAAGCAAAATCATTATTATCTTCATCATCAATATCGGAGAAAGTATTCTTATCGTTAGAAGTGAATAATCCTTCTGCTGCTAAGTTATAGAATTCTCCAGAATATTTCAAACTGAGATCGCAATTTAATTTACTTTGCGGCAGAGGAAGTTTTTTAAGAGGAAGATAACTTCCATTTCCAACACCGACATATTCGTAAAAAGCTCCTTCGGAATTGTAATCGTAATCTCCGTCTTCATCTCCAACATATTCAAAATGAATGTTGTAATGTCCCGTTATTGTGCTGTCACTGCCTACATAATAGTAATACAACTCATCTTCGGAGATCTCATATTCACCATCTTCAGCTTCCGATATTCCACTTACCCACGCAGTTTCATCACCGGCAGCCTCCAAGGCATTAATTTCATCTTCCGAATAAGTATCCTGCAGAGGGTTCTTCCTGTCATCATTTTGGATTATTATATTGCTGCTGATCTTGAATTTATCTGTTACATTCACTTCTGATGAAGCAAGGTACATATTCTGATTGTAACTTTCATCGGAATATTGGAAAGTAACCCGAATATGACTGGTCGATGAAATAAAATGCCGGTTAGAAAATGTTATCCCGCCTTCCGAATAATCTATCGAATAATCTGTTCCACGCTGCATCTGCCGTCCATTTAGGAATACTTCTTCCGATCCCGGAACTACCTGAACTCCCGATGTTCCCTCAACAGACAAATAATACGGTCCCTGCTTGGCTTCCGTGCCATCGAATGAATCTGTTATCTTCTTACCTTTGGAAACTGCTAACGCTCCCGTTATTGTATTCTTCCCGCTCCAACCCGCTTTCAATCCTTCAAATTTAGTTGAATATTTCATAAAAGATGAATTATCAAAATCCATTTCCAGATCGCCAAAAGCAAGTTCGTATCTTTCTCCGTATAACCGGATAAATATTTTATCCAGACTGCTCAGTTCACGGGAATCTCCTTCCGGAGTTATGGGAGTTTGGCTGTCGGAAAGCTGCGCTTCAATGCTCATCTCATCACTCAATTTCCCATTGATCTTAAGAAACAATGATTGATCCAGATCGAAATCTTCATTATTAGCGACCGATATGGAAATGGTTTTGCTTCCTGTAATATCAAGATCGGTGTTATTGTAAAATTGGCGTGACTGCATTTTGCTGATCTTCACATCGGTTGTATCGGAATATTCATGCGTTTGAAAAAGATAGAACCTTTTTGTAAGATGTTCGGGATAAATGTAATATTCAATTGTGCAATTACCTAAAACTTTGTTAAATGTGATTATCCCTTTTTGATAGTCGATCTTGTATTCATCACTTCCAAAAACAATTGAATCGTTATATACTTTTTCTGAATTTATAATAATGTTATTGAAAGATAATTCTATTGATGCTCCGGGATCAGTTACGTTCAACCTTTCCCGCTTGATCATTGGAGAGAAGAAATTATAGGCAGATAATACAACCTGCAAAAAAATAATCCCAATAACTAATTTTATCTTCATTCTTTCAATCTATCCAAAATATATTTTTTAAATGAAAACAATTTATGATTCCCTGCAAGTCAAGTGAATGTTGTTATTTGAGGAAAAATAGATTCCCACTTGCGTGGAAATGATAAATTGTTGCTGTCATTCTCAACTTGATTGAGAATCTCTCTTTTGAACATTCTTGGATTCCCACTTCCGTGGGAATGACAATATGCCCGTCACTATGCCTGCCAAGCCTTCTCCGGCAGCTGCCGAAGAAGGCTGGAGGAATCTTCGTGCTGATCTATTAACGAAGAGTCAGATGGGAACATTTAATAAATAATTTTACTTATCCTTCCTATGAGAACAACGTGCAAGATTCGCCAGAAAGACGCAAATTTACTTCAACAATAATCCCTTCTTTGTTTTTTGCACTTCTCCATCTGCTTTCAACTCGAATAGATAGATTCCGGTTGCAACATTTTTTCCATTCATATCCCTTCCATTCCAGATTATGGAGTAACCGACTCCGTCGGCTGTTGTGGAGAGAGACTCTCCACACTCCAAAGATTTTACTTTCTGCCCTCTTACATTATATACATTGATCATCACAAACGAGGACGTTTGTGGTACAGAAAAAGAGATAGTTGTTTCAGGATTGAAAGGATTGGGATAGATCTGCATACTAACTTTCGGTGGGATTATTTCATCTTCATTAATTTCTACTATTCCTTCCAATTCACCGGAGATAAGATATAATTTTCCCTGAGAATAATTATTAGTATTAGAATCTAACAAGATCGTGGAATAAACGGTATTATTTTCATCAAGCTTAATACTGATCTCTGAATCATAAAAAGAGACATTATTAAAAGGATAAGTCCAGTTGACAATTCCCGCCATTATTCCATTCTCATTATTATAACGAAAATCAAGATGTAGTTCATTTGGATTATACCATGTTTCTTGAACATAAGCAAGAGCACCGGAATCTCCAACCGAAAAATCACTTAAATGAAATTCGGAACTAAAACTTTGGATCAACTCGGGCATAGGATTTCCGATCTGATAACAATAAATATTATCATTATTACCAAATTCAGATAAAACATAAATTTCATCTCCAAGTATGTGCGCATTTTTAAGTTTGCTCCCTTCACTATCAACTACATAATATTCATAATCCTGCGGATCATCATCCGAAATAAGGAAATGAAAACCAGTGAAGTTAGTCACAGTTTGATAAGCAATTAATACACTTTCTCCATCTGAATCCATCCAAAGTGCCTGTAACATCTCACCCACTTCCTCTATATAAGATTCAGAAAAATTCTGCCCATTGTTGGAAGAGTGAAGCACATTTATATTTCTGGGAACTTCCGGAGCTTGAATTACTCTCGGAAAATCGGGAGGTTGTACCGACCCAAGCCGAGTGTCACAATGATAATCTTTATCGTATCCTGTTGAATGGTGAGAACCATCAAAATGATATTCTTCCAAATCCCATTCATTATCTCCGGGATGATTATAAGGATCAGATCCTGAGCGATGGGAATAACCACGACGGGTCTGTGCTATAGAACCGTAAATAGTCATAATTCCTCTTTCAAAAACAATATCATCCGAGCTTTCCGGCCAAACAGGATTATACCATGGATAATCTGTTCCATAAGGATAAGCGTAATCACTTGAATTGTTATTTGGATACGAATTTATATAAGCAGGACTTTCATAAGGGAATCCGCAAGTTCCATTAACCTGTGGTGTGCCGCCATGAAGATTGAAACCAACAAGTTCCGGTGGCAACATACCAGATTGTGGGAAAACATATTTATGCAGATCTACATAAGTATAAAGTGTATCTTGTAACGTATAAGGGCTAAGTGCTGTAAAATCAGGAGTTGAGCCGTGTGGATGCTGGTATTGAGGAGTAAATATTCCGTCATAATGACACGCCATTTCTCCATAAATAAGAGTGTCTCCAATTCCCAAAGCGGCATAAGCTCCGTAAAGCATTACATTATTGCAATTATCATCACGTATTTCCATCTCATCGAATGGATCTTTGTGTTTATACCTGATCAATATCTTCTTCTCAGAAACAAGTCCAAAATAATCTGTAAGATTTATATTATCAGGATCATCCGGCGGCATTCCGGGAGAAGTATTGGCATAAGTAATATCTCCGACGATAAACACGGTATCAGCACTTGCCCAGGTTTGCGCTCCATAAACTTCACCTTCAATCCAAAGCTCGGCTTCATTTACCCATACGGAATGGTTTATAACCGAAAATGATGGCCCGTTCGTCCAAATAGTATCGTACATTGTAACGTAATTCGTCCAAATATGATCTGAATCTTCATACCAGTTACCACCATTATTTACTATTGTATTTGCTTCTTCTGCATTTTGCGGGAACCAACTGTAAACACCAAAAGTATCAACTCCAGTCTGCACTATTTCACCGTACATACAATCAAAACTACCATCATGAAGCTTCACATAAACTATGTCAACATCCTCATAACCAAGTGCCAAACCATTCTGACGAATGTCATCCAAGCCATTATTAGTATAAGGTTCAATTTCTTCTTCATAACCACCCAGAAATATAACATCCATTGGTGCAGAATAAATTGCACGTGCTCCCGTTGCGGCATCCATAATCCATTCGGCAGTTGTAACCATACTATGAAAAGTAGGCCAGCCTCCCATATTCTGTATCCAGATAAAATCATTGGAATGCACAGGTTCATAATATTCATCCATTCCTTTGAATGGTAGCCGTGATGAATAAATTCCGCCATCAGCATTTTCAGTAGCTTCAAATTCGGTAAAGTGCTGAAATTCTGCCATATTTTTTTCCTGCAGGTTATTTGAATAACAAATATCTAAACCATCATCACTCTGAACAATATGCGGATCTCCAAAATCGGTTATCTCAAATGTTTCGATACTGAATGATGCTCCATCATCTGTAGATATAGCAATTCTTAAATATCCTAGATATGAGTTCTCTATTTCAGAATAGACAATTACAATATTACCATTTTCCAGAACTTGAATTGCCGGATCCGTAAACCGATCAAACCAATTATCTAATGTATCAATAATTGTATGAGTTTGAATATTTCCCTCGGTAACTTTTGTAAAATAGATATTATCATAAAATTGATAAGTCATATACGTAATTCCGTCAACTATTTGATAAGCTCGCTGCCCACTGCTTTGTTTCCCACTAAAGTATCCATTTATCTCAAGCGGGTTAGATATCTGTGCTGATAGTGAAACAATAACTATCAATAAAAATGCTACAAAACGTAATTTCATCTTATTCCTCCAACAGAATATTCTTTATAATTAATATTTCTTATCCCTTTTCCACCTCATCCGACTTCGTAAACTCAGCCACCTTCTCCTATCAAGGAGAAGGATCACTATAGCCATCCTCTCCTTTTAGGTATGAGTCGGCTTGCAAAGCAAACGATCTCAAGAGAATTGAGGTGAGGTAGCTTGATTCTTATTCCTCCAATAGAATATTCTTTATAATTATAGCCGGACGTATCATTTTGATGCGTCCAAAATATTTGATTCAATCCGGCGGTTGCCGGATTGAACCTGCGAATTAGATTTCCAATCGAGTTGGGAATGACAGTTTACCCGTCACTCTGCTTGCCAAGCCATAGTCCCGAATGCTTTCGGGACGAAGGATGGAGGAATCTTCCTGCTGATTTATTAACGAAGAGTTAGGGAAGAGTATTTTATCAATCATTTATATTATTTATCCTTCCGTAAGAGAACATCATGCAAGACTCGTCAGGATGACAATTCTAATACGAACTCAGGCTCTTCCCACCTACACCAAAATTTTCTCTTGGAACTTCATCAATTCGCACATAAACGGCAGCGGCAGGTTTATTAGTCACGTCCACTACTACATCCGTGAGCTTTTTGATAAGTAATGTTTTTTGTTCACTGGTTAGTTTTCCTGCGTTTTCTAATGTTACAATTGGCATAACTCCTCCACAATTATTATAATATGTTAATCTTCATTTGGAAATATAAACCAGAAGAAGAGATACAAAAATATCCCAATTCCACTGGCAAAGGTCATTGCTACAAATGCAATACGGATCAAACTCACATCCCAGCCAAGATAATCAGCAAATCCCCCGCAGACACCGGCTATCATTCTATTATTCCAACTTCTACAGATCTTTGTTTTTTCTTCTTCATCTTCCACGTCGACCACTTCCGGTTTTTTTTCACCTTTTGGCAATATAACAGTAAGAATTAGATATATAAAAAACCCTGAAAAACCAAAAAGCAATGAAATAAGAAAAGCTCCTCTCACAAAGTTAGCATTAATTCCAAATGATTCTCCAATACCACCGCAAACGCCGGTCAATATTTTTTCTTTCTCTGAGATATGCAGATTTTTCATTTCTCCTCCGATTAAAATACATTTCAAATTTAACTTGCTGATTTTGAACATAATTCGTCAAGAAAAATGATATGATTTGACATAAAACCACTTATTAAGATTTTGAAAATTGAAATAATTAAAAAGGAATATATATGATAAAAAAGATTTCTGTACGCACATCTAAGCATGAACAGCTTATAGACATAACGTCCGAAATCCGGCAATTTGTAAGAGATTCGAATATATCCGAAGGAAAAGTTACAATTTTCATCCCGCATACAACTGCTGCTGTAACTATCAATGAAAATGCCGATCCCGATGTGCAGCATGACCTGGTAATTGCCCTGAGCAGAATATCTCCCGATCTTAAGGAATTCAGACACATGGAAGGGAATTCCGATGCTCATACAAAAAGTTCTATCGTTGGCTGCTCACAAGATATTATCATCAATGAAGGCAAACTCCTTTTGGGAACCTGGCAAGGAATTTATTTCTGTGAGTTCGATGGTCCACGCACACGAACTGCAATAATAAGGATTGATTAATGCAGATCTGGCTAAGTTTTATTATTTCTATAATTTTAATTATGTTCATCGCCAGGAAAAGTTTATGGCTCGCTCTTATTACAGGAGCATTATTTTTAGGAGCTGTCAACCTGCCATTTCGTGATCTATATATAATCACACATTTAACTATGATAGATATGAAAATCGTTTTACTTGCTTCGGCAGTTGGTGTTATTTCCCTTATCGGCGGCGGACTTCAGATGTCAGGATTAATGAATGATCTTGTAAATAATCTGCAAATGAAAAGACAGGTATATCTTGGATTTTCGCCTGCAATTATGGGTCTTTTGCCAATTCCGGGTGGTGCATTGCTTTCAGCTCCGATGTTAAATAGATCAGGAAACGATATAACTCCTGAAACTTATACTGCAATTAATATCTGGTTTCGTCATATTCTTATTCTGATATATCCGTTGGGAGCACTTTTGCCCTGCAGCAAGATGGGAAATTTCAACGTTTACCAGGCAATGCTGTATATCTTTCCAATTTTCCTCGTTTTATTCATTCTGGGTTATTTTTTCTTTTTGCATCCTATTAAAGGAGATATGCCCCGACCTCATAAACTTAACATTAAAAAAATACTTATTCCCTTATTTATTATTTTAAGTGCTCCGGTAATTCATGTCATTCTTTCAAGCACCTTTTTAATGGATGAAGCAGCACTTTTGACAGCAGTTTTAATTACAATCATACTAACCTTCCTATTTGGAAGAATGAAAATTAATAAATTGCTGCCCCTGGTAAAGAAGATGAAACCATGGAGATACTTTCTAATAATTATTGGAATTTTCCTTTATCTCAGAATATTTCAAGCTACAGCTATTGCAGACAGGATATCCCAACTTTCATTTTCACTGAATTTTCTCATTATTTTGATAGCCGGCGTTCTCAGTTTCTTAACTGGTCGGGTACAACTACCGATTTCTATATTAATACCAATATTTCTCACTAAGTTTGGTGCTGATCAATTCACGATACTTGCCTTTGTGATCATGTATGCTTCTATATTTTTAGGTTATATGGTATCACCTGTTCATCCTTGCGTAATTGTAACAACAGAGTATTTTAAGATCAGTTACTGGCAATTTTTTAAGAAAGCATTTCTGCCAACTCTTATCGGATTTGTAATGTTGTTTATTTTATCTTTGATCGTACTTTAAATAAGGAGTTTGAATGATGGAAAAAGATAATTTGATATTTTCTTATAGGTTCAAGAGAGAAGATGGTTCTACCAGAATTTTCGATATACAACTCGATCCGCAATCTTTGGAATTGATCTACGAACCATTTTCAGCACTTCCCGTTTGGACAGATCTTGATTTTTGTAAATGTCCTAATTGCCCTTTAGATAAAGAGAAAACACCATATTGCCCCGTTGCTGCTAATATGGTTAATATAGTTGAAGTTTTTAAAGATTCAAAATCCTTTGAAAACGCAAACGTACTAATAACAACCTCGCAGCGAGAATATCACAAAAAAGCATCATTGCAGCAAGGAGTGAGTTCTTTGCTGGGAATGATAATGGCAACCGCCGGATGTCCAATTCTTTCCAACCTGAAACCGATGGTTCGGTTTCATCTTCCTTTTGCCAGCACGGAAGAAACTATCTACAGAGCTGTTTCCATGTATCTTGTAAAACAGTTTTTTATAGGTCAAGATGGGAAAGAGCCTGATTGGAAATTGAATGGTTTGATGGATATCTACAAAGAGATTCACGAGGTAAACAAAGCTTTCTTTAGCAGGTTATCATCTCTCAAAGGTAAAGACGCAAATGTAAATGCTCTTATAATTTTAGACAATTTTGCAAATTCTATTAATTTTAGTATAGACCATCACAAATTATCTAAGATCAAATGGATGTTCGATGATCCGGTGAAAAGGGATGAAGAATAAAAGAATATTCTGGATAGCAGGTGAGAATTCCGGCGATCTTCATGCTTCGATCATATTAGCGGAAATCAATAAGCAGTATCGCAATATTGAAAATTTCGGGATCGGTGGGAAAATGATGATGTCCCACGGTTTCAGAGCAATCTTTCCGTTCGAACGTTTTTCCGTAATGGGTTTTGTAGAAGTTATTAAGCATTTGGCATTTTTTGCTGATGTAGAAAAACATATAAAAGACATCTTTCAGAATAATCCGCCTGATTTGGTAATTTTAGTAGATTATCCCGGACTTAATATGAGAATCGCAAAATTAGCAAAGAGTTATAATATTCCGGTTTTGTATTTTATTGTTCCACAATTCTGGGCTTGGAAATACAAAAGAATTTTCAAATTACAAAAATTCACTGATCATATTGCATACATTCTGCCATTTGAGGGAAAACACTTCGATAAACATAATATTGATGCAAGCTTTGTTGGACATCCAATTTCAGAAGAGATAAGCATTAAACTTTCAAAAGAGGAATTTGCACAAAAAAATGATCTCGATCTGAATAAAAAATGGATTGGATTCCTGCCAGGCAGCCGTAATGCAGAATTAAAGAATATGCTGCCTCAATTCATAGATTCAATTGAAATGTTCGACCCTGATAAATACGAATTCCTAATTTCACAGGCTTCATCAGTTTCAAATAGATTGTTTCAAAGAATAATAAATAAAACAGATAAAAATATTAAAATCGTAAGGAATATGAACTACGAAATGATGAAGCATTGCGATTTTCTTACTGTAACTTCCGGCACTGCAACAATAGAAACCGCATTTTTGGGAACACCTTTCATCATTGTATATAAAACCAGCAATATTTCCTATCAAATTGGAAAACGTTTTATAAAAATAGATAAGATCGGACTGCCGAATATTGTTATCGAGAAAAATATTGTCCCTGAATTGATCCAAAGTGAAGTTAATGGTAAGACCATACACGCTGCGATTTCCGATATTCTATCAGATGAGGATAAGTATAAAAAAATTAGTAATGAACTAAAAGCACTACATGATGTTCTCGGCAGCAAAACTCCTTCTACAGAAGTTGCCGGCATTATTGGGAAAATGATAAATGAATAAATATTCGCTGTTTTTGTTTAAGTATCTGGCTGCGTTTATTGTAAAAATTCTTGGAATTTCATGGAGATATAATTTACAAACTCCAAAGCCAAAAGAGAAAGTGATCTATGCTTTCTGGCATAGAAATATGCTCCCTTTGATGTATCTGCACCGCGGTGAAAATATTGTGATCCTCGCCTCTTCTTCCAAAGACGGAGAATTAATTGCCGGACCTGCTAAAGTATTCGGTTATAATTCAGCACGTGGTTCTTCCGGTAGAAAGGGAAGTTCTGCAACTCGAAAACTAATTAAACTTGCAAAAGATAATTCCATCGGCATAACTCCGGACGGACCCAAAGGACCTTCGGAAAAGATAAAAGATGGAGTTCTCTTCCTTTCATATTTCACAAAATTACCAATTGTTTCTATTGCTGTAGATATTAATAAAGAGAAAGTTTTTAAATCGTGGGACAGATTCCGTCTTCCATATCCTTTCTGCAAGATCAATGTTACTTATGGAGACCCGATATACATAAACACAAAAGATGAGATCGAAGAAAAGAAGGAATTTCTTCAAAACAAATTTGATGAATTAACAAAAGAAAATATAGTGAAAGAATAGATCTCACCTCAATCCTCTCCTTAAAGGAGAGGAAGTCTATTGCAATTCTTCTCCTTGATAGAAGATGGTGGCTAAGTTACGAAGTCAGATGAGGTGGAAAATGAGTTGGAAAAATAAATTATATAGTGAGGTAATTATGAAATTATCAGATCGTGCGATCAATATTCAAGCATCTCCCATCAGAAAATTGATGCCGTTTGCCAACGAAGCAAAGAAAAAAGGGATTCACATTTATCATTTGAATATTGGACAACCGGATATTGAAACACCAAAAGAAATGCTGAATGTCTATAAAAATTACGATTCAAAAGTTCTGGCATACGGACCATCACAAGGATTGGAAATCTACAGGAATAATCTTGTTAATTATTATAATAAACATAATATCGAACTTAATGCTGATGATATTATCGTTACAACTGCCGGTTCGGAAGCTATCGTATTTGCACTGCTCACCGCCTGTAATGAAGGTGATGAAGTAATTGTTCCAGAACCATTCTATACAAATTACAACGGCTTTGCAACAATGACAGGAGTAAAAATAGTTCCACTTACAACTTATGCTGAAGAGGGATTTGCCTTACCATCAAACGAAAAGATCAAACCCTTGATCAATTCCAGAACAAAAGCAATAATGTTATGTAATCCGGGGAATCCTACCGGAGCAGTTTATCCACGTTCAGAAATGGAGAGGATCGCTAAAATTGCAAAAGATAATAATCTCTTTGTTATCTCCGATGAGGTGTACCGTGAATTTGTTTATGATGGTCTTTCACATACAAGTATCCTGGATATAGAAGGAATGGAAGAGCTTGCTGTCATGGTTGACAGTATTTCCAAACGCTACAGTGCATGTGGTGCACGGATCGGATGTTTAATTACCAGAAACAAAGAATTTATTTCCTCTGCAATTAAATTTGCGCAGGCGCGACTCTGTCCTCCAACTATAGATCAGCTTGCTGCAAATGCTGCAATCGATATTGAAGAAGAATATTTTAAAGGTATTATTCAGGAATATGACGAAAGGAGAAATTTAGTTTTTAAAGAACTCCAGAAGATAGATGATATTATCTGTATTAAACCTAAAGGTGCATTCTATATAATTGCAAAGCTGCCGATTGATGATGCAGAACATTTTGCCAAATGGATGCTGGAAGAATATTCTTACGAAAATGAAACCGTAATGTTTGCTCCTGCTGAAGGTTTTTATGCAACTCCTAATCTTGGTAAGAATGAAATTAGACTTGCTTATATCTTGAACAAAAACGATCTACAAAAAGCGATGAAGATTTTTAGAGAAGGTCTTATAAAATATAAGACTCTAAGTTAAAACATGAAATTATATTCCATTTTGTTGTTAGTTCTATTTCTTGCATTAAGCTCATGTAAAAAAAGTAAGATGCATTTCATTCAAGTTAAAGATGATGTTAATGGCACAACTTGTACAATTGTACCATATTATAACTCAACAATGAGAAATCTAAAACAATTTCCAAAAACTTTAGTAAATCAAATTACGAAATCCGATATAATTATTCTTGAAAATGACTCTATATTTTTGACTAGCGAAGAAATTTATCAACGGTATAATCAGATAGAATCTTTACCTCCCGATTCTGATATGATGCTCAAGGATGTAATTAGCTCTCAAACATATTCAAAACTAGAAACCTTAATGAGAAATGAAAACCTTGATATCATTGTATTTGACAGAATGCAACCTTGGGCAATTGCTTTAACATCACTTCCATACTTTATATATGATAAAATTGGAATTACTAACAATGAGATTTTAAACTATGTAAAAAGTGATGTACCAAATACAAAAATTGAATTTCTGAATGAGTTCGGATATGATTATAATTATTATAATAATCTATCCTATAAGCACCAAGAGCAATTGTTAGTTAGTGCAATAGAGCAATATAATAATACTGAAACACTAGTAAATTTACTTTCATTGAAGGACTCTGGTAATTTTGAAGAACTTCATAAGATGTATAATTTAATGCACAAAAAAGATAAAACACAAGAAAAAATACTTTTAGAGCTTTATATACCATTAACTAATTATCTATATAATTTGATAATAGATAAAATGAATAATAAGAGTGAATTATTTATTATAATATCTCCTAATCTTATATTTGGGGAAAATGGTCTTGTAAAAAAAATTCAACTAAATAATGAAAATATAAGTGTCCACTATTATTAACAAACAATGAGCTTAAATTGTGATGATATAATGTTTAATAGAGTTGATATATTTATTATTCACCATTCGTTCCCAAAGCCCTCTTTGAGAACATAATTAAAGTAAAACCCTGTTTTCAAAACAATCTGATGATTGAAACAGGGTTTCAAATGTAGGGTATTCCCAATCAGGGGATTGGGAACAAGATTGAATTAAGATTTAAGAAAAGATTAAACCAATCTCTCTTTCTGCGCTCTCAATACTATCGGAAGCATGAACAGCGTTTTCACCTTTAGATACACCATAAATCGCACGAATTGTACCGAGTGCTGCTATTGTGCAATCTGTGTTTCCAACCAATTCTCGAAGCTTGAGAATTGCGTCTTCTCTATTCAATACAACACCAACAATCTTTCCTGATCTCATAAAAGCACTGAGATCTTCAAAGAATCCTTTTCCAAGGTGTTCTGCGTAAAAAGCATTAGCCAGTTCTTCGTCCATTTTGAACATTTTGAGCTGTTCAATTACAAATCCGTTTTCTTCTACCATTTTCAAGATTGATCCAATTTGATTTTTCCCTGTAGAATTAGGTTTGATCAAAAGCAAAGTATTTTGTTTCATTTTTTCTCCAATTATATTTTTTTATTAATATTAATTAATTTGAGTTCAATGTTTTTCATTACTCAAATTCTAAAAGCAAAAAATTGTTTCAGTCTTCTTTTTGCAAGAAAAATGTTTAATATGATAATTAATAACGCAATTAAAGGACAAAATTTGTTATATAAATTGTATAGCAAACATCAATTATATGTTTTTTTATTTGTAAATATTAAAATACTTTAGAAAGTTATAAAAAATACTTGACTTATAGCATTGCGCATCAGCTTTTGAGACAAATTTTAGTATAAAAAATAAAGGAGGATTCACAAAATGGCAGACAAAAAAGCAATAACTTCGTTAATGAACGAAGAAAGAACATTCCCACCAACAGCAGAAATGAGAAATAGTGCTTATATTTCATCAGATGAGCAGTATAAAAAAATGTGGGAAAAATCGATCAATGACCCGGATGGATTTTGGTTGGAACAGGCAAAATCGTTACATTGGTTCAAAGAACCTACAAAAGGTCTCAAGTATAATTGGGATACCAAAAACCGTATTATCGAACACACCTGGTTTGAAGATGGTGAAATGAATGTTAGTTACAACTGTTTAGACAGACATCTCGGCACACCAATCGAAAACAAAACGGCAATTATTTTTCAAGGTGAAGCTGAAGATGACGTTAAAAAATATACTTACAAAGAATTACACTTAGAAGTCAGCAAATTTGCAAATGTTCTCAAATCAAAAAGAATCCAAAGAGGCGATAGAGTTGCAATTTATATGCCGATGATTCCAGAATTGGCAATCGTGA
The DNA here is from genome assembly GCA_030600585.1 of Candidatus Cloacimonadota bacterium. Classification (GTDB taxonomy): domain Bacteria; phylum Cloacimonadota; class Cloacimonadia; order Cloacimonadales; family TCS61; genus Tenebribacter. The sequence goes on along the minus strand of JAUVLU010000021.1, from coordinate 21,726 downwards.
TGCTTGCCTGCACAAGAATCGGTGCAATCCATTCAATTATTTTTGGTGGATTCAGCGCAGATGCAATCAAGGGAAGAGTTAACGATTCCGATTGCAAAATGTTGATCACTTCAAATATTTCAAATAGAGCAGGAAAGCACATTCGTCTTAAAGATATTTCTGACGAAGCTTTAAAAGATACTCCTTCAATCGAAAGTGTGGTCGTGGTAAAAGTGAACGATGATCCGTGTCACATGGAAGAAGGAAGAGATTTCTGGTATCATGATGAAATGGCAAAAGCAGATCCTGTTTGCGAAGCTGTACATATGAATGCTGAAGATCCATTATTCATTCTTTATACCTCAGGTTCTACAGGAAAACCAAAAGGTGTGGTTCACACTACTGCCGGCTATTTGATGCACACAGCTCTAACTCACAAACATGTTTTCAATATTCATGATGATGATGTTTATTGGTGTACTGCCGACATCGGATGGGTAACAGGTCACAGTTATATTGTTTATGGACCTCTTGCAAACGGTGCAACTTCGGTTATGTTCGAAGGTGTTCCAACATATCCTGATGCAGGTCGTTTCTGGCATGTCGTGGATAAATTTGATATTACTGTTTTCTACACAGCTCCAACAGCAATAAGAGCTTTGATGAGGTTAGGTGATGAGTGGGTAGAAAAGTACAAATTAGATTCTTTGAGAATTCTCGGTTCGGTTGGTGAACCAATCAATCCGGAAGCCTGGATGTGGTATTATGAAAAGGTTGGTCATAAGAATTGCCCGATCGTTGATACATGGTGGCAAACTGAAACGGGTGGATTTATGATCACACCGCTTCCTGGTGCTCATGTTCTGAAACCGGGTAGTGCCGGCAGACCTTTCTTCGGCGTAGAACCTGCTATTTTACGCGATGATAGATCAGAATGCGACCGCAACGAAGGTGGAAAACTCTGTATTAAGAAACCTTGGCCAGGAATGATGAGAACAATGTGGGGTGACCATGAGAGATTCATCGATGTTTACTTCACAATGTATAATGATCTCTATTTTGCAGGTGACGGCTGCCGTATCGATAATGATGGTGATTACTGGTTAATGGGAAGAATCGATGATGTGGTAAATGTATCCGGTCATAGAATTGGAACTGCGGAAGTTGAAAGTGCACTCGTAAGTCACAGTGCTGTTGCAGAAGCTGCGGTAACTCCAATTCCACACGAGATCAAAGGACAGGGACTTTATGCGTATGTTACATTAGTTGGACACATTGAACCAACTGACGAACTGAAGAAAGAGCTTATTATGCATGTTCGTAAGGAAATCGGGCCGATCGCTACACCGGAAGCAATTCAGTGGGCACCGTCTCTTCCAAAAACACGTTCCGGAAAAATTATGCGTAGAATTTTACGTAAAATTGCAGAAAATAGTGCTGATAATCTTGGAGATATTTCTACTTTGGCTGATCCAAGTGTTGTTGAACATCTCATCGAAGAGCGTAAATTAATTAAATAATTATTGATAAAAATATAGCCGGAGCCACATTTTATAGTTCCGGCTTTTTTTAATAGGAGACACAATGTCTGAAAAAAAAGTGATGAATAGAAATTTCGTAGTATTTGGCGCTATATTGATCCAACTTTGTCTCGGTGCAATTTATGCGTGGTCTGTATTCACAAAACCTTTGGTAGAAACTGGTTGGACAAAAACACAAACTCAAGGTGTATTTGCTGCCGGTCTTGCGCTGTTTGCAATCGTGATGGTTATTGCCGGAAGACTAATGCCGAAACTTGGTCCTAAGAAACTTGCAATGTCCGGTGGAATCGTGCTCGGTCTTGGTTATTTACTCGCAGGACTTTTTGGTGGAACTGATTTTTGGTTAATTTTCATTTTTATAGGAATAATCGGCGGATCCGGAATTGGATTAGCTTATGTTGTGCCTATCGCCGTTGGAATGCGCTGGTTTCCGGACAAAAAGGGACTTATTACAGGTCTCGCTGTTGCCGGTTTTGGTTTTGGAGCTTTGCTCTGGGTTAAGCTGGCAGGAACATGGGGTAGTTTAATTGCAACTTATGGATTGAGTAAAACATTCTCAGTTTATGGAATTATATTTTTCCTCGCAGTTCTTCTCGGCAGTATTTGGATGAAATTCCCACCGGAAGGTTGGAAACCAAAAGGTTGGGAACCTACAGAGATTGAGAAAAATACAAGTGCTCCGGGAAATCAAATGAAAAGTGGACAGATGCTTAAAACTCCACAATTTTATATGATTTTATTTACCTTTGTATTCGGAGCAAGTGCCGGTCTGATGAGTATCGGCTTGATGAAACTATTTCCAATGCAAGCTTTGATGGCTAACGGAATTGATAAAGTAGTCGCTTCCGGAATTGCCGGAACAGCAATGGCAGTTTTCTTCTCCCTCGCAAACGGATTGGGTCGAATTGTATGGGGCGCTATAAGTGATAAATTGGGAAGAAAAAAATCAATTGTAATAATGATGCTTACTCAAGGTATTTTCGTCATTTTATTCCAATGGATCGCAGGAACTCCTGCTCTTCTTTATCTTGGAGCTGCTCTGATAGGATTCAATTTCGGTGGAAACTTCGCATTATTCCCCACGATTACAGCCGATACTTTTGGAACTAAATATATTGGACAAAATTACGGTTGGGTATTTCTTGCTTACGGAATTGGCGGCATATTCGGACCGATCATGGGTGGAAAATTGGGTGATATGAACAACTTCTCTCTCGCTTTCACAATTTGTGGAATTTTGTGTCTTTTCGCTGCCGGCATTATTCTCGGTGTAAAACCACCTAAACAAAAAGCAGTATAAAGCATATTTATAAGAGAGGTTGCTGTTTTCAGCAACCTCTTTTTTTATTTCAACTTTTCTATCAAAACATTTTATATACATCCCCCTAAAAAAATACAGAAACAAAGCCGCTAACATACATATTTTAAGGCTGAAATTTTTTCTAAGAAGCCCACCAATCTATTCGTGAGACCGAAAACACACAGAAAAAGATAACAGTTTCAATCGTTTATTAAAAACCGGTAAACCGGTTAATATAAGCAGTTTGGATAATTATTCCCACGAATAAATTCGTGGGCTTCTAATAATTTACTTTATCATTTTCAAAAAAAGAAACAACACAAATATTTTTTTTCAGGGGATGTGTGAATTCTTAATTTCTTGACATCTATGCTCACATTTTTTGTTTTGAATAAAATTTAAACCAATGGAGGTAGTATGTCTAAAGTAGATAAAAAAACTTATGAGGATATTTATAACACTTGGAAATGGGATATACCGGAATATTATAATTTTGGTTTTGATGTGGTAGATAAATGGGCAGAGGCGGATAAAACAAAATTGGCTCTTGTTTCAATTTTACCAGACGGCGAATCTGCTAAGTTCGATACATTTTATGAGTTAATGGTTCAGTCAAACAAGATGGCAAATCTCTTATTAGAACTTGGTTTCAAGAAGGGAGATAAAATTCTGATCATTTCTGATTCTGTGCCTGAGTGGTACTACTGCATGCTTGGTATGTTCAAGCTCGGTATTGTTCCAATGCCCGGAACTGCTCTTCTTACCACTAAGGATATTGAATACAGATTAAATCGCTCTGAAGCAGTCGGTGTTATTACAAATTCTAATCATACTGCATCAGTTGAAAAAGCATTAAAAAAATGCACTAATATAAAACATAAAATCCTTATGGATGGTTCAAAGACCGGTTGGGAAGATCTCGTTGCTAAAATGAAAAACATGCCAATTTCGCTGGATAAAAACAAAATTACCAATACTAAAAGTTCAGATCCATTGATGATTTATTTTACTTCAGGTACTACCGGACAACCCAAAATGGTGCTTCACACACACGCTTATCCTCTGGGACACGAAGTAACTGCAAAATTCTGTCAGAATTTGAAACCAACTGATTTACACTTGACTGTCTCTGATACAGGTTGGGCTAAATGTGCATGGGGAAAATTATTTGGTCAAATGATAGTTGGTGCAGCCATTATTCAGTGGGACAATCCGGGAAGATTTGATTCTGATGGACTGTTAGGCCTGATGGAAAGATACGGTGTAACAACTTTTTGTGCACCACCAACTGTATATAGAATGCTTATCCAAACTGATCTCAGTAAATTCAAATTAAAACTAAGACATTGCATGGCAGCCGGAGAACCTTTGAATCCAGAAGTTATTAGAGTTTGGAAGGATAACTTTAACCTTGATATCTATGACTTTTTCGGTCAAACTGAAACCGTTGCGCTTTTATCTAACTTCGAATTTCTTCCTTTAAGGTTTGGCTCGGTAGGGTTCCCTACTCCAGGACATGATGTAAGAATTATTGATCAGAATCTACAGGAATGCCCTCCAAACGAAGAAGGTCAAATTGCATTATATTTGGATAAAAGCAAACCAAAACCTCCAGGACTTATGAAAGAATATTGGAAAGATCCTGATATTATGGCAACATCGTTCCAGGGAGATTATTATCTTACAGGTGACAAAGCTTATCGTGATGAAGATGGATATTTTTGGTTTGTCGGTCGAGATGACGATGTTATCAAATCTTCCGGATATAGAATAGGTCCATTTGAAGTTGAATCTGTTCTGATGGAACATCCGGCTGTCGCTGAATCTGCTGTTGTAGGTGTTAATGACCCGGATGGTATTCGAGGAATACTTGTTAAGGCTTTTATAGTCCTTACTAAAGGATATAGCCCGTCTGAAGAATTGACAAAAGAGATTCAAAATTTTGTAAAATCAAAGACCGCTCCCTATAAATATCCACGAATGATAGAATATAATGATAGTTTACCTAAAACTGTTTCCGGTAAAATTCTTAGAAGAAAATTGAGAGAACGAGGATAAATTATTTGCCATTACGAATCTGATGCCGTATGCTATCAGATTCGTGATAGCATCTTTAAGGAGAATCAATATGAATAAAATGCCGCTTAATGATACATTGGGACAATTGATTGAAAGAATTTCCAAAGAATTTCCGGATAACGAAGCTCTGGTATATCCAGATCTAAATATTCGTCTTACATATAAGCAATTTAATGATGAGGTAGATAAAGTCGCTAAATCTCTTTTGGCAATGAATATCAAAAAAGGTGATCACGTATCAATTTGGTCAACTAATATCCCTGAATGGCCGGTTTTAATGTTCTCACTCGCTAAAATTGGTGCTGTTCTTGTTACAGTTAATACTAATTATAAATCTCATGAACTCGAATATTTATTAAAACAATCCGATTCTAAGGCGATTTTCTTGATAGATAAATTCAAAAGCAGTGAATATTTTAACTGGTTAAAAAAGGTTTTAGATGATGCGGAATGGCTTGGTAAAGGAAAGCTTGAATCAAAAAAAATTCCGATGCTCAAAAACGTTGTTTTATTTGATGGACCAACAAGTGAACATGCCTTGAGCTACAAAGATTTCAGAGAAATGGGCAAAGACATCTCGGATGCAGAACTGGATGAAATTAAAAATACGCTGAAAGAAGATGATGTTGTAAATATGCAATATACTTCAGGCACTACAGGATTTCCGAAGGGCGTTATGCTTACGCATAATAATATTGCAAATAATGCTTACCTTATCGGTGAACAGATGAAGCTTTCTGAAAAAGACCGTATGTGCATTCCTGTCCCGTTCTTCCACTGTTTTGGCTGCGTTTTGGGAATACTTGCCGCCATTACACATGGTACAACCATGCTGCCGTTAGTTAACTTTGATGCCGAAGAAGTACTGAAACTTGTCAATGATGAAAAATGTACAGTTTTACACGGTGTTCCAACAATGTTTATTGCTGAGCTTGGTGTTGAAAACAGGAATAAATATGACACAAAGTCACTTCGTACCGGTATTATGGCAGGCTCACCATGTCCTGTTGAGGTTATGAACAAGGTTATTAACGACATGCATTGCTCACAGATCACTATTGCCTATGGCTTAACCGAAAACTCTCCTGTTATTACCATGACATCTGTTGATGATGATGTTGCGCATCGTACAACAACTGTGGGAAAAGCATTACCTCCAATGAAAATGAAAATAGTTAATCCTGATAGTGGGATGGACTGCAAGCTTGGTGAACAGGGTGAAATCATTATGTCAGGTGAATGCGTGATGATCGGTTATTACAAGATGGAAAAGGAAACTGAATCGGCAATAAGAAACGGATGGCTGCATTCCGGCGATCTTGGTGTAATGGATGAAGACGGATATCTTAAAATTACCGGACGTATCAAAGATATGATCATACGCGGTGGTGAAAATATTTATCCTCGCGAGATCGAAGAATTTTTATATACTCATCCAAAAATTAACGATGTTCAGGTTGTTGGAGTGCCAGATCAAAAATATGGCGAGCAAGTTTTAGCTGCGATCATACTAAAAGAGGGTGAAATCGCAACACCGGAAGAAATTAAAGATTTCTGCATGCAAAACATTGCGCGCCACAAACAGCCGTATTATGTTGTATTCGTTAATAGTTTTCCAATGACGGCATCAGGAAAAATCCAAAAATTCAAGCTTCGCGATGAAATGACTAAAAAACTAAATATTTGAAAATTCGAAGCTTCTATTAATGATGCCGAATAAGACTGATTATATTCTTTTGCTTTTGCTTGTTTGATGGCAGAAAAAGGTGAAAATAATAAGGGGACAAATAAATGAAAATAGCCATTGCTTCCGATCATGCCGGTTTTGAACTTAAAGAGCAGATCAAAGAATTTTTTTCCGAAATGGAAATTGTAGATTTTGGAACTTACTCTTCAGAATCGATGGATTATCCCGATACCGGATTCAAGGCAGCAAAAGCGGTTGCCGGTGGAGATTGTGAAAGAGGAATACTGATCTGTGGAAGCGGTCTTGGTATGAGTATCGTTGCCAATAAAGTTTCAGGAATACGAGCTGCATTATGCCAGACTAAGCAATTTGCCGAACTCTCCCGCAAGCATAATAATTCCAATATTTTGGTTTTGTCAGGAAGATTCATCTCAGAATATCTTGCAAAAGAAATCATTGATGTTTGGTTAAATACTGAGTTTGAAGGTGAAAGACACCAAAAAAGGTTAGATAAAATATCAGATTATGAAAAGGAGGAATAATAAATGAAATTTATTAAAAAGAATGATCCGGAACTTTACGATGCAATGTACAAAGAATTGAAGCGTCAAACAGAAAATCTGGAACTGATCGCCTCTGAAAATTTTGTTTCCAGAACTATACTTGACGCTGCCGGTTCTGTTCTCACAAATAAATATGCCGAAGGTTACCCCTATCGCTACAGCAAGAAGACCGGAAAACTTAAATACGAACTATACGGAAGATATTATGGCGGCTGCGAATGGATAGATGAAGTTGAAAAACTCGCTATTGAAAGAGCAAAAGAAATCTATGGTGCAGATCATGTTAACGTGCAGCCTCATTCCGGCTCCCAAGCAAATATGGCTACTTATTTTTCTCTGGTAAAACCTGGCGATACTGTTCTAAGTTTAGAACTTACTCACGGTGGACATCTTACTCACGGTCATCCACTCAGCTTCTCCGGTATGCTATACAATATAATACCTTATGGCGTAAATAAAGATACCGAACAATTTGATTATGACGAGATAAGAAGACTTGCCATCGAGCATAAACCCAAAATGATACTTACCGGAGCCAGTGCATATCCTCGTAAAATCGATTTTAAAAAATTCCGTGAGATAGCCGATGAAGTCGATGCAAAATTATTTGTCGATATGGCTCATATTGCCGGACTTGTTGCAACTGGAAATCATCAGAATCCTGTTCCGTATGCAGATATCGTAACGACCACAACTCATAAAACTTTACGAGGACCGCGCGGCGGCATGATCCTCTGTAAAGAAGAATACGCAAAAGAAATTGATAAACAAGTTTTCCCGGGAATACAGGGCGGACCGCTTGAGCATGTTATTGCTGCAAAAGCAGCAGCATTTAAGGAAGTGCTTCAAGATGATTTTAAAATTTATCAAGATCAAGTAGTAAAGAATGCAGCAGCCTTAGCAAAGGCTTTAGAAGAAAAGGGATTCCGTTTAGTTTCAGGTGGAACAGATACACATCTCATGCTGATCGATCTGGGTGATAAAGACAGTGGAAATCCTAGTGGGAAAAAGATGGAAGGCGCTCTCGATAAAGCTGGTGTCACTGCAAATAAGAACACAGTTCCTTTCGACAGCAGACCTCCATTTGTAGCCTCTGGTATTCGCCTTGGAACTCCAGCAATTACAACAAGAGGAATGAAAGAACAAGATATGGAACAAATTGCAGAATTCATCTCTCAAGTTTTTTCTAATCATAATGATGAAGACAAATTAGCTCAAATCAAAAATGAAGTTCGTAATTTCTGTGCCAAATTCCCACTCTATCCCGAACTTCTAATTGAAGATAAATAAATATTAATATATACAAATAAGCCCTATTCGATAATGAATGGGGCTTTTTCAATTACATTTTTTAAGATAAAAGTAATGTTAAGTAAAGCATTGAATGACATATCAGCACATTTGATCTTGGCTTTTAATGCGTTCCCAATCAGGGGATTGGAAACGAGAACACGCTTGACTTGACAGTAGTACAAAATATCAAGATTATATTATTTTCAGTCTGCATTACATTCCAAACCTGCTCATGCTATATTGACGCTTATTTGTATAACTACTTTAATAAAATAATAATTAGTTGACACCATAGGTTTATCTAATAAACATTAATTCATGGATAATTATATAATTAATTATAGTTGATTTTTAAATAATAAGAGGGAGAGATCATGAATATTGAATTTCATTATTACCTGACAAAGTATTTGGCATTAGAAGCAGGTTTTGACAATAGTGAAGCCGAGATTATTGCCTATTCATCACAATATGTAGATGATAATTCAACCCAATATAAAATTAAGCTTCCGGATGGGTCTGATTACGAGAATTACATTACTCAAACTAAGAATATTCTTCGCCCCAGAAAACAATTAATGCGAATATATTTGTTATTCCATTTCCTGCCCGGAAACCCAACAAGCCCCAAAACGAGAAGGAAAGATGGTAAAATGCATCTTCTTGTAACTACCTCTTCCAGTACGCATGCTCAAGAAATATTCTATGATGCAACAAAGAGTGAAAACTTATACTCACTTGGCATTGCTTCACATATGTTAGCCGATACAATTTCTCATCAGAATTTTATTGGTAATTTTGACGAGATGAATGCTATGAAAGGAGTTTGGGAATCTCTTTCTCCAAATATTGGACATGCAGATGCAGGTTACAAACCGGATATACCAAACCTTGTCTGGCACGATCCACGCCTCATAGAAGAGAATGCTACAATTGATAATACAGAACGCGTTTTGCTGGCAGCTAATAAACTTTATAAGAACTTTCTTATGTTCACTGCAAGCCCGACTAACTGGACAGAAGTTAAAGCTAATATCACTGAGATCCTTAAAAATAAAATTGATGAAAGACAGCTACCTTCATACAAGAAACAAATGAAAATGAGAATAGAAAAGTATAAAGAACTTATCTCCGATCATGGTATTAGTGTTGAATATGATCCATATAGCTGGTTTTGTGAAGCAATTACAGAAGATATTAATTTCCTTGATGATAAAAAAGTTAAATTCGATCCAATAAAAGATAAACTCTCTTTTAGTGAAAATTATAAAAAAACAAATTGGTATAGATTCCAGGAAGCTGCAAAGAATTATCAGAAGAGAGCAGCCGATAGAATGGAACCGATCTTCTCTCAAATAGAAATTAAAGAATGGTAATAAATTTCAGGAGGAAAAGATGAAAAAATTGTTCATAGTTGTATTATTTTTAGGAACGTTGCTTTCGGCACAGAATGTGTGGATAAACGAGTTACATTACGATAACGAAGGCACCGATGAAGGTGAATTTGTTGAGATTATTCTGGAAGATGCAGGAAGTTATACATTAAGTGATTTCACACTAACTCAGTATAATGGTAACGGAGGGGCAAGTTATGGAACACATACTCTAGATTCTTTTACAACAGGGTCTGTTATTGATAATTTCACTATTTATCATAAATTAATTGCCGGCATTCAAAATGGAGCTCCAGACGGGATTGCAATTGATTACCAGGGCACTCTTATCACTGGACAATTCCTAAGTTATGAAGGTACTTTTGAAGCAGTTGATGGTCCGGCAAATGGTGTGATGTCAACTGATATTGGTGTTGTTGAAGGAAGCTCAACTTTAATTGGAGAGTCACTTCAATTACTTGGGTCAGGAGCTGTTTATAGTGATTTTATCTGGCAAGATCCTGCACCAGAAACTCCCGGAGAATTGAATATTGGTCAAACTTTGGGAGGAACTCCAGAACCTACAATTATTGTAGTAAGTCCAAACGGTGGAGAACAATGGGAACAGGGTTCTATTCATCCAATTACCTGGACATCAATAAATTTCACAGATAATGTAAAGATAGAATTGGGTATGATTTACGAAAGAACCAGAGAAATTCTGATTGCTTCCACTGAAAACGACGGAGAGTGGGAATGGGATATCCCGATCGATCAATCAATTAGCGATGGGTATGTTATTATCATTTCTGACGCAATTGATGGAGATCCGTCAGACCAGAGTAACGATCCTTTCTCTATTATTGAACCAATCCCAGTTACTCCCTATACAATTTATGAAATCCAATATTCCATTACCGGACCCTCTCCGTATGAAGGTGAACTGGTAGAAACTTCCGGAGTTGTTACTGCTATATTTGAGTATTATTTCTTTATTCAGGATGGAATAGGAGCTTGGAATGGAATTACTGTCTATCCATTACAAGAAGTTGAGGTTGGTGATGAAATCACAATTTCCGGTACTGTTTTAGAATACAATGACAAAACAGAGATAACCGATATAATCAATATGACAATTTCAGGAACAACTGATCTTCCCGAACCAGTTATAATTAATACCATAGAACTATCTTCAACAGAAGATTACGAAAGTGTTTTAGTTAAACTTCAGAATGTAACAGTTTCCAATGAAGATCTTGGCTATGGAGAATGGGAAGTTGAAGATGAATCCGGTACCTGTATAGTTGGCGGATTGGGAGATTATACTTATGAACCTCTGTTGGGCGAACTGATCTACAACCTCACAGGAATAGTAGATTATACTTATGGAACGTTTAAACTGGAACCAAGAAATGATGATGATATTGATCTGATCGGTTCTGATGCTGATGATGATTTTATTACAATTAAAGCTGATCTTTTAAGCAATTACCCAAATCCATTTAATCCGGAAACAACGATTTCATTTTCCGTAACACAAACGTCCTCATTTGTGACACTCGAAATTTATAATCTTAAAGGACAGAAAGTAAAAACTTTGGAGTGTGGAGAGTTTCTCTCCACAACAGCAGACGGAGTCGGCTACTCCATAATTTGGAACGGAACGGATGACAACAATAAACTTGTTACCTCTGGTGTTTATTTCTATCAACTATTGTTAGATGGTAAATCGGCAGCAACGAGGAAGATGCTTTTATTGAAATAATCGGTCATAAATTAATTTGCTCCTTCTCTTTTTGAGTTGGAGCTTTTTTTTATCAATTTAATTTCTTTTGCTTTTTACACAATAACTCTGCGCTTAGTCAGTGAAAGTCAGTGGCAAAAACCTATGGATTATTTTCGAAACTTATTAACAACTTTTTTCATTTTATCCAATTCTGTTTTTTCGTAGAATTTGAAAATGTATAATAATATCGGGAAAGCTAAGCATAAAACAATTTTAACTCCAATTCCAAAATATATATTGGCATCTGCCAAAAATCCCGACATACAATATAATGCAAATCCTACAGCAAAGACCAGCAGCATTTTACCAATTTCATATTTAACAGGATAGAATCTTTGAGAAACAAAATATGAGATAACTGAAATCAACAACGACGACACGACCGTAGTTAACGCTGCACCCCAAATTCCCAATTTTGGTATCAAAATAAAATTCAAACCAATATTTATAAACAGTACTAATGTAACAATATAGGCTACATACTTGGTTTTCTTTACGTAATGAAATCCAAGTAGGAACATATATTGTATGCCCTTAAAAATAAAGGCAATTGTAATTAGCGGTACAATTTTGTAAGCAATATAAAATTCAGGTTTCTGTGCAAAAATTAATAGTATTTCTCGTGAAAACAATGATAATCCTAAAGCACCGAAAACCAGTATCATAGAAAGATATTTGAAAACCTTTTTAAAAAATATTTCTGCGTCGGGTGAATTCTGCATTTTGTATGCAATTGGTAAAAAACCCAAGGCGAACGCCTGTACAACAAACACATTAAGAACACCGGCAATTTTATAACCGAGAGAATAAATTCCCACCTGTGAATAATCTAATAAATATTTGATTATATATTTATCTCCAATTACCAGCAATTGAACTGAGATTGCACTGAAAATAAGCGGGATGCTATAACCGAGCATCTCTTTTATCAAGCTACGATCATATTTGTAATTGAAGTTCTTTAATAATATGGGAATTGTACATAGCATCTGAATTACATTAGCTATTAATTGACTATAAAAGATACCGATCACACCAATTTCTGCATATACCAAAAAGTAGATATTAAAAATTAGAACAACAACTAATTTCGATGCAAAAAAAGCTGAGTAAACTATTGGTTTCCCTTTAAAACGGAACAAATTCATCGGAACTTGGTTCACCATTTCCAAGCCAATGATCGCAAAAATTACTGTGAATAAATGAGAATAATCTATACTTGAGAAAAATAATTGCGATAACCATGGTTTTAATGGAGCGAATATAATATTTATTGTAATAGCCATAATGAGCAGAATAAAATAGGAATTAAATAATATTTTACCTTGTTCATCTCTGTCCTCTGTTTCTGCACTCCACCGCATCATTGCAGAAACTATCCGTAAACCCAGTACCATAGTGAGAAACATTGAAGTTATTTCTAAAATTGTGAATCTTCCATAATTTGAAAGTGACAATTTTGCTGTATAAAGAGGTAATAACAGTAAACCAATGATTTTTGTAGATAGATTTCCAATACTGTAAATAAATGTATGTTTAGCTGTATCTTTAAGTTTATTCAACATATTCAATATCCTTTTTTATCAAATTAAAAAGTTTTTCTGCCACAAATTGGTTTCCTTGTAATGAATAGTGAATCCCATCGGGATAATGAACTTTTAGATCCAGATCATCAAGTTCCAAATAGATACCATTACATTCATCGGTAATTGTTTTGATCATACTATTATATTTGATGTAATTATCAGAACTTCCGGGTACAGCTTTTTCTACCCGATCATCCGCTGGATTTATCGGAACAGTAATTATTTTAGCATTTGTTTCCTTCTGTAAAAAGATGAGAAGTTCTTTATAATATTTTTTAAATTTCTTTTTGGAGATCCAACTTTTCTTGCCTCGCAATTTAACAAAAAAACTTCTCTTAGGCTTTATACAATAATTATGAAAAGCAGCAAAAAATGTTTTATACCAACTTTGCTTTGGATTATTCAATATCTCAGCAAACCAGAAAGGAATTTCCCGGGTAGAGGCATCACTAACCCCAATATTAATAATGAAATAATCGGGCATAGAAGCAATATATTCGTCATACTTCTGAACGACATTTGTAATTGTTGCTCTACTAAATCCCATATTCTTGACCAAAACAATTTGCTCTGGATATTTTTTCTGAAGTAATTCTTCCAACAACATTCCATAGTTTTTATTATTAGGATTTATTTGAGGAGGACGATTTCGAATTGCTACGGAATTACCGATAATTGTTATTCTCAACTTTCTCATTTTATTAACTCTTCTATTTCCTTTGTTACACGGCAACATGCATTTGCATCGTGAAACACATGAATTTTGTTTTTTAATTCATTTCTTAAACTTTTATATTCATCATTACCGTCGATTATCTGTTTTATATTTCTTAATAACTCCTTCTGAGTTATTGGTTTGTACCCAAAACTAACAGAATCATAATCAACCAAGAAACCATGTTTTTTTTGATATGTTTTTAGATCATAAGGTATAAATACAATTGGTCGATCTAAAAGAAGATAATCATAATAAATAGAAGAGTAATCCGTTATCAGACAGTCTGAAGCTGCTAACAACTCGTTTACATTTGAACATCTATCATGAGTAATTATTTTAAAATTGAGATATTCCTTTATCTCTTTCCAGAATTCTGAATTCATTTTTTTTAGGTCAACGTGATGAGGTCGTAGAACAAAACAAATTTCATTCAATTTACAAAATTCATTTAATTGTTTAATATCATAATCTGCAAATGGAAAGAATCGTGTCAATTCCCAATTTCTGAATGTAGGTGTATATAAAATTACATGTTCAAATTCATTTATATCATACTTTTTTTGAATAGTATTCTTTTCTAATTCAAAGAGTATATCGTTTCTGGGAAGTCCGGTTATCTTGATTTTATCTTTTCCAATCGGCAAAAAATTATTTTGCAGTTGCGCAGTAAATTCTGAAGACGAAATCATAAAAGTAGAACACCTGATTTTTTTTAGAGACGCTCTTTTAAATCTTGCCGGAATATTATCAATTCCAATCCAACCTTTTTTCAAAGGAATACCATGTCCCAGATAAACTAATTTTGGTCGATGGGAGAATGGTTCAAACATTATGGCATCTTTTATCCCATGAGAAGAAACAACTACTTCTGCTCTTAAAGATAACCAAATACCACGAAGAGTTCGACGTTTCAATACTAAGCCGCTAAGTTGCTTTATTTCTTCAACTACTTGATCATTGTTCGTCATCCAAATAGCAGTAAATTCAGGATGGTTCTCTCGAATATAATTATACAAAACTGCCGAATTATCACCAAATCTTTCGGCTGAAAAACTTCCAAATAATATCAGTCCTCTCTGTTTAGGTACTATTAAAGCTAAAATTCCCATAAACAATGAAAATGTTTCCATCACGATCAACCTGATATAATATTTAATTCTCATTATAATTCCTGATAGAGAATTATTAATTGTTCTGCTGCATTTTTCCAATTATATTTATTCAGAACAATATTGAATGCATTTTCAGACCATTTTTTATATCTTGAACTTTGTTTCATTTCTAGAATTATTTTTGCCAAATCAGCAGCATTACCTGCTTCAAACACCAATCCGCATTTTTCATTCTCGATCAATTTTTTTTGTGCGGTACAGTCACTAACTATTACCGGTTTTCCATAAGCCATATATTGGAACATTTTATTGGCATAAGTTGTGTCATGATGTGCGTTGCGCAGAAAAGGGCAAAGTCCAATCTGTGATGCTTTAATATACGAAACTGCTTTATTGAGAGGAAGCCAACCCGTCAGTTCCACATTTGAGAGATCAAATTCTCCAATTTTTCTTTTTAGGCAGTCATCTTCCCTACTCTTTCCTATTATTATAAAATGAATATTCTTGTGTTCTTTTAATAAATTTGCAGCTTGAATAATCGTTGCTGTTCCTCTACGCAATCCGGTATCTCCGAAATAAACCATAACAAATTTATCATTATATTTTTCTAAAATGGTATTATCAAATGAAAAGGAATTCAGATCATCAAGATCAACATAGTTTGAAATCACGGTGATCTTTTGAGGATTTACATTATATTTACTTAGGTAATCATTTTTTGCTTCATTAGTAACAAGAATAAGTTTATCTGCAATTTTAATACTTTTTTTCTGATATTGCTGCCAGCGTTTTATTGATATTATAAAGTTACCGGGAAATGTTCTTACATGATCATATAATTTCATTATTTCAGGTCGGTTTTCATGCAGATCAAGCACGAAAGGAATTTGATGTTTTACAGAAAACTCTTTTACAACTTTAGCAAGCGGCAAATCATGAAGGTGGATAGCATCAAATTTATATTGGCTGAATACTTTCTTCAGGAACTTCCTCCAATAATTGAAATAAAATGGGAATTGTAAACATCCTACACTGGATTTATAAATGAAGAGCGGCATTCTTTTCCTAATGATAGTAGCACCATTCCAATCTTCTACTTCATTCATAGAAACGGGTGAAGAACACGCCAGCACAATTTCATGCCCCGCATTATTAAGAGATTTTATCTCTTTTTCTACACGCACATCGGGTGGGAACGTGTTTTCCAATATCATTAAAATTCGCATTATACTTCCGCTTTAATTACAAATACAGTACCGATAGCAGCAAAGACTACATTTGGAAGCCATGCTGCAACCAATGGTGAGAGTACTTCATTATAACCCAAACTCTGGCATATCCGTAGTGTAGAAAGATACATGAAACAAACCAGAAGTCCCATTCCGAATATCAATCCCCTTCCTTTACTGCGTGAGGATGTTGAAACCAGCGGTACACTAAAAAGCAAAATGATCAGGTTAGCAAACGGGAATGACACTTTAAGATTTAACTCTACCAATTCTTTTGTATATTTCTCACCCACTTTTTTTAGTCGTCCGATATATTCTTTTAATTCAAAGAAATTCATCGACATTGGTTTTTTAGCACTTTTGATAAAATCGAGTGGAGTTACATCAACTTCTTCTATTGTCTTTTCTTCATAGTGTTCCATTCCAATTGGAATTCCATTCTCAAAATTCCTGATATAGCAGTTATGAAATACCCATTCCTCAGCTTCCCATGAAGCACTGGTCGCTGTTATTTTTCGCTTTACTTCACCTGTTTCAGGATGGAAAGTAGTTATATCGATTGTTTTTAAACTATTCCGATAACCGTCGAAGAAACCGATGTAATATAAATTTTTATCACTTCCCAGATAATAAATATGCGATCTCATTTTTTTGTCTTCTACTTTCTGATGTTTGATTTTTTCTTTATAAATATAATTTCTGTATTCTTCAGCTTTAGGAAGAATAAAATCACCCAGGAACATGATTAAAACACTGAAGATCAATCCAAACCAGATAAGAGGAGAGACCATTCTCAGTATGCTGATTCCTGCACTTCTTATAGCTACCGATTCACTATATTTAGAAAGATTATTCATAAGAAAAAGACCTGAGAGTAAAACCATTACCGGAGATGAAAGTAAAACCAGATATGGAATTCGAAGCAGGAAATACAAAATAATATCGTGCATTTGCCCACCTTTACTCAGCAATCGCGGCAGCCTGTCTGAAATATCTACAACCAGAAAAAGAACAGAAAAAGAGAAAAGTATGATCAGAAATATTATTACATATTCCCTTAAAATATATTTATCTAATAATCTCATTTTAAACTGATTCCCAAGAATTTATTCACTTTATTCTTTATTTTGGTTAAATCTACTGTCTTCATCTCTTTAACAGAAATAACAACCAGATAAACTCCGATAATGCTGAAAACAATATTAGATATCCACATTGCCAGGAAAGGAGAAACAACTCCCTTATCGGCAAGTTCCTCACCCAGAGTCAGGCATCCGTAATAGATCAGAAAAATTATCGCACTAACAGAAAACGACATCCCCACACCACTGGTTTTAGTCATCATCCCTATCGGCGCACCGATAAGCACAAAAATAACACAGGCAAATGCTATTGCATATTTTTTGTGGATCTCCACCTGATATTTCCTGACATCAGATTTCAAAGCAGCTACTTTATCTTTTTTTAAATTGAGTTGATTATAATTCTTTTTCAATTCCTTTTTATCAATTATTTCTTGTTCTTTAGAATTTATATTATCAATTTTTACTTGAATATTATCGATCTCAAATTGTGTTAATTCAATTTTATTTTTTCTTTCATTAACAATTTCCAGCATTGCACTCGAACTCAGTTCTCGATCTCCTCGATAATCTGTTCCCTCTTGATTCATTTTATAACCGAGATCAGGAAGATTAAGTGTGAATTTTTTAAATTCACTGATATTGTATTTATCAGGGTTTTTCTGATCCCGTTCATGCATTTGTCCGTTGTAAAGGATCGCTTCCAAACTGTTACCACCATTTGCTAATTCAATTCTTCCGCGTTCAGCAGAAATGGTTTGCGGGAATTTTTCCTTTTCACGATTATAAATAAGAATTCCAAAAAGTTCATCATCAATTCGCTCTTTCACATAAATGGTGTAGTTTTTCATAGAATTGAAAGTTCCCGGAACAATTGCCGTTGCGGGTCTTCGGTAATTAACTTTTATCATCATATTCTTAAGCATATGATTCGTTTGCGGTAAGACAGCATTATTGAAGTAAACCATAAAAAATGATAAAAAAAGAGCAGCGATCACGGTCGGTTTTATAAGCGTGTATATGTTTATCCCGCAGGATTTGAATGCAATAAGTTCATTATCAACCGACAGTCTCCCAAACGACATAATAGAAGCGAGCAAAATTGCCATTGGAATAGTAAGTGCCAAAATGAATGGCAGACTTAATCCAAAAATGGAGATGATCGTTATAATATCGAGATGCTTTTCTATGATCAGATTCAATAAATCAATTATCTTATCGAGTAACATAACAAAAGTGGTGACCATCAGCGAAACGACAAATGGCTTAAAATTTTCTTTTAAGATATATCTTTCCAGTATTTTCATTTATTTATCGATCCCGATCATTTTTAAAAATTCATTTTCACTGATGATATTTACTGATCCGATCTCTTTAGCTTTCTTTAGTTTAGATCCCGGATTTTCTCCCGCTATTAGATAATTCAGATTTTTACTAACTGCAGAAATAACCTTTCCACCGTTTTTTTCTATCAATTTTTTAATCTCATTTCTGCTGTAATTTGATAGACTGCCTGTAATTATAAATTTTGCTCCCTTTAGGATATCATCTGTCTCAATATTCTCACTGACCATTTTCATTCCCACTTCCTGCAAAGATCGGATCATCAGCAGATTATTTTCATTTCGGAAGAATTCAAATACTGATCTGGCAATTTTTTCTCCAATCTCATCAATTTCAACAAGATCATCATAATCGGCATTTATCATTTCATCGATATTTTTAAAATGTGAACAGAGAATTTTGGATGTTCTTGCTCCTACATAACGAATTCCAAGTCCAAAAAGTATTTTATGGAATTTCTGGATTTTGGAATTTTCAATTGCATTCTTTAAGTTTTCAGCAGATTTTTCTCCCTGCTTTTCGTATTGTTGGAATTCATCAAAATCGATATGATAGATATCCTGAACTTTATTTATCTGTTTGTGTTCGATCAACTGTTTCACAACAGCTTCGCCCAATCCATCGATATCAACGGCAACGCGTGAAGCAAAATGCTGGATCCTTCTTTGAATTTGAGCCGGACAATTAATATTGATACAATACGTAATTACTCCATCTTCCTCTTTTTTTAATATGGTTCCACAGACAGGACATATTTTTGGAAACTCTATTTCTTTAGATCCTGATTCTCGTTTTTGATAGTTTACATCAATTATTTTTGGAATTATTTCACCCGATTTTATTATTGTAATATAATCACCGATTCGCAGATCGAGACGTTTTATTTCATCTTCATTATGCAGAGTTGCATTAGAAACTGTTGAGCCGGAAATATAAACAGGCTTTAATCGGGCAACCGGAGTTATTGCGCCAGTTCTTCCAACTTGGAAATCAACTCCCAATAATTGTGTTTCAACTTCTTCCGCTTTAAATTTATAGGCAATTGCCCATTTAGGGGATTTCGAAGTAAAACCAAGTTTTTGCTGTAATTGAAAATCGTTAACTTTAATAACTAAACCATCGATTTCGTAATCTAAATCATACCTGGATTGTTCCCACTTTTCGCACTGACTCGTAATTTCTTCTATACCGGTAACATATCCAACTTCTACAATATTAAAGCCTTGTTCATCTAAGAAATCTAATAATTCATATTGAGTATTTATATTGGGATCATTAAATAATCCTACCGAATAGATAATTGAATCTAACTTTCTGGATGCAACTACTTCAACATCTTTCAATTTGATAGAACCGGCAGCAGCGTTACGTGGATTTGCAAAAAGCTTTTCCCCATTTTTTTCTCTGATCTTATTTATGCGTTTAAATTCCTTAATTGGAAAATATATTTCTCCTCTAGCCTCAATTGGTCTTTTATAGTTAATTTCATGTGGAATAGATTTTATGGTCTTTATATTTTCAGTTACATCCTCACCTTCAAAGCCATCACCGCGTGTTGTTGCATATTGTAATTTACCATTCTCATAAAAGAGATTTATACTAAATCCATCGATTTTCAATTCAGTTGTCATAGTTACTGTTCTTTCATCCACTTTTTGGATCTTATCAATAAATATTTTGATCTCATTCAGTGAATAAGCATTTTCAAGACTGTACATACGTATTTTATGTGCAATTATTTTACTATTGTCCGAGACATCTGAGCCAACTATTTTTGTAGGAGAATCATCAATTATATATTGGGGATATTTTTTTTCAAGATACTGTAATCTTTTTACTAATTGGTCAAATTTGAAATCTGAGATTTCCGAGACAGCTTTTTTGTAATAAAGCGTGTTGTAATAAGCAATTTTCTCTCGCAAATCTTTGATCTCATCTTCTATAAACAGATCATCCAAAATATCCTCCTATAGTTTGACAAATATTGGATTAATGCAATTTAAAGCAATGTTTTTTTGTGAATATTAAGAGTGATGCGTATGTTTTTGAAAATAATAATCTTAGATTTGCTAAAGCACTATATTTGATCAATAGATAATAAAAAAGCCGGATCACTAAATTGATCCGGCAAAAATTAACTACTAATTAAATTATAGCTTATATGAAATTCCTAAATTAAGATATCCAAATCCATAACCTAATTCTGCATAAACAGCCATTTTTGGATTAAAGAAATATCTTGCACCACCATAGAATCCATACATCATATAACTGCTTTTTGCTGAGTATCCTACTGGATAATTAGATGGTTCTTTAACTGATACGATATTATAACCTAACATAATTCCACCATAAGGATCGATTTTTTCTGATTTCATTTTAAGATGATAAGCAGCACGAGCACCTAATAAAAAATATGTATAAGTCCACTTATATTCATCTGAGTATAAGTAAGTCCAATCATATTCAGATTTAGATAGTCCAATAATTCCACCGAAGGAAACAGGAAAACCTTCGATTTCTTTAGCTATATCAACACTAACACTTATTGGTGGAATAACCACATCTCCATAAACGCCCATCATACCAAATCCTAATCCGGCTTGAACAATTTTCTCTCCAGATTGAAAGGTAATAGGATACTCTGCAGTTTTTCCTACAGATTCCTGTGCAAATAAATTAACTGAGTAAATACAAATAAGTAAAATTACTAAAATACTAACTTTCTTCATAACGCCCTCCTTTTATAAATTTGTTCATATCATATTTGGTTTCGTCTATTTAACTAATGTCAAATTATTAATCATTTAAAAATAATGCAATGTTTTTTTACTAACTTATAATAATTGTATTTGAATAAAAAAAAGACTCCGGATTAATGGAGCCTGTTTATACAAAAAGCGAGTGAGAGTGTTTAAAGATGGCGGCGACCTACTCTGCCATTCCGTCGCCGGAACAGTACCATCGGCGTGGGTAAGCTTAACTTCTGTGTTCGGGATGGGAACAGGTGTGACCTTACCGCTATAACCACCATCTTTAAAAACTCTCACTCAT
>JAUVLU010000073.1 GCA_030600585.1 Candidatus Cloacimonadota bacterium | reverse complement strand
GTAACAGTTATTCCGGTTTTGTTATCGAGTTTGCAATTCCAGGCTTTTTCAAATTTTGCCTGTGCATTTTCATCGATAACTTTTTGATAGCCGGGATATACATTGGGAAGTCCGCCCATATCGCAGGCACCCTGAACATTTGATTGACCACGAAGCGGATTAACACCACCGCCTTCCACACCCAGATTTCCGCAAATCATTTGCAGATTTGCAGTTGTCCATACATTATCTCTACCTGTAGTATGCTGGGTAATTCCCATTGCATAGAAGAGTGACGCTGTCTTTGCTTTTCCGAACATTTCGGCAATCCGGCGTAAAGTATCGGCAGGAATTCCCGAAAGTTTTTCTACATTTTCCGGTGAATATTTGTCTTTCATTATTTCTGCTTTGAACTCTTCGAATCCTTCTAAACGGTTCTGAATATATTCTTTATCTTCCCAACCATTTTTCAGGATCTCCTGCATCATACAATTCATCACTGCAACATCCGAACCCGGACGATGTGCTGCATATATTTCCGCATAATCTGCCATCACTATTTTCTTCGGATCAATCACGATAAGTTTAGATTTTCCCTCACGAACCGACTGCTTTATTTTTGCAGCAATTACAGGATGTGCAGCGGAAGTATCGGAACCGATAATCAAAATTACATCTGCTTTTTTGATTCCGGCAATATCATTTGTCATAGCACCACTACCTAATGAAGCGGCCAGACCGGCCACTGTAGAGCTATGTCAGAGTCGGGCACAATGATCGACGTTATTTGTACCCACCTCCCTTCTAATTAATTTTTGGAACACGAAGTTTTCTTCATTTGTTACTTTGGCAGAAGCCAAACCGGCAATTGAATCACTTCCAAATTCTTTCTTTATATCAGAAAATTTACCGGCAACGAGTGCAATAGCTTCATCCCAGTCAGCTTCTCTGAATTTACCATTTTCCTTAATAAGTGGAGTGGTAAGTCTTTCTTCACTATTTACAAAGTCAAAGCCGTAGCGTCCTTTTACGCAAAGCATACCATTATTTGTAGGAGAGTCTTCCACACCTGTAACGCGAATGATCTTATCCTGTTTACGGTCGATATGAACTTCGAGACGACAACCGACACCGCAATAAGGACACACCGTTTCCACTTTTTCAAGTTCCCAGGTTCTGCCGCTGCCGATTGCTCGTTTATCGATAAGACAACCTACAGGACAAAGTTGAACACATTCACCACACTGAACACAAGCCGAAGTTCCCATTACCAGATTATCATCAAAGATTATTTTAGTGTCAAATCCTCGATTTCCAAAATTGATGACTTCATTCACAACAGTTTCGTTACATCCGACAACACATCTTCCGCAACTAATACATCTTGAACGATCTACACGAATAAATTCGCTTGAATCATCGACTTCGTAATCATCATCATAAAGCTGAAAACTTGGTCGTTCAATTCCAAGATAATAAGCTGCATCCTGTAATTCACAATTTCCATTTTGCTCACAGGAAAGACAATCATGCTGTCCTGAAGACAATGCCAGATCGACCACCATTCTCTGTGCCTGAAGAACTTTCTCGGAATTTGTAGTAACTTCCATCCCATCCGTCACCGGCAGGTTACAAGAAGTTTTAAGACCGGGTACTCCTTCAATCTCAACAACGCAAGCGCGGCATTTCGCTGCTTTCCCTGTTTTCTCATGAAAGCATAGATTCGGAATGTATATTCCGTTTCTCAGAGCTAATTGCAGAACAGTTTCTTCCGGTTTTGCTTCATAAGCTTTTCCATTAAGATAAACTATCATTTAGCTATCCTCCACATTTTTTTATTTATTTTATTTTTGTTAGAAAATCTTCTTTAAAATTATTAATTGCACTCTTGATCGGCATTAACGGAGATTGCCCCAATGCACAAAATGATGTTAGAAACATCGCTTCCGAAATTCGGATCAATTCATCCAAATCTGCTTCTTTACCTTTACCTTTTCTTATTTTATCGATAAGATTATACAAAACTGTGGTACCATTGGAACATGGATTACACTTTCCACAAGATTCATGACGGAAGAAACGAATAACAGACCACAGCATCTCAACTATGTCCACATCTTCGTTCATAACAAGAATAGCACCGGAGCCAAGAACAGCTTCATATTCCTTAAGAGTGTTGAAATCCATTTTTACATCCAGCATTTCATTGGAAAGAAATACACCGGCAGCTCCGCCAACCAAGGCAGCTTTAAATTGTTTTCCATTTTTCATTCCGCCACCGTATTTATTGATAATGGTTCTAAGACTTGTTCCCATCTCTGCTTCGCACAATCCGGGAAGTTCCACATCACCCATAATTGTGTAAACTTTTGTTCCATAACACCCTTCAACTCCGAGAGTTTTATACCAGTCAGCACCATTGTTGATAATAGCAGAAACATTGGCGATAGTTTCCACATTATTAACAACTGTAGGTTTATGCCAAGCACCTTCCACCCCCGGGAATGGTGGTTTGGAACGTGGTGTTCCACGATTTCCTTCCATCGATTCGATGAGAGCAGTTTCTTCGCCGCACACATAAGCACCTGCTCCAATTTTAATTTCGATTTCGTGATTAAATCCGCTATCAAAAATATTTTCTCCAAGAATTCCATATTCATTAGCTTGAACGATAGCTTTTTTCAATCGAGAAATACAAAGTGTATATTCACCGCGAATATAGATATAAGATTTGGAAGCACCTACGGCATACGCTGCGATCATAGTACCTTCCAACAATTTATGCGGATCGCCTTCCATAATTAGACGATCTTTGAATGTTCCCGGTTCACCTTCGTCGGCATTGATAACAATATATTTTTGCTCTGCTTTTAGTGGTGCGGTAAAGCTCCATTTAAGCCCTGCCGGAAAAGCAGCTCCACCTCGACCGAGTAATCCGGAAACTTTCACTTCTTCCACTACTTCCATCGGTTTCATTTGTGTTAGAACTTTTTCCCATGCTTTGTAGCCACCAACTCCTATATATTCTTCAATATTTTCAGGATCGATGATACCGGAATTTTTCAATACTACTCGATTCTCGTAATTGAAATTATATTTGTGTGTATCGGCAATATGGCTTTTACTTTTCATGTTTATGCCCTCCCCTTAATGTCAATAATGATCTGTTCTACCTTTTTTTCGGTAAGATTCCCATAAACATCTTCGTTGATCATCATTGCAGGAGCGTTTCCACAAACACCTAAGCAAGCGCAAAGTTCTAATGTAAAAATACCATCTTCTGTAGTTTCACCAACTTCAACGTTCAGAATTTCACACAATTTTTTCAAGATGTTTTCCGATCCCTTTAGAAAACATGGTGGTGATTCGCAAAGACGGATAATATTTTTCCCGCGTGGTTTTGTGCTGTACATTGTGTAAAAAGTGAGAACACCATGAATGTGGCTTAGAGGTACATTCAAATATTCGCTTACCTCTTGCACAGCTTCTTCAGAAACATAATTCTGAGGATCAGAATTTTGAATGTCATGCAAAATGCTGATCAGGTTTTCTTTCTCAGGAGAGTATTTTTTCAATATGTCTTCGTACATGGAAACTCCTTATATTTTTATTTATTATTTTTTTTAAGATCATTTTTGGATTCATAGTTAACATCATTTCTGACAATTTAATTCAGCATAGTTACTATAAAATCGTTTACAATTTTTCCGTTAACAATGTGTTCTGCTATGATCTTACGTGCTTTTTCGGGAGTAATGTTTCCATAAGTAATAGTTGGTTTGCCATCTTCGATCACGTCAACCACAGGTTCCATAGAAGAGAGTCCTTTCTCACCTGTTTGAGTAACTATCACATCTGTCAAATTTCTGATGGCTACTTCTTCTATAATAGCTTTCATAACTTCACGAGCACCTAAAGCAATACCTGATGTTCCCATTCCAACAACGATTTTAACACGATTATTGCTTTCACCTAATGTTATTTTCTGTTGAGACTTTTCTCTAATTTTTCTTAACTCATCAAGAGTCTTCATCAGACTTCCTCCAACTTTATTTCATTATTTTTTTTATATCATTTAGATTTGTCAAATTCCTAATTGAGAACACATTGTCAAATAGATTTTTTTGGCACATTGTTATTGATTATTATTCTCATAATATTGTTGTCATAACTCTTCATATTTCAATATATTGTAATTTATAGAATAATGAATTTTGTTAGTAACCATAGAATCATCTACTTTCTCCTTTTGCTAAATGGAGAACATAAGAAATTGTGAAAGAGTTCAAAAGGGTTTCGTTCTCACCTCACGCTGTGCTGCAAGGCAAGTCCGACTTTTTTAATTCATTACTGAATTCATACTTTCAGCAATATATTTTATATCTTTTTCTTTAATACTTAAAACATCAAAAAGCAGATCACCTTCCCGCAAAATTCCCAAAATTGGTTTATCTAATTCAAGCAGTTTTTTATGAATCTTATTAGCTTGATTTCTATTGCCTTCATGTATTATCTTCACTGCCAGACTATCTATCTTTAGTTGAGGAAGAGTTCCGCCGCCGCATTGTGCTTTGCTCTCTATAATTTCCGATTTAATATTAAATTTTTCAAATTCGCTTGTTAGTTCATCCGCAAGTTTCTTCAAATCATTTTTCTTA
>JAUVLU010000006.1 GCA_030600585.1 Candidatus Cloacimonadota bacterium | reverse complement strand
CCCGGATCAAGATATCCATTAGCATCTTCAATTGTGTAGTCTGCTGCATCGAGATTAGCACCTTCTACTATTAGAAATATTATATCATTCCATGTATTCCCAATATTATCTTCGATCACAATATCAAGCCTGATCTCTGTTCCGCCTAATACATTTTCAGCAATTGAAATATCAAAATCATCAGTACAATATGCAGAGCTGCCGGCTGCGATCGAGCCAAAGTCTTCAGCATTGTCTGTAATTGTAACAAAATCATTATCGGTTGTTATGATCGCTGTAACAGAGTTTGCAGTTAGAGAACCGAAATTCTTAAGGCTTACTTTCAACTCGATATCTTCACCCGGATTTATTACTTCATCACCATTACCGGCTGATGTTCCAGAGTTATCATCATCTATTATCACATCGAACACATTTACAAATCTATCAACTTCTCCTACATCAAATCCACCAAGATGCGGGATATAGTTGTGTTTAGTTACAGTAAGGTTAGCTGCACCTATCGTAGTTGCATTGATCTCCAATGCTGCATTACCATTCTCATCTGTATAACCTGTTACAAATATTTCATCATTACCCATCAGTGCACAAACCCAGGCGTTTTCTAAAGGAGCACCAATATCGTTAGTTACAGTAACTTCGAGATAATTGGTCCCTGGAGAGATCTGTGTTTCATAATCTACAATTAAATCCTGTGGAACACCTGTCCAAAGCTCAACTCCCGGATCACCTATTAAAGTATTCCAATGTGAAAAAATATTTACAAGATTACTCGGATTTTGAGGATAATGTTCATATAAGGCAAGCTTACCTCTGTTTACTGCTCCACCCGGATTGTAGATGCCGTCTGTAAAAATTCCATAATATATACCGGCATCAATACAGTTATTGAAGTTTGTGTGTGTACCCGTTGTTGCAGTTCCTATTGCGGCAATAGCACCTGTTGGGTTTCCTGCTGAACCAGCTCTGATAAATGTTTCGCTTCTACATGATGTTTCCGTAGCAAAATTCCCGGTTGCACAGGTAAGAAAAACAGCAAAAGGCAACTTCCGAAAATTTGTAAGACTATTGATTTGTGAATTACCAAAACCGCTCATATTCATCCAGCCTCGATAGTTAAAATAGCTTACACCTGAATTTAAGTTGTTTACCATCGCACTGGAATAGCCTCCGGTATAAACTTCTTCAGCAATAATGTTTGGTGCATACTGATGCATCATCTCAGTTACAAATTGTTTTGTGAATACCGTGGATGGACCAGAGCTGGAAGGATCTCCCACCATTACCGAATGATCATACCAGTCGGTCTCATCCATATAAGGTTCTTTTTCATACAGCAACACTTTAGCAGCATAAGTTTGCAGGTTTGCGATGGAAGATATTGATATACGTCCCAAGAATACATCTTCCAATACATCTCCTCCTTCTAATTGTGCATAAGGATGATCGCCTGCTCCTCCATAATATGAATATGTTTCATAGAAGGTTGGAATATTATAAGAGCCGCCTACATCACCAACGAGACAGACAAATTCCGGTGGATTTTCCCAGTTATCGTAAGCATTCTGAATGTAGTTTTTTATCGTAGTAGTAGAAGTTCCTGTTTCTGCTGTACTGGCAAGTGTTACTTCAAAGCCTTTCTGGTGCTTCCAGTCAGTTATATACTCAAGATTAGAAAGCAGGGTTGCATCATTCGGATAAATAAAGAGATAGCTTGGATCTTGATATTCACCATCACGTTCCAATGTAGAATCATAGTTTAAAATTGCTGACCGGTACAAAGGCTCGAAGAAACGTGATCTCTTTTTATCAAGAGTTTTAGGATTTATCCCACCCCTGCCGGATGCGTTAACAACAATGTTCATATTTTTTATAATTCTCAAATCTTTTGTTTGCGGATCATATTGGAACGGATTAAATGAAATACTAACAACACGCTGATCTCTTAGTATTACAGGTTCTCCGATCTCCACAATATCAACCGGAAATGCTGAACCATTTTTATAATAATCTTCATCGATAACAAAATTAAAAGACTTTCCGTCACTTTCACTTTGTAATTCCTGAGTTGGATAAATACTTACATTTTTAACAATTTCATCTTCTGTATAAATGATCTCAAAGCTGACAGATCCTTCATCCGGGATAGAGAGCAATCTGGTAAATCTGGGAAGATCAGGT
Source organism: Candidatus Cloacimonadota bacterium (assembly GCA_030600585.1). GTDB lineage: Bacteria > Cloacimonadota > Cloacimonadia > Cloacimonadales > TCS61 > Tenebribacter. Next base: position 74,772 of record JAUVLU010000006.1, on the reverse strand, counting down.
TTGCCAGTTTGAATTGAATTCCCCTCATTCCAATATGTAATTTTTTTATAGTCTGTCTCATTCTCGCGAATCGTTTCAACATTATAACCATTCAAAGAAAAATTGACTTCTGTATATTTTTTTCCGGATGAAGTGTGATTAAATAATTTTGTGCCTGAGTTTTCTTCAATATCTATCCATTCTGCATTAAGAACAGATATAAAAAGTAATAATAATAGTAAAAGTAGTTTCTTTTTCATTTAAATTTCCAACCTTCCTTATATTTATTTTAACATATATTATTAATGCAATAATTATTCCAAACCATAGTTCTAATTGTGCCGGTTAGATAAATTAAAAAGGAATAAAAAAAACACGTTCAATATCTATCAGCCGGTTTTTTTAGCTGAGTGAACGTGTTACAATTGGAAGTAAAACGATCGCCTCGATCGTTCAAACACGTTCAAGGTGAACGTGCTACAATTGGAAGTAAAATGATCGCCTCGATCGTTCAAACATGTTCAAGATGAACGTGTTACAATTGGAAGTAAAATGATCGCCTCGATCGTTCAAACACGTTCAAGATGAACGTGCTACAATTGGAAGTAAAATGATCGCCTCGATCGTTCAAACACGTTCAAGGTGAACGTGCTACAGTATTCTGGTATCCAAACCTTTAGGGCTTGGAAACAAGAGCATATGTCACTATTTCAATAAGATCATCTTTCTGGTTTTGGAATAATCCGCATTCCGCATCTTGTAAAAGTATATTCCGGATGTTACTGAACGCCCCGAATCATTCGTGCCATCCCACACATAAGTATAAAAATCTGATGCTAATTTTGCATTAACCAGAGTTTTCACTTTCTGTCCTTTTAGATTATAAATACTAAGATTCACAAAATCGGAATTTTGTGTTACAGAAAAAGAAATAGTTGTTGTAGGATTGAACGGATTTGGATAGTTGCCAATAAGCTCAGAACTATAAACAGGTATATCATTATTTATATAAGCACCTGTTGAAGCAATTATTTTTATATCATCAATCCACCAGCCGGGATCATTCAGTACATAATCAGCAACTATTTTGAATCTAAGATAAACATAATGATTAACAAGTTCCGGTACAAAAATAAATTCCTGAACCCAATCATCACTTACCCCGGAAAATTGAGCTAACTCTGTCCAATCTGAACCATTAAATGAATATTCTACAATACAATTATCAAAATCGTATTCAACATAATATTTATGCCAGAAGGTAAGACATACATCAGTACTTACACTATCCATATTTATTGGATTTGTTGTTGCTATAGTTGAAGTAGATCCATCTTCATAAAATTCATCAGGGCTATCCGTTACTGAATAATTTCCGATAATGGAACTTTCGGTTATTGCCCAGTCTCCTTCAATTGTCCAATTGGAAAGATCACCTTCCCAATCTTCTGCAAATACTTCAACTGCTTCAGATAAGTTTATGTTAAAATTATATACACCTGCGGGAAAATCCATCAGTTGAGTATTTGGCACACATCCTTCAGCAAAAGTAGTTACCTGATGCTCGCCTTCATAATTTGTAAAACTGAAATTTCCATTAACAACTTCAATTGTATCTGCGTGAAAATATTCTCCATTATCCACGATTATTGTTGCATCTATCGGATTCCCATTTGAATTTACCGTACCACTAACTATTGTTTCAGGAATTGGAGTAAGCTGAACTTCTTCAACTTTCCATAATGAGTTATTTACAGTAATGTTCTCAATAATCTGTTCCTCATAACCCTTTTTCACAACTCTCATTGTGTAAGTTCCCGGCAGTAACGGACGCCAATACCGACCGTAAAGTTCATCGGAAGTTCGAGGATCAAAATAGGATGCATCAGCCTCTTCGATAATAACTTCTGCAACAAGAGGGTCACCGGAATTTACATCTGTGATGTGTCCGGTTAACATTGCTCCCGAAGCATTATAACCAAGAGTTCTATCAAGCAGCCAATATGCGCCGATACTGCATCTTTCACATGTATCGTCTATTAGATATAAAGGCGGATCATTATTAGGTTGAAGATTTTGTGTTCCGCATTCAATTAGAAGTTGAATCGTTCCATGTGCTTTATAAAACCAGTCGTGAGCATTCCCCTTTCTTCCTTGTGATGCATAAGGTTCATAAGGACCTGAGTTATCTTCTTTCATAATTAAATCAGCGACAGATTCACCGATAGTTTGACTTAAACTAAGATCAGGAGTTGGCTTTACATCTGCCCAATTGGATGGATAATACACTTTTTCGGAGAAATTACCTGTTCTTGAAGAATGCCAATTAATAGAATAAATAAAGTGTTGTTCTTCTGCAAGACTTCGTATCGCTTGCGGTCCACCTTCAGAAAACGGACCAGGTCCGCGATAATAGTCATTCCATTCTTCGGGACCACCTACTCCAAATGGGTCACCTTGAATCCAGTTAAAACCGTAATTTCTGTTAGTATCGACTCCATCTATGTCTCCACCGGCTCCAACTTCAAAATCAAAAATACCGTTTTCGTTATTATCTCTTTTATTTTTACGGTAAGTTATATCCCAACCGTCCATCACAACCTGCAGTCCTTCAGGGTTATAAGTAGGAACAAACCACATTTCCAGGTTATCCAGCCAAACGTTGTACGGATCGATCATTCTATTGGCTACAATATCCTGTATCATATACATTGTGATCTCAATTCCAAGCACTTCTTCCGCATGACACTGTCCAGCATACATTACCGACGGTTCATCCTCATCGATTGTTACATTATTAGAAAGTTTAACCGCATAGATTGGAATTGGATCTTGATATGGAACTGCACCGAGAGTGGTTCCTATCTGCTGAACCATTACAATATCGGGATAATTTGTTTGCAGCGAATCAATTTCCTGAAGTATTTCTTCATAAGTATGATATCGTGGATCAAGCACCACTTGTGCTGAAAGTCCCGCAATCAGCAATACTAATAAGACCGTAATAAATTTTTTCATAATATACCTATTTTAAAAGGATCATTTTTTTTACGCTTGTGTAATCACTATTTTCGTTATTTGCATCAAACCCTGAGAAATAAATACCGCTGGATACACTTTTACCTGAATCATTTTTTCCGTTCCAAACCACACTGTGATATCCGGCTTGCATTTCATCTGCAATTAGTGTTTTTACTTTCTGCCCTCGAATATTATAGATATTAAGTGAAACATAAGAATCTTGTTTCAGACTGAAATCGATATTCGTTGTAGGGTTAAATGGATTTGGATAATTTTGCATCAGTTCATTACCCGGATGATGAATTTGCGGATCATCTGCTCCAACCGGTTCAAATTTTACCTTTTGAATATAAATATTATAAATATCTGTTTTCCCGCTTGATCGTGTATCCTGCCAGATCACATACGAAAACTCACCATCATTCACGGCTTTCGGCGCATTCTGATTCTTTAGTTCGCTGCAAATGGTAAATCCGTTGTCAGGCCAGATCATTTCACCGTTTTCATCAAGCATTTGTCCCAATAATTCAGATTCTTCTCCGTTAGTGTAATCTTTCCAGAATACCATAAAATCCGTACCGTCACTTACTAAATACGGTGCTTGCTGGTTACTGTTTTGAACTATAACTTCAACACCATCAGTCTGCCAAATCTCGTTACCATTTATATCAAATTTCTGCATATAAACATCCCAAAAAACACCGGAACGAAAATCTTCCCAAACAATATAAATTGCATTATCATAGATCATATTTGAAAAATTCTGATCATTTTCATAATCGATTAGCGGAATGCCACCATCTGCCCAGAGTGTAATTCCACTAGGAGTTACGATCTGTCCGTAAATATCAAAATTTCCATTTCTGGTATCATCCCATACTATCAATAAACCATCAGGAACATCCAATACTCTGGCGTTATTCTGAGTACCATCTTCTACACATACTTCCAAACCTTCAGCATCCCAACCTGGTGCAGGATCACCATTTTCATCAACCATTAAGCAAAATATGTTTTCATTTTGATACCCAACACTTTGCCAAACATAATAACTTTGGGATACGTCACACAGTTCATCATTACCAACTCTATCGACGATAACCTTACCTTCTGTTCCCCATTCCAAATTGCCATTAACAATTTTCTGACCTACAATACATGGATTCATGAAATCAGAATAATCTTCCCAGCCTATATAATATTCCAAAGTGCCATTATTGTTTACTGTTGAAATATTAGGCTTCTTTTGTTCAGTGGTAGATTCACCAAGCGGTAAACCTTCGGAAGCCGACCAGATCATATTACCTTCAAGATCTACCGCCTGTCCGTAAACTTGATTGTATCCCTGTTTGTTTTCTTCCCAGACAATTGCGAGCAGATCAGAATCCGGATAAATGTCAACATCCATATTTACCTGATCATAACCGGTAAGAGTTGTTATCGATTTCCCATTTTCTTCACCTTCTCCATTAAGCACAAAAGATCCATCATCATTAACTACCTGATAATGTATTTGGGATCCTCCATAACCAGCATTTCTGGTATCTTCCCAGATTATGATCTTCTTATCATTATTAGTAAGTATCTGCTGATTATGCGCATCTCCGCAAAGACCATAATAGATGATCTCGCCATCTTCTTCTAAGATAATATTTCCGGAGTTATCTAATAATTGAACATATAATCCGGTTGAGCCTGTTCTATTATCTCCCCATACACAGAACACTTTATCTTCCGAGAGTTTTACAAGCGGCGAGAATTGCCAGCCATTAGCAGAACATACATCAAAACCATTTGCAGGTAATTCAAATGTACCGTTGGAATTTACGTGCTGAATATAAATATCTTCATGTGGATGATTATCAATTCTGCCATCTTCCCAAATGATCCAGGCTCCGCCATTATCATCACCGCTAAGACGAGGATTAAGCTGGTCATTTAATGCCTGAACAATTTCGACACCAGATGAATTCCATTGCAAGTTACCATTAGTATCAAGTTTTTGCGCATAAATATCTTTATAATTTTCATTTATTTCATTTCTGGCATCTTCCCATACAATGATAGCTCCGTTATCGGATGCTTTGGTAATTCGTGCATTACGCTGGATACCTTCTCCAACATATACTTCTACCTCATTTGCCCAAAGCAGGTTTCCATTCATATCTACTCTTTGTGCTTTGATATCACCAAAAATATCTGGTCCCATATCACGCCATGAAAAAATGAAGTTCCCTGTTCCATCGGGAGTGATCTTTGGTTTTTCTTGTGGACCTACAGATCCGGTTAACAGGTTTCCGTCCTCATCCCAGAGAAAATCTCCATTTGAAGTGATACGCTGCATATAAATATCATAATCATCAGGATCCCTTTCGTCATGCCAAGCTACAATTGCACCATTTGAACCGTCTTCCCAGAAAGTATGTTGGTTCTGGCTGCCACTCGCATTAGCTATTGGGTTACCATCGGCTGCCCAACCTGAAACAATATTTCCATTTGTATCAATATGAGTTCCGTAAATATCAGAGCCTCCAATATTTCTACTATCGAGCCATATTATATAAGCACCGCCATTACCATCGGGTACGATATTCAGTGATATTTGTATGTCTTCAAACAAACAAAGAGGAACACCTTCTTCTGCCCATTGCAATACACCATCACTGGATATTTTTTGCGCATATACATCACCCGCATCTTCGTTTCTAAAATCGATCCAGGCAACGATCACATCTCCATTTCCGGAATCAATTACAACCGGATCTTCCTGTCTGCTATATTCACCATTTACCAATAATCCGTCTTCTGCCCAAACTTTATTGCCGTTAGCATCATATTTCTGAGCCCAAACATCTCTAATGCCGGTTCTTGTATCAGACCATACAAACACAACTCCACCATCAACACCATTTGCAGATCTGTACCATTCAATATTCACACCCTGTCTGATCGGGATCTCTTCGTTCCATTCTAATTGCGCATTCAGTAGAGAGAATGCAGCAACAAATAGTATAATTAATAATTTCCTCATTTTTTTTAACCTCAATTATTTATTTTATTAATAACATTTTATTGATCTTGTGATAATCATTTGCATCGAATTTGTAGAAATACACACCTGAAGCTACTTTCCTTCCTGAATTATCAGTTCCGTTCCAAACAACATTATATCTACCAACTTCAAGTTTCTTATTCACAAGTGTTTTAACCTTTTGTCCTTTAATATTGAATACCTCAAGTTTTGCCTGCTGTGCATTATTCGCAATAGAGAAGGCAATTGTAGTTTCCGGATTGAACGGATTCGGATAATTCTTACCAATTATAGTTATCAGGGGAAGTTGATCATCCAATCCTGTAGGTTCATAACCGGTTCCGCTAAGTGATACCTCATACAAAGAATTTAACGGATCATTACTTTCAATTATCAAAATATCTTCGTAAAACTGCTCTTCTTGAGGATTAAAAGTAACTATTACTGCTTGTGTTTCTCCCGGTGCTAAGACAAAGCTTACAGGAGTTGCGTTATATTCAATAAGTCCGGTTGTTATGTCTGTGATCTCCAAATCGATTTCACCCAAATTGCTCACATAAAGTGTATCTGATGCATCATCTCCGATCGGAACATTACCAAAATCAATAGTATCTTCCGATAAACTGATTATCGGTACTCCGGATACTATATGCAAATTAATGGGAAGTGTAATTGAGGAAACTTCAGGATCGTTTGTAGAGATAAGTAAATTGCATAGAAAATCTCCAATATTTAACTCTTCCGCACTTACATTAATTGTAATTGTGTGTGTTTCTCCGCTGGGGATATAACCAAATGTTTGATCTATATCGACCCAGTCAATGATCCGTTCGATTAATACAGCGTATTCATTTTCAACAAAATTCCCATTATATACCATTTGCAGAGCAATATTTCCAGGTTCATTCTGTAATCCAATTGTTGCGGAATCAATTGTCCCATTCATACTACGGTATTGATAAAGAACATTACCATTTTCATATATAATAATCTCGAAATCATAAGTTCCGCTATAAGTTCCCGGATAGTGTATTACATCATCGAACCAAACAACGAGACTATCGGAAGTACTGTAGTAATAAACATTACCGCCCTGTAGTGGATCAAGATCATCCCAGAATGGTATCAATGCCGGACGTGGGCTGTCGGGATGTGGAAGGGATAAATTATTCCATTCTTCATTATCATCGCCAAAGCCGATCCATCCATTAGGATTAATTCTAAACTCGGAGTAAAATGAACCATAGAAGATAAAATCAAATCCAAGAGGCATAAGCTCGGTTCCTATATCATTGTGTGTAAAAGTAACTTCAGTTCCAACCGCTGAAATATCGCGCCAACTATATTCAGGACCATTTATCTCATTGCTATCGACCCAAATATAACCGTAGGAATCAGGTCCGCCGGAACCGTCTCCGGAGTCATCATAATCCTTTATAATATTATAAACAAGATTTGCTTCCCCTGTATTGGAAATTTCTAAATGTTTTGTATCGGTACCTCCCGGTAAAAGTACAATATCAAAGCTGTCATGGCTAAAATTAGCAATGGGAGGATCCTGAATTATTGAACCTGCTGTTGTAAATTTTAATGCAAGATTATTTTGTAGAGGCACTGCTGCAGTTGGATAAGAATTATTAAAAGTATATTCTAACCCAATTGCTCCTGTAGGATCTTCAAGACCAACTGAAGAATATTGCCCGTGTTGAGAAGGATAAACACCAGCACTAGTATTGTTGATAACTTTGTATTGGAAAATAATTTCAGCATCACCGGTTGGTGTTGAAAAATAAACCGGATCAAGGATCATCATTTGGAATGTCTCTTCATAATTATCTTCATCATTCTGCAGATGAGACCACTCGACAATGAACATATGTAAAGCAGTGTCATGATAATAGAATACATTCCCACTACCGGTTTTCAGATCATCCCAGAAAGGTGCGATCATGGGAGAAGGACCTTGAGGACCGGGGATAGGGCTGTTCATAAAAGAAGCCTGTGTGCTTCCGCCGGGTGCAACCCATCCATTTGAACATACACTGATCATATTATATGGAATACCATAAAAATTGAAATAGAATGGTAAAGTCACATTTCCTGTGTCACCATCATCACCGCTATCATATAGATTTAATGAAGTACCGGATCCCCCATAAGTCGGATCTATCTCTATCCAATTATAAACGGGTGCGGAATCATAACCTACATCATAACTATCATAACAATAATAACCATATTCGTCAGGACCAAGCGGATCTGTTTGGGATACTACACCTACCTCAATAATAAATGAGATAGTGTTATGAAATCCATCGGTATTTATCAGTTCTAAAGTAAATGTTATTTGGGAACCGGGAAGAATCTGATAGCTGGCATCAACAACAAATCTATCTGCATAATTATTACCTTCATCTCCGGGGTAGATAGATTCAAAAGTACCGATACTGTCAGGAATGGATATTCCTGAGTTACTGCATCTTAAAATCCCTTCAATCCCATTTGCTGTAACCGATCCAATATTGGTAAGAGTTACTGCAATATCTACTTCCTCACCCGGGTCGAGAATTCCATTCCCACCATTATAAACTGTATAATCAGTTGCATAAAGATCTATACCTTCAACAACAAGAAATAATATATCCGTCCATTGATTTCCACTTCCGTCTTCTATCAGAACATCCAGTTGAATCACTGTTCCGCCTAATACATTTTCATCAACAGAAATATCAAAATCATCTGAACAGTAAACAGTATTTCCGGAAGTAATTGAACCAAAATCTTCAGTATCATCAGTAATTGTAATAAAATCATTACTTGAAGAAATTACAGCAGATACAGAGCTTGCAGTTTGTGAGCCATAATTTTTTAAACCTATTTTAAGTTCGATATCTTCACCAGGATTTATTAATTCATCACCGTTGCCGGAAGATGTTCCTGAGTTATCATCATCAATATTATAATCTATAATTGAAATAGCTAAATTCTGATTTGATATTTCTACCTCTCCAATGTAAGGAATATAATTATGTTTTGTTATTGTTAAAATAATATTACCTGTTTCTTCTGCGTTAACGGGCAAGTTAACCAAGCCGTCTTCATCTGTATATTCGCTCACAAAGATCACATCATTACCCATGAGAGCACAAACCCAGGCATCTTCAATTGGAAATCCTAAATCATTTTCTACCTGAACTTGCAGATAATTTGTTCCAACTGATATTTCAGAAGCATATACTGCATTTATTTCCTGTGGAACACCTGTCCATAATTCGACTCCCGGATCACCGATTAAAGTATTCATATGTGAAAAATTATCTACATGACCACCCGGATTCTGAGGGTAATGTTCATATAAAGCAAGCTTACCTCTGTTAACAGCACCGCCCGGATTGTAGATACCATCTGCAAAAATTCCATAAAATATACCGGCATCGATACAATTATTGAAGTTGGTATGTGTACCCCATGTTGCAGTTCCAATAGCGGCTATAGCACCAATTGGGTTACCTGCCGAACCGGCTCTGATAAATACTTCGCTTCTACTTGTATCATTGGCAAAACTACCTGTTCCACAGGTAAGGAAAACTGCAAAGGGTAACTTCCGATAATTAGAAAGACCATTTATACTGGAATTACTAAAACCACTCATATTAAGGTATCCACGATAGTTAAAATAGCTCACACCTGAATTTAAATTATTGACCATCGCACTGGAATAACTTCCGGAATAGACTTCCGTAACAATAATATTCGGAGCATACTGATGCATCATCTCAGTAATAAATTGTTTTGTAAATACCGTAGATGGACCTGAACTGGAAGGATCTCCCACCATCACAGATCTATCATACCAGTTAATTTCAGTCATATAAGGTTCTTTCTCATACAGCAACACTTTAGCAGCATATGTTTGCATATCTGAGATAGAAGATATTGATATACGTCCCAAGAATACATCTTCTAATACATCATTTCCTTCTAGTTGAGCATAAGGATGATCTCCTTCGGCATTGTAATAACTTATATAAAAAGTTGGAATACTAAAAGTACCGCCTACATCACCAACGAGACAAACAAATTCAGGTGGGTTTTCCCAGTTATCATAAGCATTCTGGATGTAGTTCTTTATTGATGTTGTTGAAGTTCCTGTTTCAGATGTACTGGCAACTGTTACTTCAAATCCTTTCTGGTGTTTCCATTCAGTTATATATTCAAGATTAGAAAGCAGGGTTGCATCATTCGGATAAATAAAAAGATAGCTCGGAGTTTGATACTCTTCACGAGACAAAGATGATGAATAATTCAAAATAGAAGTTTCGTACAATTTTTGGAAAGTACGAGAATGTAATTTATTTGACATCAATTGATTGCTGCCATTCTTTCCGGTTGTATTTACTTCCAGTTCAATATTTTTAATGATTCGCAATTCTCTGGCTGCCAGATCGTACTGGAATGCATTTATTGTAACATTAACAACACGATGATCACGCAATATTGCCGGCTCACCTATCTGAATAATGTTAGTTGGAAAAACACTTCTGCCGGAATAGAATAATTCATCTATTATAAATCCTGTATTTGCAGGCTGGCTTTCTATTTGTAATTCCTGTTGTGGATAAACAGTAATATCAGAAATTATCTCTTCTTCAAAGCTGATGATCTCAAATGTTACTTCGCCTTGATTCGGAATAGCTACGAGTCTGGTAAATCGTGGGAGATCGGGCTTGCCAACCTCAATGAATTCTCCTTCATTCCAATATGATATTTTCTGATATCTGACGCCATTCTCTTCAATAGTATCCATCTCATAACCATCAAGGGTAAACGTTATCTCAGTTTTTGCATCTGATAAATTTGTATATCCAAAAAGGTCTTTCCCTGTGTTTTGCGGAATTTCCACCCAATTTGAAAAAGCATTTACTCCAAAAAGTAAAGCCAATAAAATAATACTGAATTTTTTCATTTGTTCTCCAATTTATTATTAATCAATTCCAATCTTGTAAACTCCCTGACGTGTGGAAGCATAGATTTTATTATTGTGTAAAACAGCTTTATAGGTATATCCTATTTTGTCTGAATTTAAATTACCGACAAGTACAGGTCTTGTAATATCAGAAATATTATAAAGATACACTCCCCCACTATGGCTTCCTAAAACCATATTATCACCTTCAATATCTATTGTATAAATATATTCATTAGTTTCTTTTTGGCAAACAAGTGTTGTAGCTAAGGAATCTGAAACATCATATACAGCAAAACCGGCTTGTCTTAATGCCACTATTACATAATTGTCAACTAACTTTACATCTAATGCTTCGCCATCAGTATCTGTTGTGCTTTTAATATCTCCATTACTCTTGTCTACTATGTGAAATCCAAGTTGTTCAGCAGAAATATAGATCCGGCTTGCATCAAAATCAAATCTTTCAATTGAATTCTGAAATTCATAGAAATAATTATCCTGAAAATATATATCAAACCTGCCAAAGGTGTATTTTGTACCACTAGTCCAATGAAGATCTACTCCGCCATTCGGGCTGACACCAGATTCAAGTTGGATAATTCCACCTGTATTTGATATTATATGATCAATATGTTCCGGATCTGTTTTATCTGTCATATCAAATACATTGATGCTGGCAGGACTTCCATATTGGTCGTAAACAAAAAGAAGATTTTCTTCTTCGCAAGCTGAAATAGCGCGGACATTTTCAAACATGATCGGATCAACATCCATTATGAAGCTTTCATGATGTGAGATCGTATCGTTTGTAATAAGATCATATATCGTATATCCCGCCTGATCTTCTGCAATATATAAATATGAATCGGAAACAAAAATATCTCGGGCATAACCGGAAACTTCAAAATGGCGTTCTATATTCAATGATCCTTCTACGGAAGCAGGCTCGTTTGGTTTTGCACAACTTAATAAAAGAAACAACCCAAAAAACAAACAGAAAATTATTATTATGCTTTTCATCACTTTCCTCACAATTTATTCTTTAATTCTTTAATTACAAAATGCATTTTTTGTTCCATAAATATTGACTAAGAAAATTGTATTATATATATAATTCTAATTTTATAGGAAACAAAAAAAGATTTTTATGTTTCTTGTTCATTATATTTTTCAAAACGTAATTTGGATAGCATAGTTTTGATCAAATTTTTATCTGCTTTGTATTAATTCGGTTTGGGGTTTAATTTCGTTGTAACAGTGTTTTTATCGTGGCGGGATGGAATGAATCCAGACGTTTTTCTCACTTCGTTCAAAAGTGTTTTTGTGCAAAAGCACGTCCGGAATGAGATTTTAAATACTTCTCAAATGATCTTGCCTTATATTCAGATTCAAATGCTGTATAAGTTATAATTTTCCAGGGTTTGTATTTACTTGAATGAGGAACTTCTCCGTTATTATGTTTAATGAATCTTTTCTTTAAATTAGTTGTAAATCCAGTATAATGTTTAGTTATATCAGTTAAACTTTCTAAAATATATACATAGTACATGATGGACTGCCAAGAGTCGGATTTGTGATTCATTACAAAACGATCTCACTTCTTTCATCTTTTCTATGGCGTAGTTTTGAACGAATTCTTTGGTGATTAGTCCGGCTTCGCTAACTTCTACGCTAAAGCTTTGAAGTTCAAGAAAGCTACTTCGCCGGGACAGTCTTCATTTTTCACTTCGTTCAAAACGAAGACTGGTGGAGCATAGCGGGCTCGAACCGCTGACCTCATGACTGCCAGTCATGCGCTCTCCCAACTGAGCTAATGCCCCAACAAATTTCGAATTTTGGAATCTCCATTTTAACGTCAAGAATTTTCTATTTACGCATTCCAGCTAAATATTTATTCGAAAAAAACTTTACTCGAAAAACAAAAAAATATAATTGGTGTTGTTCTGAAAAGACGGGGGTTAAATGAAGAAATATCTTTTTATAATATTGATCTTAGCTATGGGATCTCTGCTAATCGCAGAAAACAGTTTAATTTTAGATATCAAAACATCCGGTAATGAGAACATTGAAACCGAATTGATACGTTCGCTTATTTTATTTGAAGTTGGTGGAAATTACAATCCTGATGACATTTCCGAATCGATTAATAATTTATATCAACTTGGTGTATTAAAAGATATCCGAATAGAAAAAGAAGAGCTTCCACAAGGTATTTCATTATCAATTTTTGTAGAGGAATATCCCATTGTAGAACAAATCGATCTTTCCGGAAATAAGAAGTTATCCGATAAAAATATTCAAGATAAGATCAACTTGAAAAAGGGAAGTTACTGGTCACCATTCCTTGCTTCTGAAGTAAGAAGAACAATTACTGATGAATACAAAACAAAAGGTTATCATTTAGCTGAAGTTACTTTCAAAGTTGAAAAGCAGGAAGAAAATCGTATTAATATATTATTAGATATAAATGAAGGTTCTAAAGTTTCTATTAAAAAGCTGCGAATACATGGAAACAAAGAGATCAGAACAAAAAAACTTCTTGGAAAATTAAAAACAAAAAAAGCTAGTCTCTTTAGATCCGGTAAATTTGAGAAAGAGAAATTTGACGAAGATCTCAATATTCTTATCAACTATTATAATAAGAAAGGATTTATCGATGCCCGTATTATTTCATGGGAAAAGAAATTAGTCGAAGACAGTTTTATAATCGATATCTATCTCGTAGAGGGAAACCAATTTTTCTTTGGTGATATTTCTGTTGAAGGAAATGACAGATTTACAGATGAACTTATAATATCTCAATTCAAATTCAAAGATGAAGAAGTATTTAATCTTGAGAAATTCAATATGCAGCTTGGTTCAGTTACAAATATGTATTACGAAGAGGGTTACATTTATGCAAGCTTTGATCATGAGCTGAAGAAGTCCGACAAGATCATTAATATCAAATTAAATATTAACGAAAATAATCGGGCAAAGGTTAGAAAAATTTCTATAACCGGTAACCGTAAAACAAAGGAGAAAGTTATCCGCCGACAATTGGTAATTGCTCCCGGAGATTATTTTCAACAATCCAAGATCATGAAAAGCCAGCAAAATATCTATAATATGGGATTTTTTGAGCCTGACCTTCATCTCGATAATCCCGATGTTATTAATCGGACCGGTGATGTAGATCTTGTAATAAACGTTAGCGATAAAGTTTCCGGAAGTGCCAATGGCGGAATTGCATTGAACAGTCAAGATGGCATTGTAGGACAGCTTGCAGTTTCCCATAATAACCTGCTTGGAAATTCCTGGCAAAGCGGCGTAAAATGGGAGTTTGGCAGTACTACTTCAAATTTCAGTTTCAATTTTACAAATCCTTATTTTTTAGATTCATCCACTCTCGTCGGAAGTGATATCTATCTTACAACAAAAGAGTGGGATACTTATAAAGTAAAAACCAATGGCGGATCTATTCGACTTGGACACCCACTCGGGTTCTTGAATTATTCCAAATTTGTAGCAGGTTATTCATTTTACTCCAAAGAATATACCATTTTAGATAGTAGAGAAGATGATGCATCAGATATCCTGATAGAACTTGATGAAAGCGGCTGGCAGAACACAAGTTCAATTTCATTAAGTTTTTCGAGAGATCACAGGGACAACATATTCTTCCCTACTTCAGGTTCCAATTTTACTCTTTATAATGAACTTGCCGGTGGACCATTACAAGGTGATTTCAATTTTTTTAAGCAGATCGCTCAGGTTAGCTGGTACACAAAAACCATCTGGAAACTTGCCTTGAGAACTAAGTGGCGCTTTGGTTATGTTACCGGATATGGCGGAAAAGAAGCCCCGCCAGATGAGAGATTCTATTTAGGAGGAACCGGTGCTGATGGAATTCGAGGATACGCTGACCGATCGATTGGACCATCTGAAGGAGGTATGAGAGAGATAATTTTCTCAACTGAATATAGCGCGCCAATTGGCAGCGATCAAATTGTCGCTTTGTTATTCTTTGATACTGGAAATTGCTACAACAAAATGGAAGAATTTAACTTCTGGGATATGAAGAGCGGAGCTGGAATCGGCGTTCGTATCCAAAGTCCATTTGGTCTTATCGGATTTGATTATGCCCATAACTTCGAAGACAAAGTTTGGGAACCTCATTTCCAATTTGGATCTACTTTCTAACAGAACTTTAATATAATAAGCCCTGAAATTTCGGGGCTTATTTTTTTTTTATATATATTGGTTCAGTATTAAAAATAAAAATGTAACTTTACTTTAAAAAATTTTTATTAGATCATATAGAAAATTCTTGACGCCTTAGGACTGCATTTTTTTTGTTGCGGTCGTCTTCGGGGCGTAGCGCAGTCCGGTTAGCGCACTGGTTTTGGGAACCAGGAGTCGGAGGTTCGAATCCTCTCGCCCCGACCAGTTTTTTATAAATTTTAAAAAAGTGATAATAATTAAATGGGCGTGTAGCTCAGTTGGGAGAGCGCCTGCCTTACAAGCAGGTGGTCGGGGGTTCAAGTCCCTCCGCGCCCACCAGTCTTTGTTGGAGTGTAGCGGATAACGTCAGGCTTCATTTCATTACGCCCCGATAAAAAGATTTTTCCGACAAAACAGCTTTTGCTTGTGAAGCCGGAGAAACTGTTGAGGACAAAATCCAAACTTCACCTCGACAAACCATTTAATTTAAAAAGATATTAGAATTCTCGGGCGTGTAGCTCAGTTGGGAGAGCGCCTGCCTTACAAGCAGGTGGTCGGGGGTTCAAGTCCCTCCGCGCCCACCATATATTTTTAGCTGTTCGATTGATCGGACAGCTTTTTTATTTTATATCTTAACATCACAATCATTTTTCCTCGTTTTCCCGAAAGCATTCAGGATATTGGGAACGCTGAACTCACCCTGCTATCCCTCTCTTAAAAAACAAGAGAGGGAACATAAGATGCCGGTGGAAGAAATGATTTGAGATTTACGATTTTTCGATTAACGATATACGATTTGAGAATGAAAAATTCTGTCTTTCTGAACCCCATCCCCAACCCTTCCCCTTAAACTAGCAGAAAGAATTGATTTGAGATTTTCGATATACGATTTATGATTTGAGAATGAAAAAAATCTGTCTTTCTGAGAAATTCTGTTTACCTTTCTAACGAAGAATCTCAGATTTTTCATATCTATTTTCTCTTATTAACCACTAAATAACTAAACTTCTTAACTGAAAAACATTTTCTAATTGACACTTAATAATAATATTTACAAATTCGGTTTTGATTTTAATAATTAATTTGAAACAGTTGGAATTTAGGAGAGAAAACTTGAGATTTATACAAAAGATTTTTAGACATAAACGTTCAAAAATAACAAAAAAAGGAATTTATTTATGAATCCAAAAGTTTTTATCAGTCACGCAAGTGAAGATAAGAAAAGATTTGTGTTAGATTTTGCAACGAAATTAAGAAACAATGGTATTGATGCCTGGCTTGATAAGTGGGAAATGTTGCCAGGTGATAGTTTGATAGACAAAATTTTTGAAGAAGGGATAAAAAATGCAGATGCAATGATAATTATACTTTCAAAAAATAGTGTGTCAAAAAAATGGGTAAAAGAAGAATTGAATGCAGGATTTATAAAAAAAATTGAAAAAAATACTAAGCTGATTCCTGTTATTATTGACGATTGTGAAATACCTGAATCTTTAAAATCAACTGTATGGCAAAATATTAAGGAGTTAAATAATTATGAAACAGAATTAGAAGTAATTATAAGTTCCATTTTTGGTCTATATTCTAAACCAAAGTTGGGTAGTATCCCAAATTATGCTTCAACAGCTATTTCTACAATTCCAAGTTTTACAAAAGAAGATACAATTATTTTAAAAGAAATTTGTGAAAAAGCAATGAAAAATGGATTTGGTGATTTTAATATAAGTAAAATTTATGAAATTGTTAATAAAAAATACGACATTTCTGAAGAAGTTTTTAATGAAAGTATTGAAATACTAGATAATCGATATTTCTTTAAAAGTTTAAGAGCAGGTGGTCAAATAGCACACATAACCTTAACAACAATTGGATTTAAACGTTATGCGAAACATTTTCTAAAGAGCTATGATGATTCAATAAACAAAGTTGCTTTTTTTATTGTTAATTATAAAGGTCAAATTTCAAATTCTACAATTGAAGAAGAGACCAATTTAAATAGTTATCTTATAAAACATATTCTTGATTTTTTAGAGAGCCAAACATATATAAAAAACATAAAACTTAGTGGAAACGGTAGAATTGTAACATCAATAAGCCCTGAATTGAAAAGGAAGTTAAGGACTAAATGATGGCACATAACAAAAGTGCCGTGCGGTTCAGTCTCGTAGTTTGTCTCGTCTGAATCCGGCAGCTGCCGGATTCAAACTTAGGTGGTTTGTCTGAGTGTCCCGAAAGTTTTCGGGACAATTTCGCAGTGTGCTCATTAGGGGCAACAGAACAGGAGGAAATAATTGTCATTATTCCAAAAAGTAATAGTTAAAAAATATCTGAAGAATTTACCTTCTGATTTGATAGAAGATAATTACAAAAAATATACAAAGTATTTTAATGATTTGGGGAGAGCTGAAAGAATCAGAGCTCTTAAAGAAGAACAATATCAAGAAGGATTTTTACGAGAATTATTTGTTGATTGCTTAAATTACACAATAAATCCAAACGAAAATTTTAATCTAACAACTGAATTCAAAAATAAAACCGATGCAGAAAAAGCTGACGGAGCAATTCTGAGAAAAGAAAATCCAATTGCAGTTATCGAATTAAAATCAACGAAAACGAAAGATCTAAAAACAATTGAAAAACAGGCTTTTAATTACAAAGCTCATCAATCAAATTGCAAATATGTAATAACTTCTAATTTTGAAAAGATCAGATTATACATTAATGATGCAACTGAATTTGAAGAATTTAATGTATTCCAACTTTCCAAAGATGAATTCAAATATCTTTATCTTTGTTTCAGTAAAGATAGTATTTTCGAAGATGTACCATCAATAATAAAAGAAAAGTCCAACCAGCACGAAGATCAAATTTCTAAAAAGCTTTATAATGATTATTCGATTTTCAGAAATAACATTTTCCAAAACTTAACAAAAAATAATCCCCAAATTAATAAGTTACTCTTATTCAAAAAATCTCAAAAATTATTAGACCGCTTTCTGTTTATTTTCTTCGCCGAAGATAAAGGATTGATTCCGCCAAACATAATTTCAAAAATTATTGATGATTACAAAAAGCTAAAAGATTTGGACGTTTACACCCCACTCTACAAAATTTTCACAAAATATTTTGATTACATAAATAAGGGTTACGAAAAACTTTCTATTGATGCTTACAATGGTGGTTTATTCCAATTCGATGAGATTTTAGATAATGTAGAAATTGATGATGAAATATTAATTATTGATTCTCTCAAACTTTCAAATTATGATTTTGATTCCGAAATTGATGTTAATATTTTGGGACACATTTTTGAGCATAGTTTAACAGATATTGAAAAATTAAATGCAGAGATCAGCGGAGAAGGTTTAGACAAAAAACAAACAAGAAGAAAAAAAGAAGGTGTTTTTTATACACCGAATTACATTACAAAACATATTGTTGAAAACACAGTCGGTACACTTTGTAATGAAAAGAAAAGTGAACTAAAATTAAATAACCTTGAAATTGATGAAACCTATTTTAAGAAAACCAGAAAATCAATTTCAAAAAAAGGCGAACAGCTTTTCGATAAACTTGAAAAATATAAAGAGTGGCTTCTCTCTCTAAAAATTCTCGATCCTGCTTGCGGAAGCGGAGCATTTCTAAATCAAGCTTTAAACTTTTTAATTGATGAGCACAATTTTATAATTGATCTTGAAACGGATTTGCGAAAAGGGCAGCTATCTCTTTTTGATATTGATACAGCGGTTTTGGAAAACAATCTTTATGGTGTTGATATTAACGAAGAATCAGTTGAAATTGCCAAACTTTCACTTTGGCTTAAAACTGCAAAGAAAGGAAGAAAATTAACTGATTTGAGCGAACATATTAAATGTGGTAATTCCTTAATTGATGATCCTGAAATTGCAGGAGAAAAAGCTTTTGACTGGAATAAAGAATTTCCAGAAATTATGCAAAATGGTGGTTTTGATGTTGTGATTGGAAACCCACCTTATGTTTTTGCACGAGAAAACATAACTGAGAATGAGAAATATTATTATACAAAATCTTACAATTCTGCAATCTACCAAGTAAATACTTATCTGCTATTTATGGAGAAATCTATTGAGATATTAAAAGAGAAAGGGATTTTTGGTTTAATTGTTCCGAATGCTTGGTTGATGGTTTATTCTGGCAAAGAATTAAGAGAGTATATTCTCAATAATTGTAAACTTAATCAGATAATCAATTTAGAAGGTTATTCGTTTGAAGGCGTAAATGTTGAAACAATAATTATTCTTGCACAAAAGAAAAAAGCAAATATAAATAAGTTTGATATTTTTTTAAGTAAAGACAAAGAGTTTGTATTTTCTCACAAAAGGAATCAATTAGATTTTTCCAAAAATGATGGTTATGAATTTAAAGTATTTTCTGATAATATTAGCTTATTATTAACAAAAAAGATAGAGTTAAATTCTGTTATTCTTGATTCTATTGTTCAAATAAAAGCTGGTTTACAAGCATATGAAAAAGGGAAAGGTACACCGAGGCAATCTGCAGAAGATGTAAAAAAGCGTCCATATGATTTTACTTTCAAATTTAATGAAAACACGTTTAAATATTTAGAAGGCAAAGATGTTAGTAGGTATTTTCTTTCGTGGTCAGGTTTATATTTAAAATATGGTATTCATTTAGCAGCTCCGAGAACATTTAATTTATTCAATGGAGAGAAAATAATTATTAGAGAAATTACAGGGAAATATCCAAGAAGTATTATTTCAACATATAATGAAGACATTTATTTATACAACAGAAGTAATATTGCAATTATTGAAAAAGAAGAAAAAGACATTTCTTTAAAATATGTATTAGTTATTTTGAATAGTTCTTTAATATCTTACTATTTTATAAAGAATACGGCAAAATCTGTTCGTAAAATGTTTCCTAAAATTATTTTAAAAGACCTTCGATTATTTCCATTTAAAGAAATCAAAATTGAACTTCAACAACCCTTCATCGAAAAAGCAGATTTAATGCTTTCCTTAAACAAACAACAACAAGATTTAATTCATAAATTTCTACATCGTCTTGAAACTAATTTTGAGATTGAAAATTTTAGTAATAAAATAAAAGCATTCTACAATTACGATTTCAAAATTTTGGTCTCTGAATTGAAGAAGAAAAAGATTAAACTCTCATTTTCTCAACAAGATGAATTTGAAGAATATTTTAATAGTTACAAAGATGAAATTAATGTATTGCAAAAGCAAATTAAAAAAACCGACAAAGAAATCGATCAGATAGTTTATGAGCTTTATGGTTTAACTGAAGAGGAAATCGAGATTGTTGAAGGGAAAAATTAATATATGGAACTTAAAATCATTATACCGATTGTTGTTGCTTTAATTGGTTGGGTAATTGCAATTTGGAAAACGATTATCATAAATAAATATAAAAAATCTTCAGTCGTTTTTGAGAATAGACTTAAAATTTATAATGAGTATTTTAGAAAGATTGATAACATCAATGAACGATTAATGATTGATTTTGAAAAATATCTTGGTCCAACTATTAATAAAGTGTTTGAAAGCATTATGACAGATCCTGAGAATTCAAATCATTCTATTATTAATATGCAAAAAGAACTAAGTAATATCCAAACTAAATCAATGAAAACTATTAATCAAGCTAACGAGGAACTTCAACAACTAAGATTTATCGCTTCGAGCAAAACATTATCCATTCTTAATGAATATAAAAAACTTGCTTATTCACAGATAAAATTAATCCCAGATGTGTTAGCTACAATAAATATGTTTGAATTCCAGAATATCAATATTGATGAAAACTCTAAAATCAAGTTGATTGGACAAAAATTAATTGATACTCGTAATGAATTAGAGAAGCAAATGCGAAAAGATTTGGGTATTTTCTAAAAAGAGGTGAAGAAAATGCCCCTAACAGGCTGCTCCACAGTGAGCAAGAAGAGAAGCAAGAATAACCCACCAGAGGCGGGCAAGCGTGGCAGCCGCAAAACATTAGCAGCAACATAAATAAGATGGAGGTAAGATGTATAAATCAAAATGTATACTCTGTATAATATTCATTCTTTTGTTATGTATCTCATTGGAAGCGATTTATCACAAAATTGGTCATAGTGGTGAACCATTCTGGGCAATGGATTTGGAACTAATTGATTCTACAATTTTAGTTCCAGATGATGCAGGGATACACATAATAGACGTAAGCGAACAGAATAATCCTATACATATTGGTTGTTTAGAGATTTTAGATACTTGCCGAGAAATCGAAGTAAATGGTGATATCGCTTATGTTGCAAATACAACCGATGGGCTTCTGATTTTAGATGTAAGCAATCCACAATCACCTCAAATATTAGGTAGCATTGACACACCGGATTGTGCATTATCTTTAGTGGTTTCTGACTCTATTGTATATATCGCAGATCGACAATCAGGATTACAAATCATTGATGTTAGCGATCCTCATAATCCAGAATTATTAGGAAGTTTCGATATGATTAGTGCTAGCAAAATTGCTCTTTCTGATACACTAATATATATTTCTAATTTCATGGGAAGTATCCAAGTTGTTAATGTTAGTAATCCTACAGCACCTTCATTAGTATATGAATACTATAATCCACCTGACTGGGTTAAAGATATTGTAATTGTTGAGTCTCTTGCTTATGTATCAACGACTACAGGCAAATTTGTAATTTATGATATAAGCGACCCTACGAATTTTAATTTAATCTCGACTTATGAAATACCATATACAACAATAAATGGAATAAAAATATCACAAAATATAGCTTATCTCTCCTGTGGTCAGAGTGGATTCCAAGTTTTAGATATAAGTAATATCTTTGAGCCGGAATTAATTGGTGCTTTAAAAACTCCAATCTGTGCATATAATGCTATAATTTCTGATAATTTTGCTTACATTATAGATTTATATACTGGTTTGGAAATTTATGATATAAGTGAACCCTTTAATCTTGATTGTGTTGGGTCGGTTGATACGCCATTTTATGCTTCGTCAGTAGCGATATCGGAAGAATTCTGTTATGTAGCAGATAATAATTCCTACTTACAAATCATTGATTTTAGTTATCCAAGCTTGCCATATATTGTTAATTATTTTGGAATTTGCGGACAAATAGAAGATTTTATTGTTGTTGGTAATTATGGATATGCTATCACAAACTCGAGATTATACGTTTTGGGTTTGTATGATCCAATTCATCCGGTAGTGTACAGTTATATCGAATTAGGATGTTCTAACTATGCTCTAAAACACAAAGAGTCTCATATTTATGTATCTTCTGCAGCAGGACTTTATATTGTTGATATAAGTAATCATACAAATCCTCATATTGTTGGTGAATGCAATACTCCAGGTAACGGATATGATTTAGAAGTTGCATACGATATGGTTTACATAGCTGATGGGAATGATGGTCTTACAATAATTGATGTTTCTAATCTTGAGAATCCTGTTATTTTGCCATATTTTAGTTCACAAAGATACGTATATTCTTTATCTAAACACTATAATATTTTGTACCTTGCCTGTAGTTATGACGGATTACAACTTGTAGATATAATGGATCCTGAAAACCCGGTATTTCTTCAAAATATTTCATCACACCCAGATTCTAAGTTTAAAACAAAACCAATAATTATTGATGATAAATTGATCGTAGAAGATAGAAGTTGGAATGAGATTATAACTTATGATGTAACCGTTCCTGCTAATCCTGAACTTATCAATACTTATATTTGGAATATGTCGTCTATGGATTTTACAGTATTTGATGAATATTTAGTAACTGCAAATAATTATTATGGTGTTTCAATCTTAGATCTAGAAAGTATAACATCAAGTAACGAAAACTTAATGATTAAACCAGACTTTGAATTAACTAACCACCCCAATCCTTTCAACCCAACCACAACAATCTCTTTTTCAGTAACACAAAATTCCGATTTTGTGAATCTTGAAATTTATAATATCAAAGGTCAGAAAATAAAAACTTTGGATATTTTGGAGTCGGCGAATCCCTCGCCGTTTTTTGCCGACGGAGTCAGCTACTCCATATCCTGGAACGGCACTGATGACAATAACCAACCTGTTTCTTCAGGAATATATTTTTATAAGTTGAATGTTAATGGGAAAACTAAAGCAGTTAAGAAATGTTTGCTGCTTAAATGAAAAAGATGCTGCTAACAAAAGCACTCCACATTCAGATTGAGAAAAAAGTTTACAACCCTTGACTTTATATTTGCTCATCTTTTATCATCTTACTGATCGCATCAGGATTTGAAAAAACAAATCCAATGCTCATGGCGAGATGACGTGGCACGCCGCCGTTATCAGTCATTAATCATAATACAAAATATGTACAAAGGAGAAAATATAATGGGAAGAAATTTAACTATTTACACTCCTGATAGTAAACCATCAAATGAAGAAAAAAACAAAATTGTTAAATTCTTTTATAAGCATCTTGAACAATTCGGTGATTCAGCAGAAGATATTATCCAATCTATTGATTATGCACTTAAAGAGAATGTATCTTTGGGAGGGATAATAATCACAACAAAAATAGAAAATGAAATAATTGGAGCAGTTATAATAAATCATACTGGTATGAAAGGATATATTCCGGAAAACATACTTGTATATATAGCAGTTCACAACGAACATCGAGGTAAAAAAATTGGAAAATTCTTAATGAATAAATCAATTGAATTAACAAACGGTGATATTGCTCTTCACGTTGAATCTGATAATCCTGCGAAATTCCTTTATGAGAAAGTGGGTTTTAAAAATAAATATTTAGAAATGCGATATATTAGAGGAGAAAAATAATGGCTTTTATTGAAATGGACACAGAAAAATTAAAACACAATTACAAATTTTTGGATAATTTATTCAAAATCAATAATATACAATGGGCTGTTGTTTCTAAAGTTTTATGCGGAAATAAATTATTTTTAACCGAGTTATTGAAACTTGGAATAAAACAAATTTGTGACTCCAGATTAACAAATCTAAAGAATATAAAACTTATCAATGATAAGGTTGAAACAATATATATAAAACCACCTTCAAAAGGAGAAATTTCTAATATTGTAAAACTTGCTGACATAAGCGTAAATACGGAAATATCTACAATAAAAGCATTATCTAAAGCAGCAAGGAAGCTGAATAAAATTCATAAAGTTATCATAATGATTGAAATGGGAGAATTAAGAGAAGGTGTTTTGAGAGATGAATTTATTAAGTTCTACGAAAAGGTTTTCAAATTAGAAAATATTGAAGTTGTAGGAATTGGCACTAATTTTTCGTGTCTATATGGAGTCCTTCCAAACGCCGATAAACTAATTCAGTTAAGTCTTTATGAGCAGCTAATTGAAGCTAAGTTTGATAAAATTATTACATTTGTTTCGGGAGGAAGTTCTGTAGTAATTCCTTTGCTTTTATCAAATATTCTTCCAAAAGGGATAAACCATTTTAGAGTTGGTGAAACACTGTTTCTCGGGACAGACCTTTACCACAACAAATTAATTGATGGTATGGAATATGATATTTTTAAATTATATGCTGAAATAATTGAATTAACCGAGAAACCAATTATTCCTTCCGGTGAGTTGGGCACAAATGTTGAAGGTAAAGGTTTTGAGTTTAATACTAATGAGATAGGAGAAAAATCTTATAGAGCAATCATCAATCTTGGTTTACTTGATGTAGATGAAAAACATATTTGGCCTTCCGATAAAAATATCGAATTTGTTGGAGCAAGCTCAGATATGATTGTAATTGATTTAAAGAATAATCCAAATAATTATAAAGTTGGTGATTCATTAGAATTTAAAATGGATTATATGGGTATTTTAAGATTAATGAATTCTAAATATATTGAGAAAAAGGTTAAAACGGCTGATAACAAGGCTATCCACAAGCTGGGTTAGTTGGTTTTTTTTGTCTGAATCGTTTCGATTCAGCCGATTTAGTGATTTCTTTTTGAGATGGGTGGTGGCTCGTGGCAGCAGCCATCCATTAGCAGCAACATAAACAAGATGGAGGTCAATTTGAAAAAGATAATATTCGTAATTATTGTTTTAGTTAATTGGATTTTACTTATCTCCCAAACAACAATTCCTGCTGGAAATGTTTCAGGAAACTGGTTGATAAACGGTTCTCCTTATTTAATAGAAGGAGAAATAACAGTCCCTGATGCAGAAACATTAACAATTGATCCCGGTGTGATCGTAGAATTTCAGGGACATTACAAATTCAATGTTCAAGGGCAAATTCTGGCAATTGGCACAGAGCAGGACAGCATTAAATTTACAGTTGCTGATACAACTGGTTATTATACCTATTCTCATATTGGTTGGCACGGCATTCGTTTCAATAACACTCCTGCTGCAAATGATTCATCAAAATTCAATTATTGTCATTTTGAATATGCTAAAGCTGTTGGACCAGAATCAGAAGATTGGCTGGGCGGGGTTTTCTACTTAAAATATTTTAGTAAAGTACGAATTGCATATTCTACCCTTTATTATAATTTTGCTAACTCTGGTGGTGCTGGAATATATTGTACCCATTATTCTTCACCAATTATTGAGTTCAATGACATCTCATATAATATCTCATTTAGTGAAGAACCCGGTGGTGGCTGGGGATGTGGAATCTCTTTATATCAATGCTCTTCACCGCTCATAAGAAATAATATTATTAGCTATAATATGGCTTATGGTGCAATTGGTATTCGGGCTTTTGGCTCATCCCCTATAATCAGTAACAATATTATTTCAAATAATAGTGGAATTGATACTGGCGGAATTCTGCTTAATGGTGGTTCCTCCATAGTAACAAACAATTTAATATTTGGAAATAATGTAGAATATATGTGCGGTGGAATTAAATGTTGTTCCGATACATTAATAATAATCGCGAATAATACAATTTTCAATAATGAATCGATCTACGGTGGAGGTTTGTCAATTACTGGTGATAATGTTCAACTAATTAATAATATTATTTGGGGGAACATAGCTGCAGTTGGAAGTCAAATATATTTATGGACGGAAGAAACAAATCCAAATTTTTACAACTGTGATGTACAGGGAGGAGTGGAAGCTTTTGGAGGTGATGGTGCTCCTTATTTCAATGGTGACTATGAAAATTGTATCGATTCAGAGCCACTTTTTGTTGATACATTTTTAAATGATGTTCATCTTCAAGACGCAAGTCCCTGCATTGGATCAGGGATAGATGAAATTATGATTGGAGAAATTACATATATATGCCCTGAATTTGATTTTGAAGGAAATCCTCGACCAACTCCCTTTGGTAGTATGCCGGATATTGGTGCTTATGAAAATCAATTCGGAGAACCACAAGTGGATGTAAATGAAGAATGTATAATGAATAATGAAAAATGTGAATTAACTAATTATCCAAATCCGTTTAATCCTTCTACAACAATCTCTTTTTCAGTAACACAAAATTCCGATTTTGTGAATCTTGAAATTTATAATATCAAAGGTCAGAAAATAAAAACTTTGGATATTTTGGAGTCGGCGAGTCCCTCGCCGTTTTTTGCCGATGGAGTCAGCTACTCCATATCTTGGAACGGCACTAATGACAATAACCAACCTGTTTCATCAGGAATATATTTCTATAAATTATCTATTAATGGTAAGTCAAAATCCGTGAAGAAATGTTTGCTGCTAAAATAATTCAATAAATCAGGCTTGAGAAATTCTTCAAGCTGGATTTGTTTTACTTTTACAGCTTTTCTTATTTCTACTTAAATCATATTAAATAATATTTAACTATGATTAATTATTTCCTTGACTCAAATTCCTATGCAAAATAGACAACATATGTGAAGGAGAAAAATGGGAAAGAGAAAAAGCGTTAAACACTACAAAATAGATAAAAGTTATTTATATTTTCTTCTATTCATAGGTTTTATATTACTTTTAATTTTATTTAATTATGATAAAATCACAAATTTGATAATAAATCCTCAACAAAAAAAAAATACGGTATCCATTAAGCCAAAGCAAGAATATATTTCAGTTCTTGATGCAATAGCCCATGCAAAATTATTATTGGGAGTAACTGAAGAAAATTATAAAAATCATATTGGCGAAGATGCTATTTATATTTCTATTGGAATAGATAATTCGGAGATGGATCTCAATTATGCAAACATTATCATTACCGGTCAGGTAGAATTAATTGGTGGCAAAATATTAGCAGGGAAAGAAAAATATAATGGTAATAAACAAATTCTGGAGATAGAAGATCCGCGCGATTCTCAGAAATATTTTGTTACTTTATACTATAACAAATCTCAAAATGAAACAAAAGTTAAAACCCAGCTTGCCATAGTTGTTGATGATTTTGGAATTCGGAACAACAAATTATTAGATGATTTCTGCAACTTGAACAGTAATGTTACTTTTGCAATTCTTCCAGATCAAAAATTTTCCAAACACGTGATGAACAAAGCTGCTGAGACAGGTCACGAGACAATGATCCACATCCCGATGGAACCTATCAGCTATCCACGCGATAATCCTGGAGCCAATGCAATTTATGTACATCTTACCGAAAAAGAGATAAAGCGCAGAATGGAAAGTTATATTAAACAGTTCCCATTGTGCGTTGGCGCCAATAATCATATGGGTTCATTCGCAACAACCGATGAATCTGTAATGAAAAGCGTTCTACAAGTTTTGAAGAAACATGATCTTTATTTTGTAGATAGCCGCACATCTCAATCTTCTATAGCGTATAATGTTGCTAAAAAGATGTTGATCCCAACTTGTGAAAATCAACTTTTTCTGGATACACCGTCAATTAATAAGAAAACACTTTCTAATAAAATCAGGCAATTAAAATATCTTGCTAAAAATCGAAATAAGATATTAGTCATTACACATTGCGCAACACAAGACAGATATGATTTTTTAAAGAAATTCATAATAGAGATTGAAAAACTTGATTTTGAATTAGTTCCGGTATCTGAGTTATTCAAATCAAAGCTGCCTGAAATAATTTAGGAATAGAAGTTATGGAACTATTTAAAGCAATAATATTAGGAATAATACAGGGTTTAACTGAATTCCTGCCAATCAGCAGTTCAGGACATCTCGTTCTTGCTGAACATTATTTAAATTTCAATAATCCCGATATAAGTTTTGAAATAATATTACATCTTGGTTCAGTATTCGCAGTATTACTCTATTTCCGTAAAGATATACTTTCTTTAATCAAATCATTAATCCTATTCAAAAACAAAGGATCGGAACATACAAGAAACCGAAATATAATATTCTATATAATTGTTGCTACAACTGTAACCGGCATATTAGGTCTTTATTTTGAAGATCCACTCACCAAAGCTTTCTCCTCGCTATATATTCCAAGCTTCATGTTGATCATCACGGGTTTTATACTATACATTTCAGATAAGATCGAGCCACGAGGTATTAAAACACATCAACTTGGAATAAAAAAATCTATTCTTATCGGGTTAGCTCAGGCATTTGCAATACTTCCCGGAATATCCCGTTCAGGAACAACTATTACCGTTGGCATCTTTGCCGGATTAGATAGAGAGGAAGCTGCGAGATTCTCTTTTATCCTTTCAATTCCAGCAATATTTGGCGCAAATATCCTTAAGATTTCAAGTTTAATAAATCTTAATAGATCACTTTGGTTATCTTATTTTTTGGGTACGGTTGCAGCGTTTATTTCCGGTTATTTGGTAATTTCTTTTCTCATTAAAATTGTAAAAAAACAGAAATTGAAGTATTTTGCATTCTATTGCTGGTTAATTGCAATTATTACACTAATATTATATATAAAACATTAATATGGCTAAATCCAGAACTCTCCCGCATTATGAATTCTTGAAGAATTTTCCAAATCTTAAATCCCAATCTGTTTATTATATCTTCGGTCCGGAAAATTATCTTAAAGATATAGTTCTAAAAAAGATCACAAAAAAGTACCAATCAGCAGGTTCTGAAGATTTCGATTCTATAGTACTTCATGCCGATACGGATTCAGCAGTAAATGCTTTAGAGCAACTTGAGATGATGCCTTTCATGGCAAAGTTCCGACTTGTTATATTGAAGAACTTCGATACGATGAAAGTTTCTGATAAGAACCTTATTGCAGAATATGTACAAAATCCTGTTCCAACCTCTATCCTTGTTCTAACAGCAGATAAAATAGATGAACGGACAAAGGTAAATAAATTGATCTCAGAAAAAGCGGTGAAGATCATTTGTCGCTCTCCCTATAATTCAACTGATATTCTCAGATGGCTGAATATTGAAATTAGAGAAAAGAAACTATTCATGGATAACGATTCAAAAGAGCTTTTTACAAGAAGTATTGAATTAGATTATCAATTAGCTGCCAATGAATTAGAAAAATTGATTATCTACACAAAAGGCAAGGGAAACATCACAATTGACGATGTAAAGGAAACAGTTGGCAAATCCAGAACAAACAAAGTTTATGATCTTCAAAATGAGATTGGAAAACAAAATTTGAAAAAGTCACTGACAATTTTAGAAAATATGATCGCAAATAATGAAACAGCCGTCTTTATTATTATTATGCTATCAAGGTTCTTCCTCACCTTATGGCGGATCAAAGCTCTGCAAAAGAATAATATCAGCAACTCTGAGATCGAGAATCGTTATATACCTGAAATATTCTATAAATTCAGGAAAGAACATGTTGCTTTTGCTGGAAATTATTCAGATAGTAATCTGAGTACCATATTCTCATTACTTCTGCAAGCTGACATCGATGCAAAATCATTAAATTTAAAAGATGAGATCATTTTGGAAATTCTTGTTTACAAAATTTGTAAGAGTTAAAGGTACTTTATGAATTGTAATTATCGAGCCGGTTTTGTTTCAATTGTAGGAAAACCAAATGTTGGAAAATCGACTTTAATGAATAAACTGCTTGGTGAGAAACTATCGATAATCTCTCCCAAGCCCCAAACAACAAGACAGCAGATCAAAGGCATTATTTCTGATGATAATAGACAGATCATATTAATGGACACTCCCGGATTTGTGGAAGCCAGATACGAACTGCATAATAAAATGCTCGAGTATATCAATAATTCTTTAAAAGATTCTGATGTAGTTATTTTCATGACAGATGCTAAAAAATTCCCAACAGATTATGATAAACAGATCTGTGAAAATTTGAAAAGACTTTCGGTTCCAAAAATAGCGATGCTGAATAAGATCGATATTTCAGACGAGATCACAGTTGAGAAAAAAATCGGTTTGTTAAAAGAATACGATTTCGAAAAAATTATACCTATCTCTATTCTTAAAACGTCGGATTTCACCTTATTTTTAGATGAACTCACTGAATTGCTTCCATCTAATCCTCCTTTCTATTCTACAGACGAAATTTCAGATATGC
The DNA here is from genome assembly GCA_030600585.1 of Candidatus Cloacimonadota bacterium. Classification (GTDB taxonomy): domain Bacteria; phylum Cloacimonadota; class Cloacimonadia; order Cloacimonadales; family TCS61; genus Tenebribacter. The sequence goes on along the minus strand of JAUVLU010000006.1, from coordinate 44,074 downwards.
CAATGAGATTCTTTGTTCAGGAAATTATCCGTGAACAAATATTTCTTAATTTCGATGATGAAATTCCTTACGCTTCTACTGTTGTTGTAGAACAATATCACGATTTTCCAAATAAAGTGGTCATCGCTGCTAATATCTGGCTGGAAAAAAAATCACAAAAACCAATTGTTATAGGAAAAGGCGGGAAAAAAATTAAGGCTATAAGAATTACTGCAGAAAAGGAAGTCCACAAAATCGTTGAAAAGAGAGTGAAAATTGATCTGTGGATAAAGATCAAGCCAAATTGGCGAAAAAAACAGAATGCCTTAAAGGAATTTGGATATAGATAATTTTAGATTTTTTAAAGTTGCAACAATGTGTAAATCTGAGCTAATAAAAAGAATAAAAAATATTTGACATCAATTCAACGCAAAAATTATTTGTTAATTCCATTTAGGAGGATTAGCTCTAATTGGTAAGACAGCGGTCTTGAAAACCGCCGGGCTTAGCCCTTGGGGGTTCGAGTCCCTCATCCTCCGCCAGAATTATAGAAGTGGAGAGGTGACCGAGCTGGTTGAAGGTGCGCGCCTGCTAAGCGTGTGTAGGGTTTATAGCCTTACCGAGGGTTCGAATCCCTCCCTCTCCGCCAGTTCTTAATTATAGATCTTTTGGGCCGTCGACAAGCGGTAAGTCACATGGTTTTGGTCCATGCATTCAGGGGTTCGAATCCTCTCGGCCCAACCATTAAAGTCATCCGGCAATTGCCGGATGGCTTTTTCTTTTACCTATATTATAAAAATAATTTGACCACTTTTTCTTTTTTTCTATTTTTTGTTACATGTAATTTTTTTAGGACATAATTTTTATAAAGTGCAGGTAAATAATGACAAAAAAAAGGTTATTGATCGTTGAAGATGAAAGAATCATTGCTGAGGATATAAAGAGAACATTACTTCAATTTGACTATCATGTCATTGATATTATTTCTAGTGGAGAAAGTGTACTTGAATGCTATGAAGCATTAAATCCTGATCTGATTTTAATGGATATTATGCTTGCCGGAAAAATCAACGGTATCGAAACTGCCGGTAGAATAAAGGAAAAATGCAACATTCCAATAATTTATTTAACCGCATATACGAATGAACCTATTTTAAGTAGTGCAAAGATCACCGAGCCTTTTGGTTACTTGATAAAGCCTTTTGAAGGACATGAATTGCATGCAACAATCGAGATGGCTTTTTACCGGCATAAAATTGAGAACTCTCTTCGCGAAAGCGAAGAAAAATACCGTCTCCTTTTCAATAGTATTGCAGATCCCATTTTTATACTTACCAAAAATGGAGAAAAAATCCTGGATTTTAATGACGTTGTATTAAATAAATACGGATATACAAAAAACGAGTTTATCGCATTAAATGGTTTTAAACTTTATGTTAAAAAAGAGCGGGAACAACTGTCACGATATTTGAATGAGAAGAACACCGGTGATTCTCCCATATTTACTCATATTAAAAAAAATGGTAAAAAAATAATAGTAGAACTGCATAAAAATAATATAACCTTTAAGAATGAACAGGTACTCTTAGTTATTGCCCGTGATATAACTAAACGTAAACAGGCTGAAGATGAAAGACAGATTGCTCAAGAACAATTGTTCCAATCTCAAAAGATGGAAGTTGTCGGAAAACTTGCAGGTGGAATTGCACATGATTTTAATAACTTATTAACAGCAATTAACGGCTATTCCGATCTGGCTCTAAAAAAATTGAATAATGACAGCAATGTTTATGATGATATTAAAGTAATTAGAGATTGTGGAGAACGAGCTGCAAGATTAACAAAACAATTACTCGGATTTTCACGAAAGCAAATAACTGAAAAAAGAAATATCGACCTGAACAATACTATTATCGAACTTGAGAAAATGCTTAAAAGATTGATCGGGGATGAAATAACTATGGAGACTGATTTCCAAAGTTCTTCATGTATGATATTTGCAGATAAAAGCCAGATCGAACAAGTACTGGTTAATCTTGTTGTTAATGCTCGTGATGCAATAAAAGGTTATGGCAAGATCATAATATCTACAACCAAAGAGTTACTAACTGAAGAATTCATTAAACAGCATAATCTTGATGCATCTTATGAGTATATAATGATTTCCATACTTGATACAGGAACAGGGATGAGTAAAGAGATTCAGGAGAAAATATTTGAGCCCTTCTTTACAACTAAGGAAGTTGGTAAGGGTACCGGTCTTGGTCTTTCTACTGTTTTTGGGATCGTAAAACAAAATGGCGGAGTGATACTTGTTGAATCAGAAGAAGACAGGGGTTCCGAATTCAAGATATATCTTCCACAAATTATTGCAGAAATCGATGAAGACGAAATTGCAAAAACAGATATCGGCAGTCTTCCTACCGGTAATGAGACAATCCTGCTTGTTGATGATGAAGACAGCATCAGAGATTTCCTATCTGAAATTTTGGAAGAACATGGATACAAAGTTATTAATGCATCAAATGGTAAAGAAGGTTTACGTAAGTTCAAAGAAATTAATGACAAAATTCATCTATTGATCTCCGATATTATAATGCCAAAGATGGGTGGACAGGAACTGGCAAATGAACTAAGAAAACTCCAACCTGATATTAAAATACTCTTTATTTCCGGGAATGTCAATAACGATTTCATTAAAGAACAATCACCCGACTCAAATGTAAGTTTTCTTCATAAACCATTTACATATGATTCTATTATGTCAAAGATCAGAAAGATCCTTGATAATTAAACTTTAAAAAAGGAATTTATCTTGAAAAATAGAAAAGCAGAACTAGAAAAAAGGATCTTTGTATTATTTTTTATTATAACATTTATTCTTGTGCTCATTTTGATCTTAATCGAGTGGCAATTAGCCAGATTCGGAATAAATCAATATGAAGACATGGACATCAGGCTGACCCTTTCCGAATTGAAGATCACACGTGCTGAGATGAATATGGAACAACAAAATTTTCTGCAAAGACTTGAAATTGACAAGATAATTATTGAAGCATTGCAGAAAGGAAACAAAAACCTTATCAAAGATCATCTTACACAAAATTATCAGACCGATAAAATTAATAAGCTTATTATCTGCAATAAACAACGAAAATATATTTTTGGAGAACAATGGGAATTTATAGATAAATATCTGTCTCAGATATATCGAGATATTTCTAAAGAACATTCTGGAGGATTCATCGGAAATTACGGTAATCGGCTATTCCAGATAACATACGATCCTATTTTTATTTCAACTGAAAAAAAAGAGCTTCTGGGTGTTCTTATCATTGCAGAAAATTTCGATGTGAATAATTTGAACCTCAGCACTGATTCCGAAGTAAACTTGATCTCATATGATAAGACACTTTCTGAAAATACAATCCCCGGTAATCTTACTGTTTCAGATATCAATAACATGATTGAATCCATGACTGAAAAAAAAATGGAACAAGCTATTAAGAAATTCAATATTTATAATGCTGCCGGTATCAAAATATTCTACGATCTTACAAATAAACCAACCGGAGTTTTCATAATTTCATATAAGAGATATGTAAATCAATTTGTGCAGCAGAGTATCCTCATATTTGTTCTCATTCTTCTCGCTGTTACATTGATCATGATAAGCTTACTTGGTAATTGGTTCAGTAAAACAATTTTAATTCCGGTAAGGAATATTAGTAATAACATGCAGGATATTGCCAAAAATCCATCTAAATTGGAACCTATTGAAAAACGATATTCCGGTGTATTGGGAGATATGGTTACATCTTTTAATACTATGAATATTGCCCTATCTAAACATGGTCAAACCCTACGTGAATACAAAGAGTTGACCGATAATCTGGATACCGGCATTTTCTGGTTGAATCATAAATTTGAAGTGATCCTGTATAATCCCAGTTTTATTAAAATTATGGAAATGAATGAAAATCATCTGATCCACCAGAATTTGAGTAGATTAATAGGATTGGATAAAAAACAATTTGCAAAATTATATAAGGCACCTTTAACGTTTTCAAATTTAAAGATATACCCAAACAAAAAATTAAAATATGTAGCATTGAATATTAGTGCTGTAAAACATGATGCAAGTATCAAATTTTTTGGCAGTATTATAGATGTTTCAAAAGAGATCATGGAAACAGAAGCAAGAAAATCACTTGAACTGGAATTGATAAAAAGTAACAAACTTGCTGACATCGGCAAAAGAATCGAGGGTATAGTTCATAATATCAATTCCCCTTTGAACGCTGTATTGGGCTATGCTCAACTTATGAAGAAGGACATGAAAGATAATACAGATTTAGATAGAATAATAGAAGCCGGTAAAAATATTGCACAAACAGTTAAGGGCTTATTAACAAAAGTGAAACAAAGTAATATATCAATAGACCGCCCAATTGATATTAATGAGATGATCTCACAAGAACTGGAGTTTTGCAAACATAATCTCTTCTTCAAACACTATGTAAAACTTACCACAGATTTCCAAAAAGATATTCCTAACGTTACAGCATCTTACGGTGATTTAAGTCTTTGTGTTGCCAATATTATAAATAATGCTATTCAGGCAATAAAAGATAGTATACAAAAGGAACTCACGATCCGTACTTATGAAAAAAACAAAATGGTCTACACCGAAATTACAGATACGGGAGAAGGAATTCCTGACTATAATCTGAATAAAATATTCGAAACATATTTCTCTACCAAAGTTGGAAAATCGGGAACTGGTTTCGGGCTTGGACTGGCAATAACAAAAAGTATAATTGAAAAATATAATGGTGAGATCAAAGTTAATTCCAAGCCGGATTTTGGATCGACATTCACTCTAATTTTACCACAAACAAAAGGATAGTTATATGTTCGAGAATAATGGGAAGAAAGCTAAGATATTGATAGTAGATGATGAAAAAGATACCAGAGATATTTTCAGAAGACACCTGGAAGATGAATACTTGATCGACACAGCAGACTCAGCTATGGCTGCCTTAGAAAAATTGGAAAATAATTCTTATCAGATTGCACTTAGTGACCTTGTAATGCCTGGTGAAGACGGGTTGAGCTTACTAAAAAAAATCAAAAAGAATTGGCCGGAAATTGCTGTAATGGTAATCAGCGGTAAAGCATCGATCGAGATGGCTGTAAATGCAATGAAAATAGGTGCTGATGAATTTATTGAAAAACCTGTGGAAGATCTTGATCTGCTTAAGTTGAAAATAGAAAAATTATTAAAAGCTAAATGGCAGACAGATGAGATCAAAAGATTGAGATCTATTTTAGATAAAGAATTTGATAGAACTCATATTGTCGGGAACAGCTTGGCTATTCAAAAGATTATGGAAAAAGTAAAAAAGATCGCACCACTTGATACAACTATTCTCATCTCCGGAGAAACAGGTGTAGGCAAAGAACTCATTGCCGATCTGATCTATCGAAACAGCAGCAGAAGTAATAAAAATTTTGTTGCTATCAACTGCGGAAGTTTACCGGAAAACCTTTTAGAAAGCACTCTTTTTGGTCATAAAAAAGGATCCTTTACCAGTGCGATCAAAGACAAAATTGGATATTTTCAAGAAGCTGATGGAGGAACACTGTTTCTCGATGAGATCACTGAAACCAGTCTTGAATTCCAAGTAAAATTGTTAAGAGCTTTAGAAAAAGGTATTATCAGACAAGTCGGTGGTGAGAGTGATGTTACCGTTGATGTAAGAATAATCGCAGCGACTAACAAAGATTTAGAAGAAGAAATAGTTAACAAGAATCTTCGAGAAGATCTTTATTATCGGTTAAATGTGATCAATTTGCATATTCCGCCATTACGGGAGCGAGTCGGAGATATCAAGCTTCTCGTAAGCAAATTCATATCCGGATTTTCCAATAAATACAAAAAACAAGAACTCAAAATATCAAATGCTACTCTATCCATTCTTTTGAACCATCAATGGAAAGGAAATATACGTGAGCTGAAAAACACCATAGAACACGCTGTTGCTCTTGCTTCACACGATACGATCATTCCCGAAGATCTGCCTGATTACATTTACAAAGGAGAATCAAAAGAACCTGATTCCACAACATTTCATTTTCTTGAATTACCTTATCATGAAGCTAAAATGAAATTTGAAAAAAAATACATAGAAAGTCTTATGAATAAATGCGATGGTGATGTTACAAAAGCATCCAGAATATCAGATATAAAACGTCAGAATCTTTACGATAAGTTTAAACGTTGTAATATTAATCCCGATGATTTCAGGGATAATTAATATTTGGAATTTGTTATTCTAAATGTTATAATTACTAAATAAAATACTATTAAATAGTCACTCAGTATAACTCCTTTGGGAAATATTCTAAACATAGTATTCAAGCCTATTCCTACTATTAATAGTATTAATTCCGGTTTTAATATCCACTTAATATCATCTGTTTTAATAACAATCAGTGATAATGGCAACAGCCAATAAATATTGATATATGAAAGACGAGCTGCCGGAAGGAAAAAACTACTGATAATTACAAATATTATCCCAATATAAAAAAGAGAAACACTGTCTTTTGTTTTTACTATTCTTCTCCATAAAAAGATAGTTAAAACTAAGATACAAATGATCAAAGATAATTCAAGAATATTCGCTTTAATTTTTAGATGAAAGAAAATACGGAACATATCTTGAATAGAAGAATCTTCCATTGCTATATTTGCAGAGAATATTGCATTCTTTATTCCATCTACAACATTCTTATTAAAAAAACCATAGGTTGGCTGAATTATAAGTAAATGAAATTTTTCATGAAACTCCATAGAATTAAAATAACTTTTCCAAATTGAGAATGGAGCAATAAACAAAGAAGATATGAAGCTTATTATTATTCCTGCAAGACCACTGATAATAAATTTCCATTTTCTTTTAATAAGGAACGGGATACCCATTAATATCACAGGTGGTCTGAAAGAAGCGGTTAACCCTAAAATGAAACCACTGAGAATGTAATTCTTCTCTCTTTTAGCAAACCAATACGATAAGGAAATAAGAAATACAAATAGGATATAAATCTGCCCTTTATCAATATGCAGTCTCCAGAAAAAACTCGATGCAATGATCAATAGACCAATTATCCAGAGAATCTTCTTTTTAATAATGGAATCAGTTGTATTTGAAAACAGAATAACACTTAGAAGAAGTAGTAACCATTGAATAAATGCCCACAAAATCTGCTGCATTTTGTAAGGAATTGAAGCAAAAGGTGAATGAAGCATAAGCACAGTTGGAGGAACAGTTAGTCTACTCATTGGGAAATTAGAATAAAAATCCCGTGCATCAACTATTTCTTCCGGTGTATCCTGTTCCCATTTGAAAAAATAGGGATCTTCTCCATTCAATAAAACTCTTGTTCCAACAACACGGTTACGAAGATCTAAAGCACCATATTTTAAAGTGTTGACAGTATCAAATGAAATACAGATCGCAGACATTAAGATGGAATATATTAGAAGAAAATTAAGGAAGATCTTCCAATATTTGTTTATTTCTTCAGAAGTGATAACATCTCCTTAGAATTAATTATTATAAGTGAGAGAATAACAAGCCAGATAACATTATTGTAGGAATACCTTGCAGCTGGGAGGAAAAGTTCTGACACTAAGATAATTAATATACTGTATAAAAACAGGAAATTATGATTTTCGTATTGTTTTTTAATTCTCAGAAATAATATTGTTAATAATATAATACTTATTACCAAACTAATCAATAAAAAATTAGATGATGTTTGAATACCAAAATATTTCCTTGCAATTCCTTGAATTGAAGAGTCCGAAATTGGTAATCTTGCCCAAATCCATAGATTTTCCATATCTTCAATATCAATATATGGATATCTTTCAGTTGTAATTTTTATAACGCCATTATGAACCTTACCGTGGATTGGCATTGCTTTAAAATAGCTTTTCCATATTTCGTAACCAGCAAAACTAAAAGAGATTACAATTCCTATTACAAATCCAATAACTTGTCCAAATATGAATTTCCAACGTTTATATAATAGGAAAGGTAAACCAACTATAATCATTGGAAAACGTAATGCCGAAACATAACCCATGATAATTCCACTTAGTAATCTATTAATTTTAAAGTTTGAATTATAAAAATAATAACTCAAAGCAAACAAGAAAACATACAAAATATATATCTGCCCACGTTCAACATGTAATCGGAAGATAAAACTACCTGCAATAAAAAATAAACTAACTATCCAAATCAATTTTGATTTTATTTCATTCTTCTCCGATCGAGAGAAAAAGGAAATACTAAAAAAAATTAGTAACCATTGAATGATTGTCCATAAATATCTCTGAAATTTATAGGGTAGATCACTAAAAATGGAATGAATCATTAAGACCGTAGGAGGTACAGTAACTCTACTTACTGATAAATTCGGATGATCTCTGGGATCAAGAAAAAAATCTGAATATTTTTCATTCCATTTAAAAAAATATGGATCATAGTTAGCTTTTACTAATCTGGCTCCAACTACTCGGTTACGTAGATCAATGCCACCATAATTAGCACTGTTTTCCAAATCCTGCAGAAAACCAACAGCAGCAAAAAAAATTGAAGATATTAATAAAACATTCAATAATAAATTTACTTCACTTTCCTTCATGGTATTCCCCTTCCGTATTCACATTCCAGATATTATCTTTAGTTTTTATATTTTGAATTATATTTTCCACTGCTTCCATAGCCGTTAACATAGAATGATCTTGATTATTATATCTATGCATTCCGTTTCTTCCTATAAGAAACAGATTCTCTATTTTATCTACATAATTTCGAATATCATCAAATTTATCATAACTTCCGAAATACGCCGGATATGTTTTAGGCATTTTTATCACAGTACTGTCTAATACATCATTCTTGCTAATGATCTCAATTTTTTCTAATTCATTAATTGCAAATTCTGCAAATTTATTATCGGTCATACTCCAAAGCTCGTCACCTTCGTTACAAAAATACTCCAGTCCGATCCAAACAGTATCATCATTCTTGACCATGTACGGGCTCCAATTATTAAATATTTGAAGCCTTCCTACTTTTACATCACGTTCTTGAATATATATCCAATTATCGGGCACAATGTTATTTATGGTTTTATGTTTAGTTTGATTTTTTATTTTCAATTTTCTCAATAGTAATCCAACTGTTATAAAATCACGATAGACAAGCCCATTTGCAATTTCTGTAACTTTTTTTGGAACATCATTCATTGAGTTTATGAGGTCTTTCACGGGCATTGTTGAGAAAAAATAATCAGCATTTTCTTTTTTGCTCTCTCCACTTTTAATATTGTTCACTGTAACAGTTGTTATCTCATTTTTGTTGGAAGTCAATCCTGTTACTTTGCAATCAAGATGAATCCTTCCGCCTTTTGCTTCTATCTTCCGTGCAAGCTCTTCCCACAATTGTCCGGGACCAAATTTTGGGTACATAAATTGTTCTATAAGACTTGTTTCTGTATTTTTCTGATGGATAGAGTCATCTTTTTTAAAGATACTCTTTATAGCGTGGAAAATTGCTTTGGAGATCGAAAGCCCCTTAATTCTTTGCGCTCCCCATTCCGGTCTAATTTCTGAGCATGGTCTTCCCCACACTTTATGGGTGTAATCTTTAAAAAAAGTGTTATAAAGTTCTTTCCCAAATCTATTGATAAAGAAATCTTCCAGGTTTTTCTCTTTTTTTATTTTGAAAATACGTGACCATAAATAACTAAAACCAATTCTTAATATTCTAATAAATCCAAGATTTTTAAAGGTATTAATATTCAATGAAATGGGATAATCAAAAAAGTTACGCAAGAAAAATATTCTGGAAAGTCTGCTTCGAACCAGCATCACATCATCATCTTCTTGTGGATCAGGAGCATTTGTATTACTTGAGAGAAGTGTTCTTCTTCCAAGAATAATATCATCTTTTGAAGATTTACCCTGTACAGGAAGAACATCTTGCCAGAAATCCATAACTCTTTTAGATTTAGAAAAAAACCTATGCCCGCCAAGATCGATACGATTTCCTTTATACTTCACAGTTTTTGAAATACCACCAATATCATTTGTTGCTTCAAAGATTATTGGTTTAATATCAGTTTTGATTAATAATTCATAAGCTGCGGTAAGACCTGCTGGTCCCGCTCCGATGATTATTGCTGTTTTTTTATTCATTTACACTTCCTTTATTATACAAAATATATTTTCTTGCGAGAAAATTCCAGAAATAAACTATAGCTGTTGATATTAGTTTTGAATGAAGATAATATAATTTTAATTGTTCTGTTGAAAACCAGATAATTAATTCGTTTAAGCCTAAACCAACAATTCCAATAATAGCAAAAATAATAAATTCAAATAATTTTTTATTAATTACTCGAGATTTAAATACCCATAATATACTCAGAATATAATTTATTATTAATCCTAATATAAAAGCGATAGCTGCTGAATGAAGATAATGCAATCCTGCGAATTCTGTAAGAAGATACAGACTACTAAAATCAACAACGAATGCAATTCCACCTACAAATGTATAGCGGAATAACTGAATTAAAGTATTATCCGTTTTTTCTACAAAAAGTTTATTCAACATATTTATCTTCTTTTTTTGGATTATTAATCATTAAGCTACTTTTTTTTGTCAAGAATTGTATTTTCGACATAATATCATTACATATAGATTTTTAATGTAATTTTTCTATGACATATTAATGCTTTCTCAATTTTTTTTCACTTTAATTAATTTTTTCCTTGCATGTTTTAAAACAGCTTAATAAAGTAGTTTACGAAAAAGTAATTGAGTTTTTTATTAAAAATATTGCATTGGCACACTATTTGCAATGTAATTTGGTGTGAATTTAAAAAGAGTGAATTAAAAAGTGAACTTAAAACCAAATTAGGAGGGTATAATGGGAACACAACAAATTCTATTGATCGTATTAAGCGTAATTATCGTTGGTATTGCAGTTGCGGTGGGTATCACAATGTTCAATGCGCAAGCTACAAACTCTAACCGTACAGCAATCATGGGTGATATGAACAATCTGGCAGCTTCAGCTTTGGCATATTACAAAACACCAGATACACACGGTGGGGGTGGAAATGCATGGGGAACCACAGATGATGTTGGACAGTGGCTTGGTTATGACTATGAAACTAGCGGCAATCCTGCCAATACTTGTTCTACAGGTAATGGAACATATGTTCTTTCAATTGCTACTGATGTATTAACAATTACTGGTCTTGGAACAGAAACAGGTAATGATGGTTCAGCTAATGTTGGTGGTTATCTTACAATTACTGGTTCAACAAGCACTATATCAGCAACTGTAACTAACTAAAATTTATTTATTACGATCAAACAAAATTGGAGTAATATGGGAAGACTTGTCTTCCCATATTACTGTATTTTAAATATTTTCTATTTAGGGGATAATTAATGCAGTACGAATTTAGGTATCAAGGTATAACCACTCAAGGCAAGGGCATTCAGGGAATTGTTCTAGCTTCAAACAAAAGAATGGCAAAAAAGGTGATCGATAACTTTGCCAAAAAACATAGTATTAGAATTAATTCAATTCTCAAAAAAAGTTTATTTCTTTATAATATAAAATTACCAAACGGGAAAAAAGTTAAAGGAAGACAATTCGCATATACAAAAGGTGAAGTAAGTCGTGCTCTGGCTAATATGGGTTATAAGAATGCCAAGATTGAAAAAGCTATCATCGATATAAAGATGAAACCACCTTATTCCAGCATTCTAATGTTCGTAAACTTGAGTTCCTTTCTTTTAAAAGAAAAAATGAGTTATGATAAAATTTTACGCATGCTTGCAGATGAAGAGACAAATCTAACTCTTAAAGAAACATTAAAGAAAATCGAAAGTGAGTTAAAAAAAGGAAAGGAAGGAACTGAAGTTTTCGCAAAACATCAGGATGTATTTGGGAAATTCCCAGCTTATATGCTTGGATTGGCTACAAAATCCGGTAATATGGCAGAAGTTTATGATGCAACTGCTAAATTCATGGAACGTGAAATGGAATACAAAAAAAGTTTGCGCCAAGCTTTGATGATGCCGGCTTTCACTGTACTGGCAATGTTTGGAGCCGTAATGTATTATGTTATAAAAGTATTTCCCGACACTGCTAAGATGTTCCTTAAATTTGGTATTGATCTTCCACCCATGACAGCAGCAACACTTAACATAAGTGATTATTTAGCTATGAACTGGTGGTGGATAGTTTCAATAATTGTTATCCCTATAATTTTAGCAGCCCTTTGGTGGCGTACCCCCAAAGGCATGGTTTGGCGTGATAAGAATATGATAAAATTGCCTGTTGTTGGGCATCTTATCCATAAATCCAGCATTGAAATTTTCTTCCGGGTATTTTCAGCAATCTATGCAGGAGCAGAAAATAATATTGAGACCCTACAAGCTTCATCTGAAGCTTGTAGGAATAAGTATATTGAAAAGGGTATAAAAGAAATTACAATTCCATTAATGTTAAAAGATGGAATGTCACTTGTACCTGCGCTGGAAAAAGCCGATGTTTTTAATCAAAGTACACTTAGTCGTTTAACGACCGGTACCGAATCAGGTAATATTCTTCAATCTGCACAGCAGATCGCCACTTTCTATGAAAAAGAAACAACTTACAAAATGGAGAATATTATCCAATCTATCCAGGTATTTATTGGTATTTTCATTGCAATAGTTATTACAGCACTTACCGTTGTTTCTTCTGAAGTTGCAATGATTTCACCGAATACACCAGGAATGTAATCTAAGGAGTTGTTTTGATCAGGAAATCCAGATTTGGTCAATTATTACTCAAAAAAGAGGTAATTGATCAGAAAACATTGGAGAAAGCACTAATTATTCAAGCTGGTGATGATCCTTCAAATCCCAGAGGATTAGGTGAAATACTAGCTGATGATTTTAAGATCGATCATCATGCTATTTATGGTTTACTGGCAGAATTATATGCTTTTCGCTCTATTGATATTAATGTAAATGAACTGGATAGTAATCAAATAAAACATACAACTGAACTGCTGTTAAAGTTTCCTGAAGAATTTAGAAAAGAATTAATCTATAAAAGAATCTTGCCATATCAGTTAAGTTTTGGAAGACGCAATACACTCATAGTTCTAGCAGCAGATCCAACAGATAAAATCACTGAGCGGATACCTGTTTATTCCGAATTTAAAAAATACGAAGTTGTATATTGTAAATTAAAAACACTAGAAGAATTAATTGGGATTATCGCCCCGCAGAAAAATGAATTTCTGGATCTACTTCAAGAAGCTGAAGAACAAATAGAGGATATGGATGAATCAAAATTTAAAGCGGAGATCGATGAATATGCCCTTGATGAAGAGATCAACCAAAGCCTTCTTGTTAATCTATTTGAAGGTTGCTTAATAGAAGCTGTGCGAAAGGGTGCCAGTGATGTACATATAATTCCATACCGCAGATCATCTGTGGATTTTTATTTCAGAATTGATGGCAAACTCATCCGTTGGCACAGACAGGAAAGAACATCACCAGAAGCAATATCTGCAGTTGTGAAAGATAGAGCTGTCGGTGTCGATCGTTTTGAAAGAGATACTGCTCAAGACGGCTTTATGCAAAGAATAGTTGATGATCATCTTATCCGTTTTAGAGTTTCAATTATACCAATTACATCATCTGAATACGAAAGAAGATTTGAAAGCATTGTTATCAGGACAATTGATGACAGGAATGTTATCACCGACTTAAGAAAACTTGGTTTCCAGACTAAAGCTGAAAATGATTTTTTAAAATCGATCAGTAAATCAAAGGGAATTATTCTGGTTACAGGACCTACCGGTAGTGGTAAATCCACAACTTTGATGGCAGCACTTTATCATATTATTAATCCTGCTATCAATGTCCTAACAGTTGAAGATCCGGTTGAATACCATATTAAGGGTGCAAGACAACTAAAAATAGGAAATAGATATACATTTGATTCTGCTATTCGTTCCATACTTCGTCACGACCCGGATGTAGTTATGGTTGGCGAGATCCGTGACAAGATCACAGCTGAAATTGCTATCAAACTGGCAAATACGGGTCATCTTACTTTTTCCACATTGCATACAAACGATGCACCTAGTGCAATTTCACGTATGTACAAAATGGGAGTAGAGACGTTCCTGCTAGCCTACGCAATAAACATTATTATTGCACAACGTTTAGTAAGAAAATTATGTTTGAAGTGCAAAAGACCAATCTCAAAAGAAAGATGGCCTGCAGCACTTGATATGGGAATTACCGAAGAAGAACTTAAATCCGGTAAAATATTCGAAGCGGGTGATGGATGCAAAAAATGCAATGGTGGGTATAAAGGCAGAACCAATATTTGTGAAGCATTGTATTTTACACCTGAAATAAGAAAAGCTATTGTAGAATCGGGTGAAGATATAGATGAAGATGAGATCCGTGCAATTGCTGAAAGCCAGGGAATGCTTTCATTAATGGACTCGGGATTAGATAGAATTCGGACTGGAATGACTTCCGTTTCCGAAATAACTTATGCAACTTCAGAGGATTAGATCATGGGTCAACAGATGTTATTAGTTCTTTTAGCATTAATACTTTTTTCTACAATGTTGTTGAATACTTATAATATTTTACTGGATCAATCTGCTTTGGTTTATGATAACATGATTTACCTGCAAGGACAAAAAATCGCCGACAGGTACTTCCAGAGAGTTGAAGCAGAACTACTTGGTGATCCTCCAGTTTTTTATTTCACACAAATTCATTCTAATTACTTAAATCTTAGTGAAACAAGAACTGTGAATAATGTCATATATAATATTAACGTTATTTCAACTTATTGTGATAGTTTGGGAAATACTCCATATGCTGATACTTTATATCAAAAACTTGATGTACGCATTAATTGCCTATCCACGACAATGGATACATTGTACATAGGAACATTAAACTCTCCATTCAGTAAAGTGTTTTTTAATAGAGGATTTTAATTATGTCAAGTTTATTGGATGTATTAGGTGCAACGATTTCAGGAGGCATGGTACTTATAATGATATTCAGCGCACTTTTAAATGTGCAGGTGGTAAGCTATAATACCCAACTTCAGATCAATTTAACCAAGATATCTGAAGATATGATCACCGGCAGGAAAGTAGAAAGCTTAGATCAACCTGGTATTGATAATTACTTATCCAAAGTCGGTGCGGGAGTTCCTTCAACCACTGATCCAATAATTGAAGCTACTTCTATAAGCTTCAAATTCCTCGGTCAGACGAGTCCGACATCCGGCATTAGCACTTTCTACTTTGTACAAGAAAATGTAACAAGCGACGGTTTACCTTTATATGTTTATCAAGATGATATGTCTAATCCGGTTTCAGGTCCTTTCTGGATGTCAGATTCATTATCAATTCAATATTACGATGTAAGTAATAACCTAATTACTTCTCCAGATTCAAATCATGACCTGATTCGTTCAGTTGAAGTTAATGTTACTTTTTACTATGATACTTACCAACCGGATATAGATAAAAGATTCATTAGACATAATATAGTATTCTGGAAATATTTTAAAAATCTGTATCTATAAATATGATGTTTTCAGGAAATGAATTGACAGAAAAGTTAATGATGAATTAGGAATAAAAAGGAGATATTTGTGGGAAAATTATTAATTATTATTATTCTAATGCTAACAGTTGTTTTTTCTGCTATTACAGTTTCGGTTCAAAGTAGAAGCACTGACACTTCTGATCTGCTTTCTTCTAATATGTCGGAAATTAAAGCTAAGTCTCTAAGTAATGAGGCTCTTATGTACGGCATTAGACAGTTGAACGAAGGTAACATTTCGTTAAGTGGATCCGGTGTGAATAAAGTATTTTCGAATTTTAACGTTTTGGATGGCACAATTGACAGTATCAAATATGTGATGATCGGCTCCGGAGATACTCTGAAGATAACTTCTTTTGTGACTGCTGATATCAATGGGCAACTTACCCAACATCAAAGTTCCTCTAAGATTTTTTATTCTTCGGGAGCTTTTGATAATGCCATTACCTGTTCAAAAGAAATTGATATTACAGGTCACGCAACCGTCGTAGGTGATGTAGAGGAAAATGTTGATATGGATTTTGAAGCTGTTTTCGGTATGACAATGGCACAAATGAGAGCTATTGCCGATAATGATTACACGGATCCGCCAAATAATGTTACTCCTGTAGAAGGGATAACATACATAGAGACCACCGGCAACAACAAAGCACATTTTACAAATCATTTTTGGACTGGTAGCGGTATCTTGATAGTTGATGGAGAATTTCACATGACAGGCGGTACTTTCGATGGTATCATCTGGGTGGAAGGAGACGGAAGGAACGAAAGTTTCATGATGTCAGGTAATGGGCTTGTACAAGGAACCATTTTCATTAATACTCACCCTGATGCACAAACCAAAGTTACTGGAAATTGTGATGTTTATTATGATGAAAATATTATACAAACATTATTAAGTACATATAGTATTAATTCTGATCCGGAAATCAGGATATTAAGTTGGGAAAATTAAATTGATGAGAAAATTTAAATTATATAAGGAGGTAATTTATGGGTAAATTATTGATAATAGCCATATTGATAGTTGTTGCAATAATATCAACAATTTTAGTTTTTGTTCATAATAAAACTCAAGAGGTTCCGGAACTTTTATCCAGTAATCTTGCAGAATTACAAGCTAAAGCATTATGTCGTGAAGCCCTTATATACGGGATGAGAAACATCAATAATGGAACCGTTTCAATGTCTCCGGGAACCAATACACAGACCTTTACTAATTTCGAAGTTATGGAAGGCACAATAGACAGTATTCAATATATATCAAATGCAACAAATGACACCATAGAAATTATTTCTTATGCAAGCTATCAAAATGCTGATGAAATAATTCTACATAAAAGCAGTGCTCTTGTATCTTGGGTTCCCACTTACGCTCAATCAGCCATGTCTTCAAACGGAGCAATTGATGTAGGTGGTAGTGCCGATATTACCGGTAGTCTTGATGAAAACTGCGATCCTCCTTTATCTTTTGAAGATCTTTTCGGAATTACAAAAGCGCAAATGTATGCTATTGCAGACAACTACTTTGTAGACCCTCCCATTAACCCCACTGGCTTTGAAAACATAACATGGGTTTCATTCAATAATGAAAACGGCAAATTGAAGGTAACAACATCAGGTTGGGAAGGAAGTGGATTGCTTATTGTTGACGGCGATGCACAATTTTCAGGAGGTACTTTCAATGGGATAATGTGGGTTACAGGAACATTATTCATCAATGGTAATGACGGTTTTAACGGAGCAATTTACTGCGAAGGCGGAATTGAGTATGATGATGTAACCCTTCTTGGTAACTGTCAAATTACTTATGATATAGGTGCAATAATTGATGCGTTTTCAGGTACATCACTAAGTTTAGATTATGAACTCAACATAATTAGTTTGTTTGAAGATGATTAATTTGTAAAATAATTTTTGGAGAAGATATGAATAAGAATGACTCTTTTAATCATGAGATTGAGACCTATAAATGGTGGTCAAAAGTACGCTGGTTCATTGTTTTAATCCTATTTGCCATTGGTACATTGCGTATTACTCAGATAAATCAAACTTATCCGATTGTAATATTTGTGATAACATTTCTTGGGATATGTATTCTAAATATTCTGTTTCATCTCCAAATCATAAAAACAAATATTCTTTTTAGCTCGTTGCAAATAATATTAGATATTTTATTTGCTACTGTTGTGGTCCATCTTACCGGAGGGTTGAGTAGTTCTTTTGTATGGATATATCTGATCGCTGTGATTACTGCAAGTCTGGCTATTGAGAATTCCGGTGGTATACTTGCCGCAATGATAGGCAGTATGTGTCTATTAATGCTGATCTTAATGTATAACTTTGGCTGGCTTATTTCAGCTGATGGAACGGAATTTAATGCTGATATTCCAACTCAAACCATTTTTCTCATCTCATATACCGGTCTTTTCAGTGGAATAGCTTTCATCTCAAGTTATATAAGCAATATACTAAGACAGTATTCTACATCTTCGAAAAGAAACATAAAATTTTTAAATGATCAGAAAATTGTGCTTTCGGAAAAAGAAACAGAACTACTGAATAATAAAATACTCATGGAAAAATATCGGGAAGTTGTACAAGAATCTTCTGTAATTATTGGTTTAGACCACGACCTAAACAATCCTCTTACTATTATTTCTCTCTCAATTCGCAGAATAATTAAAGCTGCCCATGATTATAATGATGAGAAATTAGAGAAATCCAGTAACCAAATGACAGAAGCAATAAATAAGATTAATAAAATATTGCTAAAACTTCGAAAATTAAAACAATTGGATTTGATTCAGGAACAACACAAAAACAACAAGGATAAATTATGAAAAAGCACATATTAATTGTTGATGATGAGCAAACAATTCGAGAATTATGTAAAGAGCTTTTGGAAGAAGAAGGCTATAAAGTAACTTTGGCTGTAGATGGGCAGGATGCTCTTGATAAGATGGGTTACGACGTATTCGACATGTTTCTGATAGACATGGCTATGCCACGGATCGGTGGATTCGAACTGATGAAAATAATCAAACAGAAACAACCACTTGCCGTAATCGTGATCCTTACAGGTTTTTCTAGTATCGATGGAGCCGTGAAAGCTTTACATGCGGGTGCATTCCAATATCTCTCTAAACCTATCAATTCAGAAGAACTTTTCGCAGTTGTAAAAGCTGGAGTCCAACAATCAGAAGACCTTTACGGTCCATTACAAAGAGCTTTTGAACCAGGGACAGACACTGTTCAAAAAGGTGAGCCTATAATACTTCATGGGTTCTCTCCTGAAGATAAAGTAGATTTTATGGCTTTAGGAAGGACAATAAAATATGAGATTGGTGAAGATATTTTGATTGATAAGAATTCCGGATCTATTATTATTATTGAAAGTGGTGAAGTTTCTGTCTGGCATAGTAATACAACAATCGACTATTTGCAAAAGTGGGATTCTTCTGGAGAAGAAAGCTTTATTCTTGCTGGATCTGCTTTTGTTACTTTACGTGCAGAAACAACTGTAGTGATAAGACATTTTGATAGAAAAAAAATATTGAATTTCTTTGCGTACAAAGGTGAAAAATTGCTTAAGCGTTTTATGATCAATCTGGTAAATAGCACTTTCTTCAAATGGCGTAAAGCTGTTCAAAGAATCGTAATGTTAAAACTGGTTACTAGAGAATAGTTCCGGCAATTAATTTATAATATTAAGTGTTTTAGCTTCCTTACTATAGGAAGCTTTTTTTGTTATATAATACACTTTTTATTATTTTACATGTCCATCGCCTGCTATTCCCTTCTATTTCAAGCTGTTAGGTGATTATATCTATATTTGAAAATCTGTTTCTAATCTCCATATCCCCCTAAAAATTAGTTAGTTAACAAAATATACTTGACATTTATATCAAAAAATTTATTCATTGTTATCAGAAAAGTATATTTATTGAAATTTTGGAGATTATATGAGTTTATCATTCTTATCTGAGATGCAAGTTATGTTAGGTAAATATCTCAAAGGTACATCAAGATTTCAAAGCATCAATAAAATGATTACATTCAACACAGCATGGAAAGAAGAATCATACGAATGCCTGCGAACTTTAATGATTCATATGAGAGACATAGAAGCATCAGATATAGATTGTGGTGGGCCAGGATCTAATAATAAGATATGGTATAGAGTTTATGGTACTAAAGCACCTTCTGATAAAGTAAATAATTTCACACAAGATGAAATATCTGCAATTTTATTAAGTATATTAAGTGATGATCAAAAAGTAACGTTATTTAATAATAAGAATGTTGATATTTCATTAGGTTTAATTCTTAAAAAAGGAGAACAGCCAAATCGTTTTCGGGGTGATATTTATTATGAGAGAAATACTTTAGTTGCGAATTTCCGTAGAATTAATCAAGATATTTTTGATATTAAGCAGTTAAATTTCCCGGAAATAATCAACAAACAACTCAATCTTAAATATGAGAAATCCGGATTGTTCCTCGTTACAGGAATTACTGGTTCTGGCAAAAGCAGTACTTTGGATTCAATTGTAGATATGAACAACAAGACAAACTATGCTCATATTATAATAATCGGAAACCCAATTGAATATATTCATAACTCAATTGAATCTATAGTTAGACATAGAGAGATTGGAGAAGATGTATTAAGTTTTCAGGAAGGAACTATTCAGGCATTAAGACAGGACCCCGATATAATTGTTGTTGGAGAAATGCGAGATCCCGGAACAATTGCTACAGTTTTAGAAGCAACTGATAGTGGTCATAAGGTCTTTTCTACATTACATACATGTTCTGCTGTAGATAGCCTTCACCGTATTGTTGCCGAGTTCCCACCAATTGAACAAGAGCGTGTTAGATTTCGTCTTGCTGATACTTTAAAAGTTATCATTTCACAGAAGCTCGTTCCCGACAAACATGGTAAACTTATTATGGTTAAAGAAATTCTTTCGGTTGATTCATCAATTCAAGCAGCAATAAGGAACAAGAATATTGGTGAGATATACCAGATGATAACTGAAGGTAAGAGAAAGGGAATGATATCAATGGAACAAGATCTTTTCGCAAATTATAAAAAGGGTATTATCACAAAGGAAGTAGCTATGAATTATGCAAACAATAAAAAGCGTATACAACACTTGTTAACCTATTCTGCATGAGAGATAAATAATGGCTATAAAGAAAGAAAAAATTGCATTTGGGATTTATAAAGACGGGCTGAAAGTAAAAATAGCACAGCTTTCTCTTTGTAATGGTATTGTATCAGTTCAAAGTCTGGAAGAAACTATATTATCTTCTGCGCTCTTCCGTCACGAAGTGGAAGATAATAAGGATGCTTTACTTCCTTTAGAACAACAAGAAGATGAAATAAAACTTCCGGAACTATCTGAAATTGAAGATGGGACATTCTCATTGCCCGATATATCAGAATTTGAAAGTACTGAAGAATTTGATGGTTCTACAAAAGAGGATATGTTACCCGGCTTGCGAGATCTACAAAATTTCCTCCAACAATTTCCACTTGAAAGAGGAAAAATATCTTTCAACGCAAATAATGAGCAAATCTCATATTTCCAATTTAATTCCTCATATGGAATAAAAAATCTTCAAAAACGCCTTCTAAATGAATTATTATCAAAAGAAGAAATTATGGCTAAAAGCTATTCTTTCGACTATATTTTAAATCCTGATAAATCAGGATTTGCTTTTGTGCATCGCGGGAAATTTGGGTTATTCCATGCATTAAGAGATGTTAACCTCGTTCTTTCAAAAGAAAAATTCTTTTATAGTTATATTGATACAAACGAAGTTTCTTTGATAAACCTGGTTAATAACAACTACAGCTTCTCTGAAGATGAATACATTCTAATTTTATATATTGGTTTTGATTACAAGATCGGTATCGTACTGAAAAACGGTATTCAGATTAAAACATTCCCTATTATTACTCCTGACAGTGATGAAGTATCTATGAGAGAAGTCATCTATTCTAAAATACTTCTTGAACAAGATATTTCTGATATTCCAATTACAAAAAACATACTATTAGTTGGTGATAACACTGCCGATGAAGATTTGGAATATTTCCGTTCCGCTGCTCAAGAGGGAGATAATATAGCAAGGATTGACCTTAGGCATCTATCCATTCAAGAAGGAATGGAAGACAAGTTTACATCTGAAAAAATTGCCAAATATGCTATCCCGATTGAATTAGCTTGGAAAACTTTAGAGCCGAAGAATAAAAATTTCAGTTCCACAAACCTACTACCAAATAAGGTAATTGAGAATCAGAAATATTTTAAAATTGCATGGCATGGCTTTTTGGTTCTGGCTGCTATTTTCTATTTTGCTTTTACCGGAACTATTAAAAATCTGGAATTAAAACAAGATATTTTAGATTATGGAAAAAAGAATTATAAAGTAGAAAGGGAACTTTCAAAGAACCGTGAACTTATAAGAAGACTCAATGAAATAAAAATAAAATTAAATAAACTTCAAGAAAATCTATCTAAAGTTGACATGATCACAGGGAATAAAAATCAATGGAACCATATTCTTGATGTATTTTCTAAATCCCTTGCTAAAAACAGATTAAGCTGGCTCAGTGACATCACAAGTAATGATAATGGGTTCACCATTGAAGGATACACAACAAATAGGCGTGCGGTAATCGCTTTATCTAAACTCTTTCCGGAAAGTAGGATTACAAATGTATCAAAAGATGATAGCCATGAACTTACAATCTGGAGTTTTAATATCACTTGTAACTACCCCGATCCAACATCATGGAAAAGTACTAAAGAAGAAAAAACCAAATCGGAGGAACCTATTCAACACGAAAAAACCGAAGAGACAACTATAGAAAAAGTTGAAGATAAGCCCGATACAAAGATAATTACGGAAACATCTGAGAAAATAAACGAAAAATATCACTCAATACTTTCATTATATTTTTCAGGAAATATTAATAATGCATTTAATCAATTCAGTGAATTTGTACAAAATTATCCACAGCACAAAACAGCATATAGCGCAAAATATTTTATCGGTGAATGTTTATACTTGATGAACCGTTATAAGGAAGCGAGAGAAACTTTGGAAGTGGTTTATAAGCTAAACGGCAGCAAATCACCGGATGCACTTATTATGCTGGGTAATTGCAGTGAAAAAGAAAATGACCTGAAATCGGCAATACAGTACTGGAACACACTAATTGAAAAATATCCTGATAATGATCTATCAAAAGCAGCACATTATAAGATAGATAAAATAAAAGGTAGATAAAAATGAATTATGCTTTAAGAAATACATTTATTCTTTCAGTTTTACTAATTCTGGTTATATTAGGATTTCTTATAGGAAATACTTCTTCAGTAAAAAAGGTCAAAGAAATCAAAATTGCTTATGAGAGTAATAAAAAAAAATTAGACGATCTAAAGACAGCAAATCCTGATATGAAAGATCATGACCTTTTTATTAAATCATTAAGTGATCTTGAAAAAAGAGTTAAAATAGAAAGCAAAATTATTCCCCAGAAAAGCAATCCGACAATAACATATAAATATTTGCTGGATATTTGCGATAATTTTTGCTTGGATATTAAATTCGATTTTATCTATAAACAACTTAGCAGGATCGAGGATATCAATTTTTATACATATACAATTACTGGAAATGCACCTGTACGTTCTTTTTATTCTTTTATTTATCAGATCGAAAGTCAGTATATGCTTTATATTATTGAATCAATAAAGATAGATGAAGACATTAAAGATGCAATTTCAACAGGGAATGTTAATTTCACGATCATTCTCAATGCGTATTTTGAAGAATCCGCATCTGAATTTGGTGAAATTCCATTTAGAAAATTGAAATATAAAAATATAGAATATGATCCTTTCTATTCTAGAATTCATGCACCTATGCCTGATGAAAAGGAAAAAGAATTCTTAGATATTAATTCTTCCGTTATAATTGGATTAACACCTGATAAAGTATTCATGAAAGACCGAATTGGCAGAATACATATACTTGAATTGGGTGACAAAGTAGCATACGGAACTCTCAAATCTATCAATTGGGAAGAGCAGTATGCAGCATTCCAATTGAATGAAATCGGTATAACTAAAGATAAAAAGATTTATTTGAATGTATTAAAAGAGGAATAAAAATGAAGAAATTAATTAGCCTTCTTATTCTCCTATGTTTTGTTCTTACCTTATTTGGTCAGGAACAGAATATCAATAAGATCCCAGAAAAAGAGTTGATCACAATCTCCCGTGAAACAAATTTCGTAGCTGCAATTAAAGCTATCGAATATCTTTCTTTGGATTTTGCAGGAAAGAATATTTTGAATATAAGCAACTTCAATCAACCAGTTGGCATTCCAGTTAATCAACTACATTGGAAGGATGCTTTAATGTTAATAGTTGGATATCATCATCTTATACTTGAAGAACAACCCGGTACATATATTATTAAGGATGTAGAAATTGAAAAAATGGAAGAGACTGTTAAGAAAGAACTGGTATTAACACCAAATTCACCTCAAGTAAAAATATCAGCCATATTCTTTAAAGCAGATAGATCACTTTCTAAAGAAGTAGGTATTAACTGGTCAACACTTATAAATGGTATGATAAATGTCGATTTTACAGGATCAGATGATATGGGAGATGATATTATTTCTGCCAGTATTGGTGAAAGTATACCCGAAATTTTTGATATTGGAAATGTTACTATTGCTCTCGATGCACTTCTTAAAATTGTAGAATCCTACCAAAGAGGAGCAATAGTTGCCAGACCAAACATTACTGTTATATCAGGAAAAAAAGGATTTGTTCAAGTTGGACAGGACTTCTCAATAAAAACCTTTGATCAAGCTGGTAATGTTATTGATAAATTCTATGAGACCGGTATGATCCTTACGGTAACTCCAAAGATACTAACTGAAAACAATAAGCAGGCAATCCATTTAATGCTGGAAATAGAAAAAAGTTCAGCTATTCCTGGAGCATTAACTACTATTATCAATAAAAGTAAATCAATTACCGATGTTCTTTTATATGATGGTGAGGAAACTGTTATTGGGGGATTATATGACAACGATACAAAAATTGAAAGATCCGGTATTCCAATTTTAAGAGATCTCCCTTGGTGGGTTTTCGGACTTCGTTATGTTTTTGGTCGTACCAGTAAAAGCATATCCTCAAATGAAATGATTATAATCTTAAAAGTAGAGATCGTAGATGACATCGAACAGAGAAAATTAAATGCTACAGAAGTTGAAGAACAAATTAGAGAAAGCAGGTTTAAAAATACTGAAGTAGATAAACTATTCGAGGAAGAATAATAAACGAATAATTTTATTTCTTTAATAAATTTGTTACCCGATTGATAAATTTCTTAATATCTTTTTCGGTAGTATCAAATGATGTCATCCATCTTACTTCAGATTTATGCTCATCCCACACATAAAAGAAGAATTCTTCCTGTAATATTAGGATATATTCCATTGGCACAATTGCAAATAAAAAAAGCACCGCTAACTTGCGGTGCTTTTTCTTTCATAAACGTAAATTATTTTAAAACCATTGCTTCATATTTTGCACATACATTTCATCAAATTCTTCATCTGACTTAGTTAAATATATTATACCTTCTATAAGACCTATTACAGCCATAATTCCAGGTATTATAAATGGTAGAAACAAGAAAGTTATAGTTCCTAAAACAACTGTAACCAAAAGCATAATAAGACCCGGAATAGTATAACCTAAATAAAATTTATGAATACCAAGATTTCCTAAAAATATTCCCAATAAACCAGCAACTAACTTACTTTTAGCTCCTTTTCCCATTGATGATTTCAACTTCACACCACATTTTGTACACACTTCTTGATTCTCTTTTGTTTCTGCACCACAATTTTGACAAAACTTTTTTCCCATTAATGGTTTCATACCACAATTTACACAAACTTCCGCATTTTCAGGAACTTCTTTCCCACAATTTCTACAAAACATATCTTCTTCCTCCTTTTTTTTATTCAGACATAATTTAGATTACAAATCTACAATGTCAAGAATTTTACTTGGGTTAACTATTATTTATAAATATGTTATCAAATCAATTTAATGAAAATTCTCATATAGAGAAGTAAAAACTGTAGCGCCAAAAACAACTGATATCAATACGAAAATACCAATAAAAATAGCACTCCAAATTAATTGTGCTTTTGCCCAATTTGCTTTGCTTGGATTTGAGCTACTATCAAATGCCCAAACAAACAGCATAATAAGACCAATTACCGGTATCATTGTAACCAATAAAGTTCCCATCCACTCTCCAGTTGTAATAGCATAGTTTCTTTGATTATCCATACAATTTCTCCTTTATTTTAATTTTCCCTGTTAGTAAAATTTTCCAGTTTAACTTCGTTTCTGACTGTTTTCTTGAGCATAATAATAAATTAATAATAACATCCTTTTTTTATGATTCAATTTAAATTCTTATTTTACAATGTCAAGAATTTTACTTAGATTAACTATTATATATAACTAAATGCTTTTAATGTCACCTTCTTGAGTTTATCTTTTAAGATAATATTTTTATTGACACTTTAACTATATCGTTAATTTTATCTTTGTAAGATATGGAAATAAGAGGGTAATTATGAAAGATAACATATCAAAACACAGAGTACATGATACTATTACAAATATTTTTCATTGTAAAATTTCTACACTCCTGCCACGGCCTCTTCTTGGAACTGAAATATCTGCCGGCTTTCCTTCTCCTGCACAGGATTACATTGAAGAAAGTCTCGATCTCAACCAGCATCTTATTTCTCATCCTTCGGCAACCTATTTTGTAAAAGTTGATGGATATTTCATGGTAGATGCAGGAATTTATCCGGGTGACATTCTCATTGTCGATAGAGCTGTAGAACCGACTCACAAAAAAGTGGTGATCGCTATAGTTGATGGTGAACTTACGGTAAAACGACTTTATAGAAAAAGTGAGAAATGGTTTCTTGTACCGGAAAATTCCGAATTTGAGCCGCTCGAAATTACTCGTGATATAAATTTTCATATTTGGGGAATTGTCATCTATTCCATTCATAAGATGAGGTGAATGATGGCAAAAGACATCTTCGCTTTGGTTGATTGCAACAGCTTTTACGCTTCCTGCGAGAAAGTATTCAATCCTGCTATCGCTCAAAAGCCGGTGGGGATATTGTCCAATAATGACGGCATTATCGTAGCTCTTTCCAGCGAACTAAAAAAGCTCACTCCAAGTTATACTACAAATTGGAATGATATTCCGGTGGTAAAGGCAATATGATCAGAAAAATAATTCATGTCGATATGGACGCATTCTTCGCAGCTGTGGAAATTCGTGATAATCCCCAGTACAAAGGTAAACCGGTCATCGTTGGAGAAAAACCGAATAGTCGGGGAGTTGTTTCTACCTGCAATTATGAAGCGCGTAAATACGGAATCCATTCTGCAATGCCCAGCTTCATGGCTTATAAGCTATGTCCGAAGGCAATATTCGTGCAAGGCAGATTCGATGCCTACCGCGAAGCTTCCAAACAGATAATAGAAATATTTTATGAATATTCCGATCTTGTAGAACCGGTCTCTATCGATGAAGCATATATCGACGTAACCGAGAATAAAAAGGATATTGCATCTGCTACTCAGATTGCGATCGAGATAAGAAGAAAGATATTTAATAAAACCGGATTAACAGCTTCGGCGGGAATTTCCTACAATAAATTTCTGGCAAAGATAGCTTCTGATATGAACAAACCTGATGGTTTAATGGTTGTAACTCCTTTGAAGGCAAGACAAGTGCTGGATGGACTTCCAATTGGAAAATTTCACGGAATTGGGAAGGTCAGTGAAAAGAAAATGCACAATCTTGGAATCCGCACCGGTAAAGATCTGAAAAAGCGAACATTGCAAGAATTGATGAAGCATTTTGGAAAAGTTGGAAGTTATTATTATAACATCGTGCGCGGGATCGATGACAGGAAAGTTAGTACCGAGAGAATTAGAAAATCTTTGGGACATGAACGAACCTTTGCCAAAGATATTAGCGATGTGAATAAAATGGTGGAAGTCCTTACTAAGTTCAGCGAAAAGATAAGTAAACAGATGCAAGATAGAAAATTTAAAGCAAAAACTTTGACACTGAAAATCAAGTATGCAAATTTTGACGTTGTGAGTAGAAGCAAAACTATAGACATTGATTTTGATGATGAGAAAGTAATTATTCATTTAGCAAAAAAAATGCTTCTGGAAACTTTGGGACCGAATTGTAAAATCCGGCTTTTGGGTTTGAGTGTTTCTAATCTTGTGTGGGAAGATGACGAAAATGATAAACAAGAGATTTTTTCGTTTTACAAAAACAGATGCAATTAATACAAAATGTAACTCAAAGCTTTTGCTTTGATGTTTTTACAAAGAACGGGAGGTTATTATGTTGTTAAAAAAAGTTTTATCCCAAAAAAGAACAATCTGTTTTGTTGTTATGATGCTATTACTATTTTGTTCAACACTATTATCTCAAATTAGAGATTGGGATCAATTGTATCAAATGATCGATAGACCTGTGGCTGATATGAAATTCTCATCGATAAGCGGAATTTCCGAATACGGGTTATTATTAGCTCTACCCGGTAATGATGGCGGTTTAGCCTATTTTACAAATCAGGATTCGTTAAACATTTTCAATTTTGCATCCAACCTTGGTGCTGTTTCTATTGTTCCTGATAATCCTAACGATAGGATTTTTTGTGCATTTGGTAGCGGTTCGTATAGTGATGGATTATATGAATTCGATGTAACTACTCAAGAATTTGAATTAATAACATATTGCGAATATCCACCGCATTTTGTAAAAAAACTATCTTCCGGTTTTTATTTTGGTTATGGTTTTGGGAATATGTATGGTGGACTTCTACATTCTACCAATGGAGATGAATGGACAGCAATAGAGTTTTTCAATTTTAAAGATGTTACTGATGTTGAAGAAAATTGTGACGGAACACTTTTTATCTCTGCCGGAAATGAAATATATATTGAAAATAATGGAAGTTATACTTCGCTTACAACACCTTCTTTGATAACTGATATATATATCAGAAATTATCCAAACAATGATGAAGTCTATATTGCAAGTGGCGGAGGAAGCTATAGTGATGCAGTTTTTCGTGTTGAATATGAAAACAACGAAATTACAGGTCTAACTTATATCTGTGGATTATTCCAACCAAATCAGATTTATGAGTATGAAGATTATTTGGTTATCGGCTGTATCGATTATTACAGTAATTTATATTTAGTTGAACCAATAGAAAACGGACTAATTCAACAAATTGGTTCAGAACTCAGCATTAATGATGTTTATTGCTTTGAGTTTTATCCTACATATGAACATAATTTTATGGTTGGCACAGATATTGGTGTGTTTTTGGGTACAAATTTAACATCAGTTTCAAATAATGAAGTAACTGAAATAAATAATGTGACTTTATTAAAGAATTATCCCAATCCTTTCAATCCTTCAACAACAATTTCTTTTTCAGTAACACAAAATTCCGATTTTGTGAATCTCGAAATCTATAATATCAAAGGACAAAAAGTGAGAACTTTCACAAATCACCAAATCTTTGAATCAACAAATCAGCAAATTATTTGGAATGGAACTGATGACAACAACCAACCTGTTTCCAGTGGAATTTACTTCTATCAGTTGAAAGCAGGAAATGATTTTTCCCAAGCAAAGAGGATGCTGCTTTTGAAATACTGACATATGCTCTTGTATCCAAGCCCCAGCTTGGATACAAATAGTCAACGTGATGACAAGGTTTCCAAGCTGGAGCTTGGAAACCAGAATCTTAGGGGACATTTGGCGCTAATGTAAATGAAAAGCAACATCCAAATAGTTGTGGTACTTGTAACTCAAAGCTTTTAACCTGTGAAATTCAGTTTGCTGAATATTTCACTGGGTCTGTCTTTGAGGATTTTGCAGATTGGATTTCTTGCCTTGTTCGCAAGTGTTTAATTCGGCATTCAACGAATGAACTATAATATGATTCAAGAGAATGAAATTTCCATAAAACTTGACACAAATATTCAATTTGCCTAATTGGGTATCGTATTCCCGAATTGGACAATAAGGTGGTAAGCTATGATTAAAAGAGAGATCCAGAGATTGCTAAAGGAAATGATGATGTCATTTCCGGTGGTTACAATAACAGGACCACGTCAATCTGGCAAAACAACATTGGTCAAACAAACCTATCCGGAAATGGATTATGTCTCTTTAGAAGAGCTTGATATCAGAGAAAATGCTGAAAACGATCCAAGAGATTTTCTATCAAAATATCCAAACAGTGTGATCATTGATGAGATTCAAAAAGTGCCGTCACTATTATCATATATTCAAACGATAGTAGATGCAGAACAATCAAATGGAAGGTTTATTTTAACCGGAAGTAATCAGTTTGAATATTTAAACTCAATCTCTCAATCTCTTGCAGGTAGAACAGGAATTTTGAAATTACTACCGTTTTCCTACTCTGAACTATATGGAACTTCTTCGATTCCCCAAAATGAACTTCTGTATTCTGGTTTTTATCCTAGAATTTTTGATCAGAATATTCGACCTGAATTATTTCTTTCCAGTTATTTGGAAACTTATGTAGAAAAGGATGTTCGCTCGATTTCCAACATAAAAAACCTAATGCAATTCCATAGATTTCTTCAACTTTGCGCTGGAAGAACCGGGCAAATTGTAAATTTCAGCAGCATTAGTAATGAATTGGGAATTGATCATAAAACAGTGAAAGAATGGATTTCGATTGCATTGGCTAGTTACATTATTTATCTTCTTCCTCCCTACTACAAAAATTACAATAAACGCATCAGAAAAGCTCCAAAATTATATTTTCTTGATGTTGGATTAGCCGCTCATCTTATCGGAATTCAAAGTGCTAAACAATTACAAACTCATCCTCTGAAAGGAGAGCTATTTGAAACCTTCGTAGTCATTGAGTTTTTAAAAAATTGCTATAATCGAGGAAAGAGAAGTAATCTTTTCTATTATAGAGATAAAACAGGTAATGAAGTTGATCTTATTTATGATACAGGATTAAAACCAATTCCAATTGAGATCAAATCTGCTAAAACTTTTAATACAGATTATTTAAAAGGATTAAACTATTTTAGAAAATTGGAAAAAGGAATTGAGAGATCAGTCTTAATTATGGGAAATGATACCTGGCAAAATCGAGATGGACATTCAGTTTTTGGTTATCCGTTGATTGATGAATTATTAAGTGAATTTAAGTAAGGAATTATGTGCGGAAGATTCGCTCTTTACAGCAGTTTTCAGGTAATTAAAGATTATGCAGACCTGCTATGTAAAATAGATGATCTTGAAGCGAATTACAATGCAGCACCCGGACAGAATATTCCTGTAATTTATCAGAATGGACTTTCTACTTTACGTTGGGGTCTTATTCCATTTTGGGCAAAAGATGAAAAAATAGGATACAAACTTATTAATGTGCGCGCAGAAACTATCGATGAGAAATTCAAATATGCTTTTCAAAAGAGGAGATGCCTTATACTTGCCAATGGCTTTTACGAATGGAATAAGAAAGATAAGCAACCATTTTATTTTTTCCTGAAAGAAAGAGAATTATTTACTTTTGCAGGAATTTGGGAAATGTGGAAGTCTCCGGAAGGTAATATCATAAAAACCTGTTCCATCATAACCACCGAACCGAATAATATCGTGAAACCAATACATTCGCGGATGCCGGTAATTTTATCCGGATCAAATGAAAAGAAATGGTTAGAGGCAAATGATGACAACTCTTTAATAAAATTGCTAAAACCTTATTCTGCTCAAGAAATGAATTATTTCGCAGTTTCCAAAGAAATCGGTTCGGTAAAAAATAATTATCCCGAATTGATAAAAGCGATATAAAAAATTGGTTATTGGTCACTGATACATTGTATGGATTAACTCAGAACAAGAATTTAGTAAAGAACTACGCAATAAAATAGATTTATTTCTTTTGACATCATATCTGCTAATTCCAAATTTACTTTAAAAAAAAGAGGAATTATGGAGCAACAAAATAAGGATTGGCTGAAACTTGATAACGCAGCGAAAATCTATCCCGCTACTTCCAGCAAACGTTCTCCAGCCCAATTCCGGTTTTGTGTAACTCTCAATTCTCCTGTAAAATTAAAAATCCTGCAGCAAGCTTGGGAAAAAATTCTCAATCGCTGCCCATATTTTCAGGTGCATCTGCGGCGAGGATTTTTCTGGTATTATCTACAAAGACATCAGAAAATTCCACCGATTGAGCTAATGGAACCGATTCCCACTTTTCAGCATACTCACAAAACAGCTCATCTCATCAGAATAAGTGTGCGAGAAAGCACTATTGCACTCGATTTTTCTCACATCATCACCGATGGTAATGGAGGAATGCGATTCCTGCTTGCCCTCATTTATGAATACCTGCGATTAGACGGCATCCAAATTGGCAAAGTTCAGGGGATTCCCCAACCTGATGAAAAACCGGCTTCAAGCGAATTTGAAGATGAACATCTCAAATTCTTTTCCGGTAATATCCCCAAGCCTGAAGTACTTTCTTCTGCCTTTCATATAGCCGGTAAACTATTTTCTCACAATAATTTCAGAATGATCTCAGGTAAAATTCCACTTGATCAATTTTTGAAGTTATCACGGCAGAATCAAGTTTCTACAACTGAATATTTAACAGCATTATACATATTCAGCCTGATGAAAATCTATCATCAAGAATCCACTATTAAAAAACCAAAAAACTCGATCATTAGATTAGAAATACCGGTGAATATGCGAAAATTTCACCCTTCTAAAACGATGCGGAATTTTTCTTTGTTCGTATCTCCCGAAATCGACTTGAAACTGGGAGAATTCACTTTCGATGAAATCTTGAAAAGTGTGCATCATAGTATGCAAATCCAGATAAACAGTAAAGAACTGGGCAAACAAGTATCCCGCAATGTGGGTGGAGAATTAAATCCGTTTGTACGTATAATCCCATTAATTTTTAAAGACATCTATCTCGCCGGTTTGCACAACAAATTAGGTAAAAAATGTCATTCCGGTGTGCTTTCCAATTTAGGACCAATAATAATTCCTGAAGAAGCAAAACCATTTATAAAATCTTTTGATGTCATTATGGTGCCAAATCATACATTGAAAAAATGCTGTTCTGTTCTTTCTTTTGGAAATGATCTGATCATTAATTTTAGCAGCGTAATAGAAAGCAGAGAACTTGAAAGACTTTTCTTTACAAAACTGGTAGAGAATGGAATTTCTGTCTCTGTAAAGGAGGTTTGATCTATGCCGATTTGTAAAAATTGTGGCGTTGAAATTGAAGCTGCACATTCTTTTTGTCCACTTTGCGGCACACCGATTGGGAGCAAGGCGATAAAACAGGATGAGAAAGTTACGGTTAAACCATCATTTGAAAAACCTGCAGTTTTGCATCCCTGGTTTTTTGAATTATTCACTTTCTTTTCGTTAGCAAGTGCCATCATCGTTTTTGCTGTAGATTTTGCTTATGTTGCCAATCTTACCTGGTCACGTATTCCGCTTATCTCAATTGTTTTTTCCTGGTTATTGGTGTTTATCATTCACAAATTCAAGAAAAGACCCTACCTGTTGATAACGCTTGGAATGATCGATTTCTTTATTTTTCTCTGGTTTTTGGATCGCTTCATTCCGGCTTACTCCTGGTTTTTAAATCTTGCTTTCCCAATTATTCTTGCAATAGGCATTCTATTCCTGCTTGTCATTCTCTGGGTTCGATCTTTTAATCTTTCATCACTCTCAGCTCTTTCGGTTGGAACATTGGCAATCGGCATTTTTCTGGTTTGTCTCGAAGTTATTCTAAACAGATTTAGTCATAATAAAATATTCATAAGTTGGTCTGTTGTAGCTTTTGCCTGCATCCTGCCTGTCAGTGGATTATTTCTCTATTTTCAATTCAGGATCAATAAAAAAGGTTCTGATTTTAAGAAATATTTTCATTTGTAAACCTTGAAAAGGTCTCTTTCAGAACTTCTCCCCGTGAAGTAACACAAAGCTCCGTCTTTGTGAAATAAGGATGATCTTGTAAATTTGTGAATTATTGAATTATGTGTGACTACCTTGCGAAAATCCCCTCTACAGAGGGGTGCAGCTTTAGCTGTGGGGTGTGTTACCTTCCGCCTTCTCAGGCAGCTACCGGATTCGGCTTGATAGGTTACGACGGTTGGCATTGGGTTCCAACTAGAATTGATAACCAGTAGTTCTGCTTCGTAATGAGAGATTGAGAAAAATATATGAATGAAACATTAAATAAAAGCTTTATTAAATTTATTCCATTCGATCAGAATGTTTTAGAAGTCGCATTATCGGAAATTTCTGAGGAAAATACTCTTCTGCTCTTCCCCACTCGAAGAAGCAAACAGAAGGCGCAGAAATTGTATCAACCAAATTGGGATTTTACCGAGCATAAATTCCTGACTATGGACGAATGGAAAGAATCTTTATCTGCTTCCGACAAACCGATCTTGAAAGAAGAAAAACGCACACTTGCTTTATACTTGTCTTTATCGGATGATGCTAAACGATTTTTCAAAATAAATACTTATCATCAATCGATCGCATTTGCACAAAATATTTTCAAATTCTGGGAAGAAATTACAGAAGAATTGGTTGCAGATGAAAATATTATCGAAATACTTTCTCAAAAACAAACTGCCGGAAACTGGCAATTAGAAACATTTGAATTTTTGAAAACAATTAAAGAAAATTACCTGCATTTTTTAAATGGAACAAATTTCACCGATTATCTTTTCACCCGTAATACAGATAATTTTCCTGCCAATATCGAGTATTCTAAAATAGTTGTTGTTAACCAATTTTACTTTACCAAATTTGAAAAGAAACTACTAAAAGAATTCAAAGAAAATGTAATCATTCTCTCTCAGATCCCGCAAGAATGCTTTGATGAAGATACCCTAACAATATCTAATTTCGATGCCAGACATATCGAACCTTTTGTGCAAAATAAATTGAAATTATATACATCTTCACAGCCGCTGGAAATGATAATGCAACTTGTTTCCAATCTTGAAAATAATGAAACTGTCATCGATTTTCAATTTGAGCGTCAGCCTTATGCAAGCCTGCTTTCCAGACAAAAATTTGCCATTCCCGCAAAATCTAATTTTTCTACAACCAGAATTTTCCGGTTTTTCCAAATTATACACGACATTTTCAATTCTATAAATAGGGATGGAAAGCCGTTTCTGTTATCTATGCAATCTTTGTTAGACGCTTTTGTAAATGATGAATTTTGGGAATATTTTGTTGCAGAACCAATCCGGCGTGAAGACCTCAGAACGTTTCTTTTTAAATTGGTCGATCGTGATTTCAAGTTTATAGATCTGGAATATTTTGATAATAAGGAACACAAGCAAGATTTTGAGAAAATATTCTCTTTCTTGCAGAAATTTAAGCAAGTAAACGATCTAAAAGATTTTATCAAATTTCTCACAAATGAGATAGACATCGATCTTTTGCTGTCTCCCGATAAAGATAAAACTAATATTGTGGAAGTATTCTTCACTGCCTTATCTGACTTTGCATCACTCGAAGATATTTCTCTTATCACAAATTGGAAAGATATTTTCCCAAAAGAACCGGCTGCAAACTTTCTTAAATTATGGCTGGATTATTTAAAAGCAAAAGAGATTAAATATGAACTGGAAACAGATGGTAACCGCATTTCTGTAACCTCACTTCAAGATACCCGTAACTTACAATTTAATGAAGTTTTCATTTTGAATGTGGTAGAAGGAATTTTGCCGGATAGGAAGCATACTCAATTCTTATTTAGTGAAAATCAAAGAAAACAATTGGGATTAAAAACATACGAAGATATTACAATGAGAGATAAATACTACTTTTATCGCCTTGTAGCCTGCAGCAGAAATGTTTCTGCTTTTACCCGAAAAAACTTGCAGGGAAATATTGAAATAAGTTCTTTTTTGGAAGAATTAAAAATGCAGGATCTGGTAGAAGAAGTCGAATCCGGTAATTTTAATTTGCTACATCAACACCTTTTTAGAGAATTGATCGAAGATAAAGATATTCCCAAAAAAAATATAATTACAGATGATTTTTTCAGCTTTAAACATATACATTTCCCCGAAAATAAACTGAATCTGAGTTTTTACCGCTGGGAAAAATTGAAGAATAATCCTTTTGAATATTATCTGGAATACTCAGCAAATATTAAAGCGAGAGAGCCGGAAATAAATAATGACTTCAGCAGCAAATTAATCGGATCGATTGCCCACAATATCATTAATCTTGTTGTAAAAAGGATGTTGGAAAATAATTCAAACAGCTTCAATTTTATTCATAATACAAAACTTTACGTAGATCAAGCTGTGGAACATTATATCAAATATGATCGATATTTCAAATATATTTCACCACATAATTTCTCGAATAATTATTTTTCTAATATCTTCGTACCAATTCTTAAAAATGGAATTGAAAACTTCTTCTACCGTTTGCATAATGACTTGAAACTATCGGATAAGCCGATCTCTCTTTTCCCTGAAACAGTTAGAACAATGGGTAAGAAATATTTTGATCTCGATGATCTTGAGATACACCTTCACGGACGATCTGATCTGCGTATTCACACTCAAAATCAGAAATTTATCTTCGATTTCAAAACAGGAAACACAGATTATAGCAAGCTCAAAAGATTTGGCAGGCAATTGCAGTTTTACGAATTAATCTATTATTTGATAGATTCCCCATCGATGATCGATGATATTTCTTCCTACCTTTTCTTTATTGAACAAAAAGATATGAAAAGCATTTCCAAAAGACTCGATATGAAGAGCGAAATAACAGATGTATTGCAAAATATTATTGAGAATGGTTTTATGGTTTCAGAGAGAAAAAATACTTATGAGGAAATAGATATTACCCGGCGCGACTTAAAGATGAAAACGGAGTTGATAAAATGAGACATATAATAATTTTCAACCTCTCGTTCCCAAAGCCCTCTTTGGGAACGAAAAGACCATTCATTACCAATCCAGTCTTCGCCCCGAATAGCGGGACTACGACCAGGCAGGCAGAAATTAGTAACGAGATTGAAATTCGTAACAAGATTGAGGTATATCAATGAAACCAATTGTGATCCGTGCCAGCGCAGGAACCGGAAAGACTTATCGGCTTTCTCTTGAATTTATTAATTTAATCTTAAAATACCGCATTAATTTCGATGAAATTCTGGTTATCACATTTACCAAAAAAGCAACTGCCGAGATCAGGGAACGCATCTTCGAACAGCTTGCTCAAATAGTAGATAATACAGAAGAAGGCATAGAATTACAAACCAGTTTTCAAAAAGATATTAATCCCGATATCGAGTTCAACCGGCAGGACATTGCTTTTCTTAAAGAAGTTCATCAGAAGATGCTAACCAACAAAACAGCGGTGAGGATCAGCACGATCGATTCGTTTGTTAATACGATTTTCAGCGGCATCATTGCTCCTTATCATAACATTATGGAATTCAAGATCGATAATAAAATAACTAAAGAAATTTTACCTGAAATTTATGAACACATTTTACAAGATGATAAATTAAAAATATTCGCTGATATCTTCTTGCAGGCAAAACGCCGTAATCTTGACCAATTCGGAAGTTTTATCAGCGACATCATAGAAAACCGCTGGCTCTTTGAATTTATAGATTTATCTGAAATGCAGAATTTGAACATCGAAGAAGAAAAGGAAAAAACTTTCTCAATATATAAAGATCGTGTTCGAGATTTTATTGAACTTCTGCAATCCGAATTTATAAAAAAAGATGCTGAGATAGGTACGCTCCTGCAAAAAGATTTTAAGAAAAGCATCATTTCATACTTTGATAATTCGGATTTTAATAAATCTGATTTCACTGAAATTTTATTTAATATTCTAACAAATCCTGAATTTATAGATGATAATTTCAAGCTGCTTTTAGATAATAAAAATCTCTGGAATGGAAGTAAAATTCGTAATCCTGAATTAAAAGAATTATATGCAGAAATGCAGATTTCTCTAGCTGATTTCCTCTTTTATGATAAAGCACTTATCGAGCAGCTCAATATTATTTCTCTCGCTGCAGAAATTCTAAAAGTTTATGATGAAATAAAATTTCGTGATAAAATTTTCACCCATTCCGACATCAGTTATTATACTTTCCGCTTTTTATATGACACTCAACTTTCGATCATCGATAATGGAAACGTCCTGAACATCTTCTATGAGCAGCTTTCCTATAATACCCGTTTTGTACTGATCGACGAATTTCAGGATACCAGTATTTTGCAGTGGAGCATCTTCAAGCCAATGCTGAAAGAGATCATAAGCGGAATTGGACAAAAGGAATATGGTAATATTATCGTTGTTGGTGATGAAAAGCAGGCAATTTACGGTTGGCGTGGCGGAGAACGAAGATTGTTAACGGAATTTGCAAAAATCTTGGGTTCCGAAGTAAATTCCGGTTTCCTTACAACTTCTTACCGCAGCAAACCCGTTATGGTGAATTGGCTGAATAGACTATTCCATTCCGAACAATTAAATTCCATTCAGAATTGGCAATATTCGGATATTGGCAACAATAAACCTGAAGGTGGATTTGTACAGGTTCATCTGCGAAATACTCAGCAAATTGAAGGACTGCAAAATAAAATAAATAGAACTCAAATATATCAGGAATTTGTGCAGAATATTTTGTTAAAACACATCGAAGAAGCTTCGATAAATCCTGCTGATACGGCTATATTAATGCGTAAAAATAGTGAATTGAAAGATATGGCAGAAGTTTTGGATGAATATGAAATCGATTATACGCTGGAAACTTCCGGATCATTATTCGAATATAGAGCAATAAAACCGATTCTATTTATTTTGAATTTCTTAGTTTATGAAGATCCTTATGAATTGGTCAAATTCCTACGCTCCGATCTTGTCCTGATGTATCTGAACGAGCTTGAGAAAATCCTGAATACTTATAATAATTCTGCTGGAATCGATGATTTTCTAAAAAATACTGAAAGCAATATTTTTGATTCACTTCTTAAAATAAAAAATAGTGATGGCACACTTATAAATAGGATCAAACTAATAATCGAAGAATTTGGTTTCATTCAGGTTTTCTCCAGCGAAATAGAACTAAAAAATCTGCAACGGTTTTTGGAAGTTGCAGCAGAATTTGAACGTATAAATCACGAATATACAGTCGATGTTTTCGGCTTCCTGAAATACTGCAGAGCATTATCGGAAAAAGATGAATATTCGCAGATCGGACAAACTATTGGTAATTCCATAAAATTGCTTACAATCCATAAATCGAAAGGGTTGCAATTTGAAACGGTTTTCACTGTTTTTGATGTTACTTCCAAATTAGGTGGAAACAGGGCAGGTCTTAATTTATACTATAATTTTTCCGATGATTTCACACAGTTAGAAGATTATGCTTTCACATTCAATTACAACAAAGTTCTTAAAAAATCACAAAAGCAACTATTGATCGAATCGGTGCAAAAAAGAGATCAGGGTGACGAACTGAACAACCTTTATGTAGCTCTCACCAGAGCAAAGAATAATTTATTCATTTATTTGCATTACAACAAAAAAGGTGATTTGGAAAAATTGGTAAAAGATGTAAAAGACGATTCTTCTATTCTGAAGATTATTACAAAAACAATTTATAATGAATTTGCTGATGATCTGCAGGAAATATCTGCTGTATATCATAAACTTGAATATGGTAAGATCACAAAAGAATCAGTCGAATCCGACAAAATTAATGAAGTTGAATATTCATTTAACGAATCATTCAAATTATTCAGCTTAAAAGATGCGAAGTTATGTGAGCCTAAAAAGATCGAACAAATTAAGAAAGAATTTTTGGAAAATCAAAGTGTTCTCATTGGTAATATTGTGCACGAATATCTCTCATATATTAAATACGCTCAGCCAAAGGAATTGGAAGCTGCTTCTAATAAAACTATCGCTAAATACGGCAGTTTGATGAATATTATCAAGCTGAAAAAAATCATTTCCAAAGTTGATAAATTCATAAATGAGAATAGTAAATTCTTCAATAAAGATAATTGGGATAAAATATTTAATGAATTTTCGATCTTTGATGTTAACAAAGAATATCGCATTGATCGCTTAATGATCGATACACATAATAAAGAGATTCTGATAGTAGATTATAAGACAGGATATAAGTTTGATGAAGAGCAGCTTGACAGATATAAAGCGATTATAGAGAAGTTGCCTGTAGTTGTGAGAGAAAAATATAGAGTGGAAACAAAGTTTGTGGAAGTGAGGGTTTGAATCCTCTGCTGTCTCCTTTGATTCAAAGGAGAACATAAGAAAAGCAAGAAGATTGTTGCTCGTTCCCAAAGCCCTCTTTGGGAACGCTAAAGTGATGCAAAATCCCTGTTTCGCAAACATTATTCTCGTTATCCCGTTTTATCGGGACACTCCGTAATGCAAATGGATGCGAAGTTAAACTTCGCTTTCAATTATGTTCACAAGTTCAACTTGTGAACAAGATAAAAAAAATTAAGGAGAAAATAAATATGAGTAAATTAATGATAAGCGTCTCAGGAATACGAGGAATTTACGGTGAAAGCCTAACACCTGAGATCGCAATGAAATACGCTGCACATTTTGGTATATTTTCGGGTCGTGGAAAAATAATCGTAGGTCGTGACTCACGCGTTACAGGTCAGGCAATGTTCAATGCGGTTACTGCCGGTTTGATGTCGGTTGGCTGCGATGTTATCGATATTGGCGTTGTATCCACTCCAACCGTTTTGTTGGCAGTGGAAGAGAGCGATGCTTGCGGAGGAATTTCTATTACCGCATCTCACAATTCAGCCGAATGGAATGCTATGAAATTCGTTGCAGAAAACGGAATGTTCCTCTTCCCTGAAAATGCTTCTAAACTTGTTTCGTCTTTCCAAAATGAAGTCGATTATATCGGTTGGGATAAAATTGGGAAATTAACTCAAGATAATAATGCTGCCGAGCGTCATATTGCAAGAATCATGAATATTTCATATTTGAATATTAAAAAGATCAAAGCAAAGAATTTCAAGGTTGTAATCGATTCCGTAAATGGAGCTGGTGGCTTGATCTCACCAAGATTATTGAAAGAACTCGGCTGTGAAGTTATCGAACTGAATAGTGAACCAACTGGAATTTTTGCGCACACTCCCGAACCGCTGAATAAAAATTTGAAGCAATTAGAAAATGCAGTTAAGGAACATAAAGCTGACATTGGTTTTGCTACCGATCCCGATGTGGACAGACTGGCAATAGTTGATGAAAACGGAAATTGCATCGGTGAAGAATTCTCACTTTTGCTTTCTGAGAAATTCATTCTATCCAAAGTAAAAGGAGATGTCGTTACAAATCTTTCATCTTCGATGGCTTCGGAAGATATTGCTGCATATTTTGGCGTAAATGTGCATCGAACTAAAGTTGGCGAAATTAATGTTGGAAAAAAAATGATGGAGATAAATAGTCCTGTTGGCGGAGAAGGAAATGGTGGAGTTATCTGCCCGGAAGTCCATTTTACAAGAGATGCTCCAGCCGGAATGGCGGTAATTCTGGCGTATCTGGCAGAAAGCGGAAAAACTGTTTCCGAGCTTGCCGATCAGATTCCAAAATACTACTTTGCCAAAAATAAAATTAAAGTCGATCCCTCAAAACTCGACTCGATAATGCAGAAAGTTCCTGAAATATTTTCTGACTATCAATTAGATACAACCGATGGAATTAAAATTCTGGGAGATAAATTCTGGATACATATTCGTAAAAGCGGAACTGAGCCGATCATCCGGGTTTATGTAGAAAGTGAAACGGCTGAGAGATCTGAGAATATCTGCATGGATGCGATTGAGAAGTTGG
Source organism: Candidatus Cloacimonadota bacterium (assembly GCA_030600585.1). Classification (GTDB taxonomy): domain Bacteria; phylum Cloacimonadota; class Cloacimonadia; order Cloacimonadales; family TCS61; genus Tenebribacter. The sequence continues at coordinate 2,246 of JAUVLU010000006.1, read as the reverse complement.
TTAGTTAAATCCCCTCTTGAGAGGGGTACGGCTTTAGCCGTGGGGTGTGTAGAATCCCTTGCAATTCCCTTTTATACGGAACTCTGTTCCTAAAAGGGAAACGTAGAAAAGCAAGAAGAGAAAATGCATCCCCCTTCGACTCGTCGCGGTGTAGTCCCAAAAATTGGGACGAAGACGGAAAGGGGGAATTAAAGAGGGTTTAACTAATTTCTATGTTGACACTTAAATTTCTTTTAAACAAACTTGGATTTACAAAGAGGTAGAAAATGCAAACAAAAGATTTCTATGAAGAAAAAATATTCTCGAAATGGACAGTGGTTATATTAATCGTTTTTATAGCTATCTTTCTTTTTCTATTGTTCTATCAGATTTTGGTAGGACCGATCGGAACTAATCCTGCTCCAAACTGGTTTTATATGTTTATGTTTCTGTTATTTTGGGGAGTGATGATTAATTTTAGTATACTTACAATCAGGATGACGTCCAGATATTTCTCCGTTGGTTATGGAATTATTAAACATTCAATTCTCTGGGAAAATATTGAGATCTGTTATTTAGACGATGTTTCAACATTCAAATATGGAGGCTGGGGCATCCGCATGGCACAAGTTAAGGGAAAATGGAGATTAGTGTACAATGTTATTGGAGGATCACGCATTGTCCTCTCATTGAAGAAAGGCAGGTTTAAAAAGTTTGTGTTTTCAACCAGAAATCCGGAAGAAGTAATGAAGATAATAAAGGAACAGATAGAAAATCCGAGATCAGTATTTTGTGATTGACACTTAAGTTATCATTAATCAAATTAGGATTTACGATGATGTTAAGGAAGAGGAAATTATTTTTATGATTGAAATGAAAGTATTTAATGCTACAAACAAACCGAGTTTAGAAGAAAAGCAAGAGATTATTAATTTTTTATTTGAGAATTTGCAAGAGTACGGTGACCCAAAGGCAGATATTGAAAAAGCTATTGATTTTTCTTTACGAGAACATTCATCTTTTGGCGGTTTTGTTTTAATAGCAAAAAATAATACAGAGATTATAGGTGCAGTAGTTATAAATCAAACAGGAATGAAAGACTATATTCCTGAAAATATATTGGTTTACATAGCAACACATAAAGACCATAGGGGAAAAGGTGTTGGAAAACAATTAATGAAAAAAACAATAAAATTAACAGAAGGTGATATTGCACTACACGTAGAACCCGATAATCCAGCAAGATTTTTATATGAAAAAGTTGGATTTAGCAGCAAATATATTGAAATGCGATATAAAAAGGAGAGATAATGGCTTTTATAACATTAGATATTAAAAAATTAAAATCAAACTTTGATTATCTTAATACTATTTTTAAAAAGAATAGTATAGAATGGTCTATTGTGTCAAAAATGTTAAGTGGTAATAAAAAATATTTAACGGAATTGTTAAAATTTGACATAAATCAAATATGCGACTCTCGTGTGTCAAACTTGAAAGAGATTAAATTAATTAATCCGAAAATTGAAACAATCTATATTAAACCACCTGCAAAACGCTCAATATCAAGTGTTGTAAAATATGCAGATATCAGTATGAACACTCAAATTGAAACTATTAAACTTTTATCGAAAGAAGCCAAAAAGCAAAATAAAACTCACAAAATCATAATAATGATTGAGTTAGGAGAACTTCGAGAGGGTGTATTAGGTGAAGACTTCATAGATTTCTATGAAAAAATTTTTAAATTAGAAAACATTAAAGTTATAGGAATTGGTGCGAACTTATCTTGTTTGTATGGCGTTTTGCCAAATCACGATAAATTAATTCAGTTAAGTTTATATGAACAGTTAATTGAAGCAAAATTTAACAAGCAAATTCCATATGTTTCAGGTGGTTCTTCCGTAACAATACCTTTGATTTTTCAAAATCTTTTACCAAAAGGAATTAATCATTTTAGAGTAGGTGAAACATTATTTCTTGGAACAGATGTTTATAATAATACAAAATTCAAAAAAATGCACTCTGATGTATTTAGTCTGTATTCTGAAATAATCGAATTAATTGAAAAACCAATTGTTCCTATAGGTGAGTTTGGGACAAATGTGGAAGGTGAAAGTTTTGAATTTGACCAAACTAATATTGGAGAAACATCATACCGAGCAATTATTGATTTAGGTCTTCTTGACACAGAACCAGACCATCTTGAATTAGTTGATAAAAGTTTAAAATTTGCCGGTGCAAGTTCTGATATGATTGTAATTGAC